>CACYRP010000001.1 GCA_902776765.1 Fibrobacter succinogenes
TGAATTTCGATAGAAAGTTAACCCTCAGAAAGGATGAAGAACTTGAACAGTTTACTGAGTCTTCCAATAGCGTACTTGCTGGGGTCGATCCCCAGCGCCATCTGGATCGCAAAACTCGCGAAAGGTAAGGACTTTGACATTCGTGATTACGGCTCCAAGAATGCGGGCCTTACGAATACATTCCGCGTGCTTGGATGGAAACCTGCGCTCCCCGTTGTGTTCATGGACCTTTTGAAGGGCTTCTTTGGACCGTTTATCGCACAGAAAATGTGTGAAGCTCAGGTCGCCGCTGGCGGTGCCGATTATAGCGCTTGGGTTCCACTTGTTGCTGGCCTCCTCGTGATTCTCGGTCACAGCTTCACTTGCTTTGCCGGTTTCCGCGGTGGTAAGGGCGTGCTCGCCGCTCTTGGCGTGTTTCTTGCGATTTCTCCGCTGACCGTCCTTTGCGCATTTGCCCTTTGGATTATCCTCACGGTCACCACGAAATATGTCTCCGTCGGTAGCATTTTCGGGTGCGGGCTTCTCGGCGTACTTTCTGTGTTTGGCTATGTTTGCCCGGAATACTATTTTGAAAGCATTAACCTCGGCCAGATGATTCTCGCCGTGATTGTCGCTGTGTTCGTCATCGTGAAGCACAAGTCCAACATCAAGCGCCTCCTCAACGGCACTGAAAACGGCTTCGGCAGCAAGAGAAAAAAGTAAGGGCGTTTGCATTGTCATCCCGGCCTTTGTGCTGGGGGCACCTTTTTGTAAAGGTTTAAGGCGTAATGCATACGGGGGACGCCATCTCGGTTCCCATGTCATTCCCGCTCCGGTACATAGACCGGGGTAAACTCTGGCGGGAATCTCCTATACATTTTTTGAATAATGCTAGCTATATAGCTTCAAATTATTGTAGATTATAGGCTAAAACGTGTGATTAGTAAACAGTGGTCAGTAAACAGGATAATAAAAATGAAAAATTAAAGAAGAAAAATTAAAAATGAAATTTTTATTCTTAATTTTTAATTTTTAATTCTTAATTCATAAATCCTAACCACTAGCCGCTAATCACTAACCATTTTTTATTAGGAATTTCAAGATGAAAGTTACAGTTTTAGGTACTGGCGGCTGGGGTCTTACGCTTGGCCAAGTTGTTTACGAAAACAAGAACGAACTTACTTTTTGGACCAATTCTCAAGCAGAAGTCGATTTGCTTTCTACGGAGCACCAGTACAAGGACAAGCTCCCTGGCGTTATTTTCCCGGCTGATTTTAAGTACACGACCGATATGCATGCCGCATTGAACGGCTGTGATATGGTTCTTATTGTGGTTCCGTCTCAGTTTATGGCTGGCGTTGCCGCAAATCTTGGCTCTTGGACTCCAGAAAAGGGCAAGGAACCAATCGTTGTTTGCGCTACGAAGGGCATTCTCGAAGGCACAGACCAGCTCATGAGCGAAGTTATCCTCGAAAAGGTGCCTTGGCTTACCGAAGACAAGATGGTTGCTTTTAGCGGTCCGTCCCACGCCGAAGAAGTGAGCCGCCACGTGCTTACCGCCATTGTCGCCGCTTGCGTGAATGAAGACTCTGCAAAAATCGTGCAGAAGGCCATGAGCTGCTCTTACCTCCGCGTCTATACTTCGACCGACATTGTCGGTGTGGAACTCTGTGGTTCCGTGAAGAACGTGATTGCCATTGCTTCTGGTGTGCTTTATGGCCTCGAAGCTGGTGGCAAGTTCAAGATCGGTGATAATACCCGCGCCGCCATCCTCACCCGTGGTCAGGCCGAAATGTGCCGTTTGGGCAAGGCTCTCGGTGCAAAGCCCGAAACGTTTGCAGGCCTTGCCGGCATGGGCGACCTCATTGTGACCTGCCTTTCGCAGCATAGCCGTAACCGCTATGTGGGTGAACACATTGGTAAGGGCGAAACGCTCGACCAGGTGCTTGCTGGCATGAAGATGATTGCTGAAGGTGTCCCGACCTGCCGCAGCACTCGCGCTCTTGCCAAGAAACTTGGCGTCGAAATGCCGATTGTCGAAGCCGTTTACCAGATGCTTTTCGAAAACCGCAAGGTCGAAGACGTGGTCAAGGAAATCTGGGGCCGCGAACTCAAGGCCGAAAATTGGGCTTAACCCCATTGCATTTCTGTAAACGCTTATTTATAATTTTAAAAACAAACTCTGCCCGCCATGTGCGGGCTTTTTTTTTTGATGTCATTTTGCTTTATTTTCTTGGATTGGTTTAAAAAACGTCATAAAGCACAATAATGGCATAAAAGCTTATATTGTAAATATAATTTTACATTTTGATGTATATCTTGCTTTCTTTTATTTTGTCTGATTTTCAGAATTTTAGAAAATGCCCAATTTAAATGAAAAACACCAAATATTTATAAGAATTCATATCTGTATTTGTACTATTTATGTAATAAAATTGAAAGAAAAATGACGTGTTATTCCAAGTTGGTATAATATTTGTAAGTTCTTTTTAATATTTTTGCAAAAATTAATGTAAAATTTCTTTTGTGAAAGTTTTTCACAAAGATTGGAGAAAATCAACAAGGGAGCATATTATGCAATACAAAAACCTTAGTGTTGCGGGCTGTGCCGCACTCTTATTTACGCTCTTCGCGTGTTCCGGCGATGATGGCATTAACGGAAAAGATGGTGTCAATGGCCTTAATGGTAAAGACGGAACTAGCTGTAAGGTGTCTGCACTTAAAGATGGTTCTGGCTATAAAGTTCTTTGCGGCGGCGACTCCGTAGGCGTGTTGCTGAACGGTAAGAATGGAGCAAAGGGGGCTGCTGGTGTTAACGGCTCAAAGGGCGATACCGGTAAAACAGGTGCAAAGGGCGATAAGGGGGACAAGGGCGATGGTTGCTCTGTAGCTGCACTGCCCGATAACTCTGGTTACGATGTCTACTGCGGTGCTACCAAGGTTGGCGTCATCAAGAATGGAACCAATGGTCAAGATTGCGCGACTCAAGCTGCAGATGATGGTATATTAATCAACTGTAGTGGCACGATTACCAAACTTTTGAATGGTAAAGATGGTAAAAACTGCTCTGCTACGACAGTCACCAAGGATGGCCGAAATGGTATCGAAATGTCTTGCGATGGCGAGGTCGTTGGAACCGTTTGGGACGGTAAGGACGCCGCTGCAGGTAGCTCGAATTGCACCACCACGGATAAGGGTAATGGTGTCTATGAACTCACTTGCGGTGATGCAGAACCGATGACTATGTATAAGGCTGTTTGCGGTATTGATCCGTATGATCCTGTCGACAAGTTCTGCGTACTTGGTAAGATCTATGACAAGTGCAATGGTGGGGCCTATACGGTTAATACGGAATACTGTGATAATGGCAAGGTTGTCCCATTGTGCGCTGAAATAAAGAGAAATAAAGACGGCTCTGTCGACTTAGTTGACAATAAAGTTCAGTTTGTAAAATCTCGTGCAACTAAAGACGGTGAATTCTGCTGGAATGGCATTATTACCCCGAAGTGCGGTGGCAAGGAATTTGGTAAACAGGAATTCTGCGGTAAGGCTTTTGATGGAAAAACAGACTCTATCTATGCGTACTGCGGAGGTGCTACAAACCTTACATCTCTTGAAACCGCTTATAGTACAATTGGTATGAGCTTGTCTTCATCTAGTGTTTCAAACAGCTCTAGTAGCAGTAGTGAAGGTTTGTTTGGCAATTTGATTGCAATTACGGGTGCTGGGAACATTGACGAAATTAGTTATGGATCCTTCTATAAAACCCTTACTACCCTCCAGAATTCCTGCCTTGACGATGTTACACCGCTGAAGTGTGGTTCCGTGTCTTATGATGGAGCTAAACAGTTCTGCGATGAGCGTGATGATCATGTTTACAAGTATGCCAAGATTGGTGATCTGTATTGGATGACAGAAAACTTGGCTTTCGAGTACAAACTTCCGAAGAAGGTTCTTGAGTCTGTAACGGGAGAAAATCCTGATGCTGATACAACATGGTCTCTTGATGTGATTATGGGTAAGGTCAAATACGAAAACGAAGCCTTTGAAAACTATGAAGCAACTGAAGGACGTTTCTATACCTGGAACGCGGCAGTTGGTGATGGTGACTTGAGAAAGGTTTTGAGTCGCGAATTTGTTGATGGTACAACAGTTGATAAACTTTCTGTTCTTGGCCTTAAACCCGTTGATAATCAATTCGGTGCATGCCCTGTGGGATGGTGGCTACCGGAAAAAGAAGATCTCGAAGATCTTGCTGAATTGGCTGAACTCTCAAAGGGTAGTTTCGCAGGTCTTGTTGTTAATATTATCGATGAAGAGGAAGTTACAGTTGACTTCAACGTGAACTTCTTAGGATTCTATGGCGAAGCATCTACTGAGGAAGCATACTTCTGGTCTGGAACGGCTGTTGATGGTAGTAATGACAAGCAAGCTTATGGTATGGTCATTGATGACTTAGGTAAGGGTACGGTTGCAGCAAATAATAGAAAGTATGCGTTCTCAATCCGCTGCGTAACTGATATGGATCCCAATCCTGATAGCCACTAATCATAACATACACTAAAAGTCTCACATAATACAGCTCCAAGGCACCTGGATCTCCACCAGGTGCCTTTTTCGTATGTAAGGTAAAAATGAAAACGGCTCGCTTCCGCGAGCCGCTTTCTGCAAACTGTCAATTGTATTTAGTCAACGATTTACTTCTTGATGACGCGAATGGCGTTGTTCTTGGTCTTCAAGATGTAGGCGCCTTGGCGGATGCTCGGCTTGAGGGTTCCGTTGCTATTGAGAGCGTCGCCCTTTAAGCCCTTCCACACGAGGTTGCCGTTCAAGTCGAAAATCATGGCTTGCATCTTGCTGTCGTCGAATGCATAGTGGCGAGGCATCTTGATTGCAGATCCTGTGCCCGTACAACCTGTAGCGACAATCTTTGCAATGTAAATGCCTGCGGATTCGCTGTTGAAGGTGAGGGCGGTCGAGCCGTTTTCGCCTTCTTTCTTGAGGGAAACCTTGGTTTCGCTCCACTTGGAACCTGCGGCGAGCTTGCCGTATTCGTAATCGACCCAGCTACCGCCTGCTGCACCGCCCACGTTTACGTATGCATCGGAAGTGCCCTGGCTGCGCATGGTGATGACAAGACTTGCGCAAGAAGCGAGAGCCTTGGCGCCTTCGGCGCTGATATTCAAGAGCTGGTTCTGGTAACCGCAAGATTCTTCGGACTGGTCGCAGCCGGCGAGCGGAACGCTGGCGTAACCGGCGATGCCATCAATTGCTGTTGTGCCGTAGGTGACTGCGGAGAGCTTGTCATCCATGGCCTGCCAGGTAGAAACGTCGGTCGTTGTGGTGTAATCGACGATGACGACGTCATCGGTCGGAACGATAATCGGTTCGACGTAGCTGGAGTCGCTTGTTTCGTCCTTGCATGTTGCGATAGTGGAAGCGGCTGCGCCCTTCTTGTAAACGAGTGTCGTGATGGAACGGGCCGGAAGAACGGTGCATGCTGCAACAGAAATGTTCTTGCTCTTGAGGCCGTTTTCCTTGGATTGCACGGCGGTGATGAGGCCATAGCCTGTAATGCCCGGATTGTCGAGCTGGATTGCTGTGCTACCCGTATTGATAAGGATGGTCGAGATGGAATCGCCGTTTGCACTGAGGAAGGCGACCGTCTTGAGATTTGCTTCGGCAGTCGAGGAGGCAATGACTCTTGCACTTGGATTCACGAACTTGGAGAAGTGACGCATGGCGTGGTATTCCGGGAAAATCTTGAAACCGGCTTCGTCGCAAACGTATTTGCCGCTACCGTCAAGGTCCCAACCGGCACCTGGGCAAACGCCGATCATCTGGGAATGGTAACCCCAGAAGAGTTGCCAAGCGATGTAACCGGAGAGGCGACCGTCGGTAAAGCCAATCTGCATAATCTGGGCGAGACCGAGCATGTCTTTTTCGCGCGGCTCGTCGAGCATCGGGCAGAATTCAGTCATGATGATGGGCTTGTCTCCCTTACCGTAAACATCGGCAATGGCCTTCATGGGCTTACGGAAATTTTCCGGATTCAGGTAGTTGTTACCGGAGTTGTCGTTCCCGTCGCCTGCATGGTAAAGGTGGTAGGAATAGCCATCGAGCTTGTTGGCGTCGAGTTCCTTGGCGTACTTTTCGAAGTTGCTGTAGCCAATGCCGAGAGGTTCCGGGCCAATCAACTTGGTTTGTCCCTTCACGGCATCATAGACGGCGTTCAAAGCTTCCTTGTAACCGGCGATTTCATTAGTTTCGGTCGGTTCGAAGAGGGTCTCTTCGTAGGTGGCTTCCATGTCGGGCTCGTTCTGGATAGAAACGTAGTCCGGAGAGATGCCGGCGGCCTTGTAGGCTTCGAGGCTCTTCTTCCACCAGTTGGCAAAGTCTGTGTAGGCGTAGGCGCCGTAAGCATCGCCGTTAGCTTTCTTCAAAGTCTTGTCGGATTTGGAATGTCCATCTTGACCGTTCAAGCTGTTGCTCGGCTTGAGCTTTGCCGGTGCCGACCAGCTGGACATCTGGATTTTCATGTGGTCGCCGAGACGTTTCTTGGCTGCCTTGACGATGTCGATGTCGTCCTGAACTTTCGAGATATCTTCGTCCTGATACCAGTTGCCAACGCGCAAAAGGGAAATATTGAGCCCTGTAAAAGCTGTGTCGAAAAGTGCTTCTTGATCTGCTGCGGGGAGATTCTTGATCCAACTCTGGTAATAAACGCTGGCGCCACCGAAACCAGTGACCTTTTGGGCCGTTGTGCTCGGATTGACGGTAACGCTTGCTGCAAATGCGCTAGCGGCGAGCAGCGCCGTAGAAATCAAATATTTTTTCATGTTTCACTCCTTAATTACACCGGATATATCCCTACACCGGTATATCCATACACCGAGAGATAAAGATACTAAATATAGTATGAAGTTCCAATATGATTTTATTGTGACGCTCGTCACGAAAAAAGCCCGATCCACTCGGGCTTCGCAACAGTTCTGAGTTCTAAGTTACTGAGGTTGCTTCGCAACAGTTCTGAGTTTTGAGTTACTAGTTACTAGTTACTAGGGCGACTTCGTCGCAGTTTGAAGTTTTAAGTTACTAGTTACTGAGGTTGCTTCGCAACAGTTCCAAGTTTTGAGTTACTAGTTACTAGGGCGACTTCGTCGCAGTTTGAAGTTTTAAGTTACTAGTTACTAGAGTTGCTCCACAGCATCTTGTCTTTTAAGTATTCTAGTAACTTCTAACTATTAACTAGTAACTATTAACTATTAACTAGTAACTAAGTTCTAGTAACTAGCCTGAACTAATACGCTCCGTCGCCTTTGAATACGACCTTGAACGTTTTGAGAATGAGCTTGAAGTCGTCTGCGATTTTGCCGTCTCGGCGGATGTAGTCGTTGTCGAGGCGCATTTGACCTTCGAACGGAATGTTGCTTCGGCCGCTGACTTGCCAAATGCAGGTAAGGCCTGGCGTTACAGAAAGACGCATGCTGTGCCACGGCTCGTATTCGGCCACTTCGGATGGAATTGGCGGGCGAGGTCCAACGATGGACATTTCGCCTTTGAGAATGTTGATGAGCTGAGGCAGTTCATCGAGACTGAACTTGCGAAGAATATGACCGAACGGATAGATTCGCGGGTCGTTCTTCATCTTGAAGGTCTTACCGCCAGTTTCGTTTAGGGCCATGAGTTCTTTTTTGCGTTCTTCAGCATCTGCGTACATGCTGCGGAACTTGTACATGGTAAACAGAGCCCCGTTTTTACCTACACGTGTCTGCTTGAAAATCACAGGGCCTTTAGGGTCGCTGACTTTGACGGCGAGTGCACAGAACAGCAGGAGTGGTGATAGGACAATCAGTGACGCCGCTGTGAATGTGATGTCGAAGCTCCTTTTAATGATATGCCTAAAGCGGATTTTGTGCGGGTGAACCCATATATCCGAAAGGTTGAGCCTGTTGAGCGTGAAGAAGCTTCCGTTGGTGCTGTTGAACTCCTTCAGCTTGTCTTTCATTTCGAGATTGTCTTTTTCCTGGTAGCCCGTGTAAAGGTATGCCTGGAAAATCGGGGCTTTCGGTTTGTGGCGGAGCGCCTGGATGAGCCCTGCGTCGTTGAGCTTGTGAAGTATTTCCTTGCGGATACTTTCAAGCGTGCTCATGTCAGAATTCAAAAGGATGATGCCGATACCGCTATTATCGGAGAGGTAGCCTAGCACATCGATAAAGCGCAGGTGCGAAAACATCGTGAGAACACTGATTTTCCAAGTGTTTTCGACAATTTTAGATGGGCGGCCCCAACCGAGTACGTCAAATTGGTGTGCGTAAATCTTTATAAAAAGGAACGGTTTGCGTGTACGGTTGGCGCGGAGAAATTCTTCATTAAGCCTAGCCTTGAAGAGTCGGGCTGGGTAAACAATGTTCTTTAACTTTTGTTCATTAAGTATCGAACCAATTGCTGGATTTACGGCTTCCTGTTCCATAAACTTAAATGTAGCAAAAAAAGAATGAGGGTGAGGTCGCTCGCGTAGCTCACTTTGAGGTTTGAGGTCGATTTGCGTAAACAAGGCTTTGAGGGAACTTTAGTTATGAGTAGATGCTCAAGCCTCGGAGGGGCGTTAGCCCCGTCCCCATACCTCTAACCTCTTACTAATTACTATATTTACTCTGTAAAATTTAAAATGGAGACGCTATATGTTGCGTATTGGTTTAATTGGCACGGGTACCGTTGGTGGTGGTGTCATTCAGATTCTTGAACAGAAAATTGCAGAATATAAGGAAAAATTGGGAGTTGAACTTGAACTCTCCTGCATCTGCGCCAAGTCTGAAGAAGAAGTTGCACCGTATAAGGCTAAGGGTTATAAGGTTTCGACCAACGCCGACGAAATGATTGCCGGTAATGATATTGATGTGCTTGTAGAACTCGCTGGTGGCTACAACATGCCGCGCAAGTGGATTCTCGCCGCTCTCGAAAGTGGCAAGCATGTGGTTACTGCAAACAAGGCTCTCCTCGCCAAGTATGGCCACGAAATTTTCCCGCTTGCTGCAAGCAAGGGCTTGCATGTGCTGTTCGAAGCTGCTGTTGGCGGTGGCATTCCTATCATCCGCAGCCTCCAGGAAGGCTTGCTCGGTTCTACGGTTGAAAGCTTGAGCTGCATTATCAACGGTACTTGCAACTACATCCTCAGCCGTATGGCCGAAGAAGGTCTCGACTTTGATGTCGTTTTGAAGGACGCCCAGCGCCTCGGCTTTGCTGAAGCTGACCCGACTTTCGATATCGAAGGCATCGACTCCGCCCACAAGACGGCTCTCCTTGCTAGCCTCTGCAGTGGCCATCGCGTAGACTTCGAAAAGATTTACGTTTCCGGCATTTCCAAGATTACCGCTCAGGATATCGCTATCGCCAAGGAACTTGGCTGCTGCGTGAAGCTTCTCGGCATTTACCGCCGCGAAGGCGAACGCGTGGACGCCCGTGTCCATCCGTGCTTTGTGCCGCTTGACCACCAGCTCGCTAGCGTGAACCGCGTTTTGAACGCTGTTTACCTCCAGTGCGACAACCTCGGCGAAACGCTCCAGACCGGTGCCGGTGCTGGTCGTCTCCCGACTGCATCTGCTGTTGTGGCCGACCTCGTGTCCCTCGCTCGTTCTACCGACGTGGGTTCTCGCAAGGCGCTCCCGATGGGCTGGTTCAATGTCGAAAATTCAGCAACGCTCGTTCCTATTTCCGAAACTAGCGCTCGCTATTACCTCCGCTTTGCATCTCGTGATGCTTGCGGTGTGCTCGCCAAGATTACGAAGATCCTCGCTGACAACAACATCTCTATCGAAACGATTATCCAGAAGGACGTCAACGATCCGGGCAAGGTCTCCATCGTCGTCATTACGGAAAAGACGCTCGATAGCAAGCTTACCCAGGCTGTCGATGCTGTGAACGCTCTCCCGGAAATCGTCGAGAAGAGCCAGGTCATCCGCTTCCTCGCTTAATTAAAGGTCATCTATGATTCGTGCAACTACCATGGAACGAATTCTCTTAATCCTTTCGGATTTTGCAGCTTTGTCGATTTGCTTCGCCTTGGCGTTTTGGGTTCAGTTCCATAGTGGTTGGATCCTAGACAAGTTTGACCCGACCAAGACGTTCGATAGCTACTGGCATTACGGGCTTGTCTTGAATATCGGGTGGCTTGGCTTGTTTGCCTTTGCCGGATTGTATCGATCATGGTTATTGCTTTCAAGAACGCATCAGGTGTTGCGCGTGCTTCGCGCTGTTATCATTGGTGTGGTCTTGATAATTATTTGTCTTTTTGGTGCCGAATTCATGGGGAAGGTTTTCACGAACCAACCGTTGAATGAAGGCTACCTCTATGGCTCCAGGTTCCCGTGGATTTTTATCTATGGTGGCCTTGCTATTATGCTTGTCGGTTTTTTCCGCATGTCCATCTATATCTTTTTACGGGCTTTGCTCCGTAAGGGGTATGGGGCGAACAACATTCTTGTTCTTGGGGCTACGGAGGCTGGTCGAAAGATTGCAGAAGATCTTGCCAAGACCCCGGCTCGTGGTCAACGTGTTGTTGGCTTTGTCGATGAACGTTATCAGGTCTTGCCGAAGGAATTTGCAAAAGTCCCCGTTCTCGGGAAGTATTCTGACTTGCCTGCGCTTGTAAAAAAGCACAAGGTCAGTGGCATTATCATTGCACACGATAGTACATCTCCGCAAGAGATTATGCGCGTGCTAGTCTGGATTTGCGAACTTCCACTGCATATCTATATTGTTCCTGAACTTTACAGCGTTGTGAATGGCCGTTTTAAGGCGAATCTCGTTTACGGATTTGAACTGCAGGAACTTTTTGCATTTACGATGCCGCCTTGGCAGGTGCGTGTCAAACGCGTTATCGATATTGTTTTTAGCTTGTTCCTTGGACTTGTTTCTTTGCCGATTTGCTTGTTTGCTGCAATAGCTATCAAGCTCGATGACCATGGCCCAATATTTTATTCGCAAGAACGCATTGGCCTTTATGGCAAGCCGTTTACGGTTTATAAGTTCCGTACAATGCGCACTGATGCTGAAAAGTATGGTGCACAGTGGGCTACCAAGAAAGACCCGCGCATTACGCGAATTGGCCATTTCTTGCGCAAAACCCGCATTGACGAACTTCCGCAGATTCTTTGTGTTTTGAAAGGCGATATGAGCATGGTGGGCCCACGCCCAGAACGTGCCGTGTTTATCGGAAAGCTCCGCGAACAGATTCCGTTCTACATCAGTCGCCTTAAGATGAAGCCGGGGTTAACCGGTTGGGCGCAGGTTTGCCATCACTACGATACGAGCATAGAGGACGTGCAAATCAAGCTCCAGTACGACATGTACTATTACGAAAACATGAGCTTACTTTTGGACTTCCAGATTCTTGTGCGAACCGTTTATGTTGTGCTGACCGGAAAGGGCGCACAGTGATTAAGGTGTTAGGTAATAGGTATTAGGGGTTAGGATTTATAGTCGCGGCGAAGCCGCCAAAAAACGAAAGAGAATGTCCTGCAACTAGAGCCTTTTTGCCTAAAACTCAAGGATTATAACCTAAAACCTACAACCTAAAACCTAAGACCTAACTATGTACGGCGATAATTCTACTCCAGTATTCCCAACCGAAGATGCTTTAACCATGATCCGCCTTGCTTTGGCGGAAGATGTTCGCACAGGTGATGTGACCAGCGAATGGACTATTCCCGCAGACCAAAAGCAGCATGCTCGCCTTATTGCTAAAGAAGATGGTGTTCTTGCGGGCCTCCCGATTATCGAACTTGTGTTCCAGGAACTCAAGGCGAATGCCAAGGTGACGCTCCACAAGAAAGATGGCGATGTGGTCAAGAAGGGCGATTTGATTGCCGAACTCGATGGCACGACTCACGAACTTTTGACGGGCGAACGTACGCTCCTCAACTTCATCCAGCAGCTCTCTGGTGTGGCAACGGTTGCACACACGTTCCAGGAAGCTCTGAAGGGCGGCAAGACCAAGGTTCTCGATACCCGCAAGACGATTCCGGGATTTCGCACTTTGCAGAAGTATGCCGTTCGCGTGGGTGGCGGTTCTAACCACCGCATGGGCCTCTTTGACATGGTGCTTGTGAAGGACAACCACATTGCAGCTGCCGGTGGCGTTCTCGAAGCGCTTGAAGTCGTCAAGAAGAATAACAAGCAGAACTTGATGGTCGAAATGGAAGTCGAAAACTTCGACCAGCTCCGCGCTCTCCTCAATAAGGGTGTCGATGTCATCATGCTCGACAATATGAGCAACGAGATGATGGCCGAAGCCTTGAAGATTATCAAGGAAAGCGGCGACAAGTGCCTTGTGGAAGGTTCCGGCAACATGACGCTCGAACGCGCTAAGCAAATTGCAACGCTTGGCCTTGACTTCATCTCTGTCGGTGCTCTCACGCATAGTGTCAAGGCGCTCGACATCTCGATGCGCATTTAAGTTCGCGATTATAATCCCCTTTATACGTCATCCCTGCTCCGGACTCGTTTCGTGGCGGGGATCTCTATAAAAAATCGTTTTTCCTTTATAAAAAATTATACTTTTCTCTACAACAGGAGAAATGTATGGAACAGCAAGCTGCTGAAGTTGTATCGTTCTTTCACGGCACGTTTTGGGCTTTGGTCCCCTCAGTCGTTGCCATTATTCTAGCACTCATCACCAAGGAAGCATATTCGTCCCTCTTTATCGGGATTGTAATCGGTGGCCTTTTCATTAGCCAAGGGAGCTTCCCGCTGTTCTTGGATGCGGTTTTTAAAAATGGCATGGTCAAGCAGGTGTCCGACCCGTGGAATGTGGGTATTCTCTTTTTCCTTGTGATGCTTGGCGCGATGGTGGCGCTGATGAACAAGTCCGGGGCGGCAGCCGCTTTTGGCAATTGGGCGAAACAGCATATCAAGTCGAAGGTCGGTGCGCAAATAGCGACCATCATTCTTGGCATTTTGATTTTTGTCGATGACTATTTTAACTGCCTTACAGTGGGTAGCGTGATGCGCCCTGTTACGGATAAATTTAAGGTGAGCCACGAAAAACTCGCGTATTTGATTGATGCAACGGCGGCGCCTATCTGCATTATTGCGCCGGTCAGTTCTTGGGCTGCTGCTGTGACTGGCTTTGTCGAGGGCGAAGATGGCCTTGGTTTGTTTGTCAAGTCCATTCCGTACAACTTCTACGCGCTGTTGACAATAGTAGCTCTTTTTACCTTGGTTCTTTTTAAAATTGATTTTGGCCCCATGAAACATTATGAGTCTGCGGCCGAAATGATAGAAGCAAAGATGGAAGAATCGAATATGGATCAAGCTCGTGGAACTGTGCTCGACTTGGTTTTCCCGATTGTGACATTGATTTTCTTCTGCGTGGTCGGATTGATTTATACGGGCGGATTTTTTGCAAGCGGCGATGCTCACAAAGGTTTTGTCGATGCGTTTGGCGGTAGCGATGCTTCTGTGGGCCTTGTATATGGTAGCTTTGCTGCGTTTATTACCACTGTAATTTGGTATTTGGGGCGTCATGTCTTGAAAATCGGCAAGTGCTTGGAAGCGGTGCCCGAAGGTTTTAAGGCGATGGTTCCTGCTATTATCATTTTGGTGCTTGCGTGGAGCTTGAAGGGCGTTACCGATACGCTTGGTGCCAAGGATTTTGTGGCAGGTATCGTTTCGGGAAAAGCTACGGCGCTAATGAACTTTATGCCGGCAATTATTTTCTTGGTGGGTATTGGACTTGCGTTCTCGACGGGAACATCTTGGGGAACGTTTGGCATCTTGATTCCGATTGTCGTTGCTGCTTTCTCCAGCATCGATCCGGAATTGATGATTATCTCGATTTCGGCTTGCATGGCGGGCGCCGTTTGTGGCGACCACATTTCTCCCATTTCAGATACAACGATTATGGCAAGTGCCGGTGCGGAGTGTAATCACGTGAACCATGTGAACACGCAATTGCCTTATGCATTGTCGGTGGCGACGGTTAGCTTTATCAGTTTTGTGGTTGCAGGCTTTACGCGTAGCGCTATACTTTCGTTTGCCGTAGGTGTGCTTCTTGTTGTTGGTCCTCTGTTTATTATCAAGAAAAAACGTTCCTAACAGTTTTTGTAAAAGTCTTTACTATATTTCCGTTGAGTTGAAATTTTTATGGAGTTATTATGCGTTGTTTAGTTACTGGTGGTGCTGGATTCTTAGGAAGTCACCTTTGCGAAAGACTTTTGAATGACGGACATGAAGTCATCTGCCTGGACAATTATTTTACAGGCCGTATGGCGAATGTAGCCCACTTGCGAGACAACCGCAATTTTGAACTTATTCGTCATGATGTTACGGAACCGATTCTTTTGGAAGTGGACCGTATTTTCAACTTGGCCTGCCCGGCAAGCCCAATCCATTACCAGTTCAACCCGGTAAAGACCATCAAGACAAGCGTCATGGGCGCTATCAACATGCTCGGCCTTGCAAAGCGCGTGAAAGCCCGCATCTTGCAGGCGTCTACAAGCGAAGTCTACGGTGACCCGGCTGTACATCCGCAGACCGAAGACTACTGGGGAAACGTGAACCCCATCGGCATCCGTAGTTGCTATGACGAAGGCAAGCGCGTCGCCGAAACGCTCTTTATGGATTACCACCGCCAAAACAAGGTCGATATCCGCATTGTCCGCATTTTCAATACGTACGGCCCGCGCATGCTCCCGAATGACGGTCGCGTTGTTTCAAACTTCATCGTGCAGGCGCTCAATGGCGAAGACCTTACTATCTATGGCGACGGCAGTCAGACCCGCAGTTTCTGCTACGTGGATGACCTTATCGAAGGCTTTGTCCGCATGATGAACCAAGACGAAATCATTGGTCCGGTGAACATCGGCAATCCTGGTGAATTCACGATGCTCGAACTTGCCAAAGAAGTTCTCGAACTCACGGGTTCCAAAAGCAAAATCGTTTACAAGCCGCTTCCCGGTGACGATCCCAAGATGCGTCGCCCAGACATCACGCTTGCCAAGAGCGCTCTTAAATGGGAACCGACAATTCCTCTGCGCCAGGGCCTCGAAAAGACAATTGTCTATTTCGATAACTTGCTCAAGACGAAATAACCGTTTATCTTAAAAATTGGTCATTCATTTTCTATTTTAGGGGAGTCGTCAAGACTCCTCTTTAATTTTTTCAGTAAAGTTCTAGCTTTAAAAAAAGAGAGAAATATGATTCGCAAATTATTGATGGTTCTTTTGTTTTGTTCGTTCTATACTTGGGGGGAGGAATTTCCGAACGTTCCGAATACCGAACTTGTAAATCCAGTGCCACATGGTGTTGTTCCTTTGTTTTCTATCCCCCAGCAAGAAACCCCTTACGATTCCGTCAATATTGGATACACTATTACCAACACGACGTTTGCTGATACTGTCGAAAATGATGCTTTGAGCAAGCCCAAGGAAGTCTATCCGTTGATTGTCTTGGGTGAGGTGTTTGGCTTTAATGGATTTATTTGGGCATGGGACCGTTATGTTCTCGATAAGAGGTATGCGCGTACGGGGCCAAAATACTGGAAACGCAATTTAAAGGAAGGGTGGCAATGGGATCATAACCATTGGGCGATTAATTTTTATGGCCATCCATATCAAGGGGCGACTTACTACAACTTTGCTCGCGGTGCGGGTTACGGATTTTATGGAAGCCTTCTGTTTGCGGCTTTGGGTAGCTACACTTGGGAAATGTTTGCCGAGACAGAATTCCCCTCCATTAACGATTTGATAGCCACCTCAATTGGCGGCGCTGTTTATGGGGAAGTTCTCTACAGACTTTCGCGCAAACTTTATGGAGTTGATGAATCTGCCTGGTACAATCAAGTTGGCGCTTTTGGTATCGCTCATTCCGCTTACTTACAAAGAAAAATTTTTGGTAATCGCGATGGCATTACGGGAAATACCCCGATGGACTTGTCCGTATTTTTAGGCTCTGGTTCGCATTTTGGAAATATTTATCGCTATGGTGGCCGCAATGAAGACGATTTGGACCAGCGTTGGGATGATAAGCATTTCATGTATGGAGCCGAGATTGAATATGGTAAGCCCTTCAGGAAAGTCAAGCGTCCTTTTGATTATTTTGCTTTGTTAACGCATGGCGAAGTTGGCCCTGATGGAACGTTATTCCAACTCGATGTGACCGGAAAACTTTCGAATGCAGGCGTACATGGGCGAGGGCATTGGGTTGATTTTGCGACGTATCTCGACTATTGTACGTTCTACGGTGACTTCGCAACGGTCGGTACCATTTCTGTTGGCACGGGTATCGATTTTTCGCTTTGGCTTTTGCCGTCTCTCAGGTTCCGCATGTACCATCAGATTTACTTTATATTGCTTGGCACGACGGACATGGGCTATGATGATTTGATTCAGGCTGTGCATCCGGAGTATGAATCGGACATGGACAATTATCAGTACAATATGGGTGCAAAATATGTCTTGGGTGTTGAAGTTTCGATTGGAAAAAAGTTCCGCTTCAAGAATAAGATGGTTGTCGATGCTTTGCATACAATTCCAGGCTCGCTACCTCACTATGGTGCCGATGGCTGGGATGTGTTACTTATGAATTATACCTCTGCGGAATATGATTTGACGAATAAAATTGCTATGGGCGGGCGCCTGGATGCTTATGCCAAGATTGCTGCTTACTCCTCTGAATTCTTTGAACCCATGAGCCGAGGCATCTTTGCGTATACCCTGTACTTCAGCTATAAACTGTTCTAGTTTTTGTAGTTATTAGAACGTAGTTCATAGTTGCTAGTGACCAGTTTTCTTGGTGGCAGTCATCCTCGCGAAGGCGAGTATTCATGATTTCTTTCTATATATTTGACGAAAAGTCCACATTTTACTAAGATGTTTATATAATGACTAACTTCCAATTGCATAAGAACGGAAATATTCGTACTGCGGATTTTTCGATGCTGAATTATCTGCAACAAGTAAATGTTTTGCCCGATAAGATTGCCATGTTTACCAATCTTAAGGAGTTCGGGCTCGAAAATTACGTCAAGGTCCAGGCTGCGGTGCTGCTCCTCGTGAAGCGAGGTTCTGTTGAAGTCGAACTGGACCTCAAAACCTATAAACTTGAAGCGGGTTCATTGTTCATTGTTTTCCCGGAACAAGTCTTGAAAGCAAAAAAGGCATCTGACGATTTTGATCCAATCTGTATTGCCTGCTCCAAGAATATGATTGAAGAATTAATCATCCGCTTTGATGACAACACGCGACTGATTTTGAAAACTCGCGAAAATCCGTTGCATCAATTGGATAAACAAAAGTTTGAACAGCTGAAAGAAAGCTTTGAATTCTTGAAGAAAAAATTTGAGACCTCAGAAACGAATACATGCCGTTTGCAAGTTCTCAAGAACTTTTTAATCGGACTCCTTTACGAATGTATTGGAATGGATCACGAACCCATGACCACAGATGTTGTCAAGAGTCGTGGTCAAGTGCTGTTTTCGCAGTTTATTGACCTCGTTGTCGAACACCATCGCGAACAGCATTCCGTGAAATTCTATGCCGATGAACTTGGCATCACGCCGAAGTACCTCTCCGCTGTTGCCGAAGAGCAGACAGGCAAGAATGCTAAGCGCTGGATTGATGAGCATATCGCGCTCGATGCGAAAGTTCTGTTGCGCTCGTCGTCCAGAGACATCCAGAAAGTCTCCAAAATTCTGAACTTCCCGGACGTTTCTTTCTTTGGAAAATTCTTCAAGCGTCTCGTCGGAGTCTCGCCCAAAGCCTACCGCAAAACCGCGGAATAAGTGGCTAGTAGACAGTAAACAGTGGTTAGGAATTTGTCATCCTCGCGTACGCGAGGAACCATAGTTTCTTGACTTGCTTTTGGGAAGGACTTTGTCTTCTTGCGCCCAAGTCATCCCGGACACCGTTTCGGGATGGGGATTGCATTCACCCTGACATCGTCATCCTGATCCTGGAGCGTAGCGACAGGGGAAGGATCCAGTAAAATTTTACTCTGATTTAACAGATTGTCTATAATCATTCTCCTTTGTATGTTGTAATTTGCAGGAAGAATAATTTTAAATTGCGATCTGATTATGAAATTCCGAAAAGTCATCTTATTCACATTGCTTTTTGCTTCACTTTTCTTCTTCTTCGCCTGCGACAAAGACGTTGCCTGCGACAATGGCTCCGAGGAGCGCAAAGAATATTACGCAGACGGCACTGTAAAATCCATCACAACATATCGCGATAGTGTAAAAGACGGCCCATACGTCTCGTTTTATGAGAATGGAAATAAGCTGCAAGAAGGTCAATATAAAAATGGTAAAAAAGATGGCGCTTGGAAGGAATGGTCAAAACATGGATCGTTGATAACGGAACAAAATTGCAACGCTCTAGAAGATGAAACATGTTTTATAAAATCATGGTATAGAAAAAATCGATTGGAAGGAAAATACAAAGGGGGGCTGCCTGAAGGCGTATGGAAATGGTGGCATGAAAATGGCCAAATAAAAGAGGAGAAATTTTATAAAGGTGGAAAATTATTTTCCTATAAATACTTTGATGAAAAAGGTAATCTAATAGAAGAAAAAGAGTCCTCAGGTGGATGGGAGGAACGTTGTCGAACGGTGCCGGGGCGTGATAGATGGTCTTTGCGGAATGATAGATGGTCTGTGATTACCTCTATTTGTGATACTTTTTTTATTGGAAACGGCTTTGAAAAAAAATGGTATGAAAATGGTCAATTGAAATCCGAAGAGTATTACAAAGAAAGCAAGAAAGATAGCGTATGGAAAACATGGTATGAAAACGGACAATTGCGTTCAGAGGAAATTTATAAATCTGATAAATTAGGTGGAACATACAAATTGTGGTATAGAGATGGATCGTTGAAAGTAGAAACTTTTTATAAGGAGGGAAAAGAAGATAGCACTTGGAGAGAATTGTATGAAAATGGCAAATTGAAATCGGTTCGTTTTTATAAAAATGGCTTGGAAGACGGTTCATGGAAAGAATGGCAAGAAAATGGTAAATTGAAAAAATTGGAAAATTATAAGGCTGGTAAGTTGAATGGCGTTCAGAAAGAGTGGAATAATGATGGCTTGTTGATAGAAGAAAGAAATTATAAAAATGGAAAACTTGATGGCTATTCGAAATGGTGGGGTGAAAATGGAAAATTGAAGGAATACGAAACTTTTAAAGATGATGAACCGGACGGCATTTATAAAGAATGGGATGATGAAGGCCGATTGTATGAAGAAAAAAATTATAAGGCCGGAGAACTTGATGGCCCCCGAAAAACATGGTATAAAAACGGAAAGTTAAAAGCTGTTGAATATTATAAAGCGGGCCATGAAGTTGGCGTTGGGAAATGGTGGTATGAAAGTGGTAAATTGAAAAAAATCGGAAAATGCAAAGATGAAGGTAAGGTCTGTAATTGGAAATGGTGGAATGAAAATGGCAAATTGATTGCTGAGGAAGAATGCAGATTGGGTATGGATGGATGTGTACGGAAAGAATTTTTTGAAAGCGGTAAATTGAAATGGAAAGGTCTTTTCGAATCTAATAAACGAGAAGGAATTTGGAAATTATGGCATGAAAGTGGACGATTGGCTGCTGAAGGGAATTATAAGGGCGGTCAGCGCGATGGCATTTGGAAATGGTGGCATGAAAATGGCCAATTGGCAGAAGAAGGTGCTTATAAAGCCGACGATAAAAAGTACCGAAATTACGAATCGCTTGAATGTCGTTTGGACCGCTTGAAGTGTAAAACGGACAAGAAGGAAGGAAAATGGAATGGTTGGTATGCAAATGGACAATTACGATATGAAGGTTTTTACAAAAAAGGCTCTGAAGTTGGTGTATGGAAGGAATGGTATGAAAGTGGAGAATTGAAAATAGAAAAGCGATGGGTATTGCTTAATGTTTGGGAATGGAAAGCGTTGTATGAAAATGGTCAATTATGGTATGAAGGTTCTTATGATAAAGACAGAAAGAATGGTGTATGGAAAGTGTACCATAAAAATGGCAAGTTGGCGTTTGAAGGCGCATATACATTAGACGAACCCGTCGGCATCTGGAAAGAATGGGATGAAAATGGGAATCTGACAAGAGAAGGTCCTTACAAATCAAATGAACAAGCCTGGAAAAAATGGGAAGAAATCGGAATACTTAAACATCGTCATCCTGAGCCCATTCGACAAGCTCAGGATAAACTCCGTCGAAGGGACTGGGACCCTTATCGTATCAGAAAAGTCCTGAAGGATCTGATCCACCATATCTGTAATGAATAATGTAGAAAGTATGTCTATAGGACCTTATTCAGATGGATCTTGTAAAATCGAAGAGAATAAAAATGGAAAAATATTCTCTACACCTTCATCGCGTCGACTTGATTGACGATTGCGGTTACGGCTTCGATGTACTTGTTGATGTTTGATACAATCACATCGTTGTCATTGGTCATATTAGGGATGCGCACGCCTGGGAACATTTCGTAAACTTGTTCGTGACTCTCGGGATAGTTGCCGGTCGCAAGGAAATAGACGCCGTAAAGCAACGGCAAAAGCGTCGGCTGAGAACGCACGTAAATCCCGTGCGGATTGCGGTCTTCCTTGAGGTAGAGGAATGCCCGGCGTAAATGCACGAGCAGTCCGCGCAGTTCGCGTTCGCATTCGATGCGCAGTTCCGCGAGGTTCGGGCTAAAATCTGCAAGCGGCGCTTCGCCGCACAGCGTCACGTTCTTGCTCTTGATGTGCAAAAATTCCAGCGGGAACACGTCCTGCGAAGACTTGATTTCAAAACGGCTGAACACGTGGTTGAACACGATATTTTCGTGCTTTGCCTTCGCTGTGAGCTTCTGCAAGGGGAGCGTGTCTTCGACGGAGTTGGACTTTAAAATAAAGCTCACAGTCCACGGGGATTCCAGCGCAGAAAATCCTTCCATAAGGCAATCGCCATGAACGAATGCCGAAACGAGGTTGTCGCCGAGCGCTTCTTCAAAGAGCTTCGGCCATTCTGAATTTTGTAATTCTGCAACGCTTAAAATCTTCTTCATAAGTGAACCTCTAAATTACCAACTTCCGCCGGAACCGCCACCGCCAAAGTGGCCTCCACCGAATCCACCGCCGAAACCGCCACCAAAGCCGCCTCCGCCGCCAAAACCGCCAAAGCCTCCACCGAATCCCCCTCGTGGCCCGTGATGCCCGCGGCTGCTATTGCTAAGGGCATTCCCAAGCAAGAACCAAAGGCATCCGTTTCCGCGCCCGCCGCCGTTCTTTGAGACGAACAAGAAGAAAATCACGAGGAGCACGAACAAAAGTCCCAGCGGGTTGTTTTCTTCTTCTTGGGGGAGCTGGTCTGTGTTGACTTGTAGCGTAATGCCTTTTTCCTTGGCGACGACTTGTGCAATTTCCCAGGCAAGCTGCATCACGCCCTGGCCGTACTTTTGCACTTTGAACGCTGGCACAATTGTTTTTTGCTGCAGGCGTTCTACAAGTGCGTCAGGCAAGTAACCTTCGGCGCCATAGCCGACTTCAACGCTTCTGCGGCGCTGTTTCATCGCGGCAAAAATCAGAACACCTTCGTCCGTCTTGCCGCCAACACCCCAGCTTTGCGCGATGTTTACGGCGTAGTCCCTGAAGTCCGCGTAACCGATGTCGTGGATCAATGCGACTGCAAGTCCGAAGCCCGCTTTTTTGTAAAGCTCTTCAGAAAGCGTATTGATGAATTGCACTTCTTGCTTCGAGAGCAAACGGTCTTCATCGTACACGTAGCTGTTATGCGGGCGCTTGGGGAGCCCCGCTTTGTTCACGCGAAAACCTGCCGCAACCGGGATGGCGAACAATAGGATGAACAGTATCGATAAAATTCTTTTTGGCATATAAAAAAGCCGCTTTGCCGCGGCTTCGTAAAAATACAAATTTATAGGTTATTCGAATAGAATCATGTGCTATGCACATCTTAAAAAGATGGCGTAGTTCGGCCCTTCGATGTACTCAGAGACCTTACAAGGTTGGTGAGCTTGTCGAACCACTACTTGCACAACGGCATCAGCTGCTTCTGGAGCGGAGCAAAATCCGTCTTTTTGATTGCACTAATAGTAGCAGCGGCTTGAGTCTTTCCTACGCCTTTACCCGTTGTAAAGAAGTTGACTCCTTCACCCTTGATTGCAATAGTGAAATCGAAGGACGAAATAAACCCGAGTCTGCCTCTAAACGTGTTTTCGATTTCAACGCTGAGTTCCGGTGCTGTCGATTCTTCGTCATCTATTGCAAAGATGGATTTCTTGGAAAGCGCGTTTTCAAGTGCACTGCAAGTATTCGCTTCCATGTCGCATGCAAGCTTGATTTCGCAACGGGAAACTTTTACGTTGTATGGAACTTCGAGAGCGCTTCTTAAGCCGGTCTTTTTCAGGAGTTCAAGAGAGAGGTTTGGTTCGACAGTAACCACATACGGACCTTTTTCGAAGTTTACGTTACGCAGTTTGAATGTGGCGATACCGTTCTTCTGAGTGCGGCGTTCCGAAAGATTCTTGCTCTGGCGAGCGATGAGCGGAAAATTCGGCACCGGACCAATGGAATCCTTGACGATGACGTTCCAGGATGGCATTTCGGCCTTGGCCAGTTCAAAGTTCGGTTCCGTAGTTGTTGTAATAGTAATGCTCGAAAGTCTTTCGACCAAAAGCTTTTCGATTTCCGGGAGAGCATGTTGTAAGCGGTGGCTATCGTTGAGCGGATAGACATCGGCAAGCTGCTGCAAATAGAAATTGTATTCGTTGACCTTGTCTTCGGCTGTCTCTAAGTCGGAGGCTGCGTTGGCGTAGGTTCGAGTGTCGATTGCTTTGCGGGCAGACTTTTCAAGTTTGGCAATGTCTTGCTGCAAAGTTTTCAAACGGAACTGGAGACTTGCGGTAAACTCGTCCATGTCGAGAGTTGCCGTAGCCTTAAAGCCTTTATCCACTTTTATTGGAACAACCTTAACGCCCTTGAGGACCACGTTGCTCTTCACGTTGCTTTTTGCTCTGTATGTTTCACCAAGAATGCTCTTACCGTCGTTGATGTCTTCGTACTTGGTAAGTGTTTGTGTTGCTGAAACTTGGGACTTAATCTGCTTAGCGACACCGGCCATTGCGGAGTTGTTTGCTTCTTCCTGCGAAACTGTGGAAGTGGCGGTGTAGGTGACGATTTTCCCGGCCAATGCAGGGGCTACCGCAAGGCAAGCGCAAAGGATAAGACTTTTAATATTCATTACTAGTTCAGCTCCATCAAAATCAGCTTACGAGTGATGTTATTCTTCTTCGTTTCCGCAATCGGCTTGAAAATTTGGCGAATTTTCGAGTAAACTTCCTGAGAATCCTTGTACTTCAAGGGATTGGCGTAAATGACGAAGTCCAAAGTCTTTGCCGTCATGACGTTTACTTTCACGGAATTGAAGTTGCTCTTAAGGCCCTTCATGATGGCATCGTGCAAATCTTCGGTCTGGCTGTCGGAGTATTCGCCCTTGATGTTGGCGACAACCTTGTATTGGGTGCCCTTGGCGAGGTCAGTCTTCCAGTAACCGAGAATCTTCTGTTCGAGTCCTGGCATGGCTTTGCGGACTGCGGCCCCAATGTTCGAATTGATATTGATTTTGGAGGTATGGCCGTTGTTGCGGACTACTGCGGACTGTGAACCGAGGAGGCGGGCGGTCGAAGTTTCATAAGCGGAGACTTCAACGGACACTTCGTCGTTGGTTACTTCCGGAGTGTACTTGATATAAATATCGGCGTCCAAGGCAACGCTAGCGAGGTAAGACAAGTCATCTTCGGTATTGGCGATGTCGCTCTGCATCTGGAGGATGCTGTTCAGTTCTGCCTGGCCATCGACAGACTTGACTTCATAGTTTTTCTTGGTGAGGTAACCGTTAATTGCTTCTGCTGTGGTGCGGGAGTACGGGCTTTCACTAGAAAGGTCTGGAACTCCATCCTTGGTACTTAAGTTCGGCGAAACCATGATGACCGGTTGGCCGATATCCTGGACTGCGCTTGCATTTGCGTAAGTTTCTGTGACTCCGTCTTTTACAGCGGCAATACTCTGAGAAACTGCTGCGCCTGTATTAAATGCTGTGGGTGTATTGGCGGTCGAATTGGATGCGGTAGTTGTTCCAAATCCGTCCAGTTCGTTGTAGGCGCTTTCTGCTCTTTGACGGGTGGCGGCGGCCTTTTGGCGATTGTCGGAGTCATTGCGTTTTACAGCATGTGGCGCGGAACAAGCGGTTTCGGCCAGAAGAAGAGCTAAACAGAGAGAAGGAATCAAGTGTCTCATAAATAATCTCTTTAAAGGTTTCCTACAATTTGTATACAGATAATATACAATGTTTTGTGTTCAGAAGTAAACAAATAATACGAATTGTAAAATACTTTTTTTATCAGTTGCTATCAAAGAGAAAATTGGATATATATATCCTTGAGACTACTTTTTTTTACAATAAAGAATTGTAGTTTGGAGTGTGTTAGGTTTAACTTCTCTTGAGGGAGGTTGGGAAATGAGTGAAAAATGGATCTGGCTGCCTGATTGGGCCTCAAATCTTGGTATTTGGGAAGATGATTTGGCGGATGTGGCTCCTTCTGCAAGCCACGTTTATGTGCCGTATAGTCAATTAGCTGATTTTTTGGAAAAGCCGGAGGATATCCCAGAATTCAAGAAGGCTTCTACAGTTGTTGCCTGGGGGCTTGGTGCCTTGTCACTCATGTGTTCGGGGACGGGGCCGCAAAAGGGGCAAAAGTGGATTTTACTTTCGCCGTATGCAGACTTCTGTGATGAAATAGGCAATTGGACGGTGCCGAACTTGCATTTTATGGCACACCAGCTTGAAACGACCTCGGAGCCTGCACTCAAGGCCTTCATGGAACTCTTTGAAGATGATTTTGGCGATTGGCAGGATGACTGGTTTGTCGAGGCGAAAAAGTACAAAGCAGAGGCGCTTGCTAAAGGGCTTATGTATTTAGCTGAACACCGTGTAGAATCAATAGTCCCGAACAGTGAAAATATTCAAGTGTTTTATGGGCGGCTGGATGCGACCGTTCAACCAGAATGGACGTTAAAGCTCAAGGAATTTTTGCCCAAGGCGGAATTTAAGGAACGCCCCAAGGCTGGCCATTGGCCACCGATGTTGTTGCTTTAGGGGTATGGGTTTTTATAATCGCACCGAAGGTGCCAAATTTCGCCCCAAAGGCTTGTGAAACAAGCCGACCTCATAGCTCAAAGCGATGCGTGCCCATAGCTCAAGCGAAGCGACCCAGTAACCTCTTTTCCAGCTTTGCTACTGCGAACAGCGCTATAAGATAAATCGCAAAGAACCATAGCAGTGATTTTTCGAAAGCGTCACCGATAGATGTATAGAATGTGCTCCTTGTCTTGAGGGGCATTTTTCGTTGTATGACGCGTGTTTCAAAAATCTTGGTGTTTTGGTCGTAGTGCCCGTACTGGTCGATGAATGCGGAAACGCCACTGTTGGCAAGGCGCGCGACTGGATAACCATAAGAAATGGCGAGGTGGCGCACGATGTTCAAGTGCTGGAACGGTGCCGTGCTCCGTCCGAACCAACCATCGTTCGTGATGTTCACCATCAGGCGTGAACCTGCGTTGATTGCTTCGCGGACGAGGTCTCCAAAAATGGCATCGTAGCAAATGTAGGGAGTCCAATTGTAAGGGCCGTAAACGGGAGTTTCTTTTCCAGGAACAAAGTCTCCTTCGCCAAGATCCACGTAGTTCAGAATCGGGAACACATCATCGAAGGGAATGCGTTCGCTAAATGGAACGAGGTGTTTTTTGATGTAGCGCTGTGGGAAGGAGTTATTGCCTGGTGTAAAGAGGAACGAAGCGTTGTAGATGTCGAAGCGGCGCGGATTGTTTTTGTCTAAGGAAACCTGCTTATAGTCCAGTGCACCGGTCAGAATGCTTGCGTTTCTCATGTCTGCCATCTGGTGCAATCGTCTGATAACTTCGTGCTGTCTACGGATGTGATCGGGAACGGCGGTCTCGGCAAGGAGAATGAGGTCTATGTCGGGGGTTGTGCTGTCCATTGCCATTTTGAATGTTTTGTTGACTATGGAATCAAAGCGCTCCTTGCTCCATTTGGCGCCTTGGGCAATGCTGGGTTGCACCATTGCTATGGCCGGATTCTCTTGTGCTTGGGCGTTATAGAACGGGGCTGTCTCCGGTGCTGAAAGAACGCAGCTTCCGTGAATCAAGAGGGCTGCGAAAATTATAATCGGAGCTGCAAAGAGAGCGATTTTTTTGCGGCTCTTTAGCAAGAAGGCGTAAGCGACAATTTGGTTTGAAGCGACAATGAGAATCGTGTAACCGAAAACGCCGATAATCGAAAGTGCTTGGAGTAATTCAATATGGTTTCCGAATGTGTAACCCAAGTGATTCCATGGGAAAGCGAAATCGCCGGTGGTGCGGTGTACTTCGATGGAGGCATAGAAAATGGGGAAGAGAATGAGCAGGTAGGCCTTCCCTTTAATCTTTAAATTCTTGGCGGTCGAGTAAACGAATGAGGCGAGGACGTTGAACAAGCTAAGGTAGGCGATGAGGAGAATGAGCCCGAGAAAAATGAGGCCGGAAGGTGCTGTTTCCACGTTCATCACATTGCGAATCCAATAGTAGTTCACGGTGTTGTAGATCATGCTTGCCCAGAAAGTCGCAAAGACTGCTGTTTCGCGATTGTATTTGTTCAAGACGATGAACCATGGCACAAGTAAAATAAGCATTGCGGGGCCGAGCGGAAGAGGCGGGAATGCGAATGCGACAAAACCCCAGGAGAGCGTTGCAAGCGCGAGTGCTATGCGGGCTTCTTTTTGCCTGAATAGTTTGGCGTTCCAACGTGCGAAAAGCGAAAACCAATAAAGCATCATCGGGATGAATGTCGCTACAATCTGGAAAAGACCGGCATGGCTACGCGTAAGGTAATCTATGGCGAGGAATGCAAAGACGATGATGCCGTAAGTATTCATGTATCGCGAAAACGGACGGCGGACATTCTTCACGAATAAGAACGGGAGCGCAGCAACAATGGGCAACAACTGTGGAAGTTGTATGTAAAGACCCGGTGTTTCCGGTCGCACAAAGAACAGAACAAGTTCTATAGCCGCAAGTACAGAAGCGTAAATCTTATACGCTCGCGGAAGAGATTTAAGTTTGTTGAAAATTTCGTTTTTATTCATTGTTCAATAGTCTTTGGTGCTTTTGTCTTTTTTAGCTATGGGGTCGGCGCTTTGCTTTGATGTTGTCAGGTCTCGGATTGTGAGTATCTTTTCCTAATCCTTAAAACCTACAACCTATAACCTATCTCACAGTCCGCTTTTATCTTTTGGATTGAACACAAGCACGAATTCGCCTTTGGGCGGGTGCACCTTGAAGTGCGCCGAAATTTCCGTGGGCGTTCCGATGAGGTGCTCCTCGAACTTCTTGGTGAGCTCGCGCATGAGCGCTATCTTGATGTCGCCAAAGACTTGCTTGATTTCTTCGACGAACTTGTCGATGTTGTGCGGGCTTGCGTAGAAAATCTGCGTCGCTTCTTCGTCTTTCAGTTTTTCGAGCAAGTGGATGCGTTGGGCACTCTTCTTGGGCGAAAAATACTGGAATGTAAAATGGTCCGTCGGCATGCCGCACGAAACGAGTGCGGTAATCATGGCGCAAGGGCCTGGGATGGCGCGCACGTCAATGCCTTCGCGCACGCATTCGCGGACGAGATTGAATGCCGGGTCTGCAACGCCGGGCGTTCCTGCGTCGCTTACAAGCGCTATGTCGCCTGTGTTCTTCAAGTATTCGATGTACTTCGGCGTGACTTTTTCTTTGTTGAAGTCATGGTAGGCTTCCATGGGAGTCGTGATGCCGTAATTGTCAAAGAGAATTCTCGAATGGCGAGTGTCTTCGGCAAGGACGAGAGGAACTTCCTTGAGGATCCGCACGGCGCGGTAGGTGATGTCTTCCATGTTCCCGATGGGAGTCGCTACGATATATAAAGTATAGGCCATGTGGTAAAGATAGATTTTAGACGACAACTGCGTAGGGCGAATATCGCGCCAAAAACATGTTTTTGGCATGATTGAGCCCAGTAGTTGGGACTTGAGCAAAGCGAAAGTCCAAAGATAGTAAATGAAAGTGGTTGGTGGTTAGTGATTAGTGGTTAGTAGGATGTAGTCAGTAGGAAGTTTTAATGATCGCGGCCTTGCCGCCTAACTATTCCTGCCCACTGCAACTTCTCTTTTGTCTTTCGTCTGTAGGACCGTAGGTCCGTTCTTTCGTCTCACTCCGCCCAATCGCTTGCGCTGTTCAGATCGGTGAGTCTGTTCGAGTTGAGTTCGAATGTCAACCGTTGCACGAGCTTGCGGTGCATTTCGTTTGAAGCTTTGTTCACGAGGTCGGTGCGTAACCGTCCATATAATATAGCGTTGATGTCTTGCTGTTCTATGAATTCTACATGGCGAACGAGAGTGCCGTTGCAAAACACACGTGCCGAAAGCGCATAAGTCCAGGATTCGTTGACGGGAAGAACCGGCCAGAATGGAATTAGCACTCCGAGATACCATGCGGACGTTGGCTTGTTTTGTAGGACTGTCGCCTTGATAGTTGCTTCGCCTCGGCAGGCCTCTCGTGGGAATTCTGTTTCGCTCACCGCTTTGGTGTAAGCGCGTAACAGGTCTTGCGAAAGCTCCAAAGAATCGTTCCCGTACAAAAAGGGAATGTTCCCGAAAAAGCTGAACTTTTCGTCGGTTAGGGGGATTCCTTCGAGGTCGCCTTGCGTGAGTTTCATGGAACATCCAGAAAGAATGGCCGAAAAAACGAGCGCAAAACTCAAAAATTTAACGATGGAGCGCATGACCTAAAGATATAAAAAAACGAACGCCATCGAATTTATTAAGATTGTTAGTATGGATTTGCCTGCTTATTTTATTAGTGACGCCCATTTGGGTATTGAACCTCCCGGAGCAGTTCCCAATAGGGAACAAAAATTAATAGAACTCCTTTCTTCGTGGAAAGGCAAGGCTAGCCATGTTGTCGTGATTGGCGACCTATTTGAATTCTGGTATGAGTATAATTATTATATAGCGTCGGCGCATTTCGATTTGTACCGCGCCTTTGCCGAGCTTGTGGAGTCTGGTGTCGAGGTTCATCTTTTGCAAGGCAACCATGATTTTGCCTATGGCGATTTTTTCCCGAAGAAACTTGGCGTACAGGTTCACAAATCCGTAATCCTTGAAATTCAAGGCAAACGTATTTTTGTGACTCACGGCGATGGCGTTCCCAAGTCCGATTGCGGTTACCGTTTTTTACGCAAAGTGCTGGATTTTCCGCTCAACCGGTTCCTCTTTAAGCAAATACATCCAGATTGGGGGATGGGACTTGCTCGTTTTGTAGGGCGTAACAGTCGTAAGTACGGCGAAAACCGTGCGATTAAGCTAGAGGAATATTTGGAATGGGGCGACCGCATGTTGAAGAAGGAACACTGTGATTTCTGCATTCACGGTCATCACCATATTTCGGGTATTTGGAAAACGCCGAATGGCGTGGTAGCGTCTCCAGGGGAGTTTATAAAAAAGCCCACCATCCTCAGCTTGGAGAATGGCGGGTTGAAATTGGTTTCGCTTTAAGCGGAGCTATGTAAATTATTCAGTAATATCGCTTGCACGACTTTCGGTGGATTGAATCATCTTTTTCTTAGATTCAGAACCCCAAAGTTTAGCGATAATGTCTGTGCCTGCAAATGATTGCCAATATTCTTCTACCCAGCACCAATGGTGGACTTCGCCTTTTTCATCGGTGATTGTCCAATTATGCTTTGCCGAGAAGCTCATTGTCTGAACTTGCGGGGTAAAGTAAGGATCGGACGTTTTTTCCGGTTCAATGGTGATTGTCCAAACTTTGTCGGCTGTACGCTTGTAAATAGCGATATTGAATACCAACAGAATTGCAAGGAAAATCAGGCTCCACTTAAAGTTTTTCTTCGTCAGCAGATATATTACTAGTAGAACTAATAATATACTGACTGCTGCGAAGTTGTAGTGAGTCGGATAAAATACTTTGAATACATCAATCATTTTATCTGTCCTCTAGCAGTTTGAAGATTACTTCTTCTTGGCGGCCTTCTGCTGTGCAACGAGAGCTGCGACACTGAACGTAAGAACATTCTTGTCGACTTGGCTTTCGGTACGGAAGCTCTTGAGCGGGAGAGCTATGCCGTGAGAAGAAAGTGTGCCCATGAAGGAGGCGTTAGCATGGCTAGCAATGGTACGGACGTTGATGAATCCCTTGTTCTTGCTGAAGGTCAGCTTGAAGGTCTTCTTGGACGCATCGTATTCGGCAACCATGGTCTTGTTTTCCTTGGTATTCAGAGCATTCTTGGTGTTGTGGTCAAAAATGATGGTACCACGGGTATCGATGGAGAGCATGGTCTTGTTGCCCACGGCGTTACGGCATGCGAGAGTCGTCCATTCGCCCTTCTTCTTTGCGCCCTTAGCGGTGAAGACATACTTGTTGCCTTCCTTGACGAGCGTGTAGGCGCCAGTTGCGACCGGAAGACCGATGGCATTGAATGCGCCCTTGAAATAAAGGAATTTGGACTTGGAGCCGATGATTCCGTTAATGAAGCGGAATGAAGTGGACTTCGGGGTCTTAATAGGCGTGATAGCCACGCGCTTGCCAACCGGGTCGACTTCGACGTCTACGTAAGGACCCACATCGACGGTGCGGCCATCATCAGTCTTTGTCTGAGTGGCAAGCTTGTCGAGCTTGAGTGCCTTGACGGCTTCTTCCGGGAATCTGATGAAGCCACGGACATCCATTTTTACGATTACGTTTTCCATTTACACCTCTTTTGTTTGTTTGATTGACGATAAAATAATAATTTATTGCCCAAATGTCAAAGATTTTCACAAAAAAAGCATGTACAAAGGATAAAAATAGCTTTTTCGTAACCAATAACATTTGTTGTATAAAAAATAATAATAAAAATGTAAAATGTTGCAACAAATGAAAAAATTTTTTCTTTATTTGCTGAATATCACGCTAGAAAGGCTTTCTGAAAGGGTTTTAGAGGCTCGATATGACTCTTTTACACCTTGAAATTGGCTTTTAACGGCTTGTGTGCGGTCTTTAAAGCGCGCTCTATCCGAGACAATTATTACGTTTTGCGTTCCTGAAATGTCATTTGCATTGATTTCTACGTTAGCTCGAACGAGAAATTTAGGGTAAAGAATACGGTATTTGTCAGAAATCGCAACGGCAATACTCAACACTGGATCGATTAGAAATGTTGTTTTGGCGTTTTTGGCGTGTCGAGAGGCTAAAATAGCGCCTACGCCGCGCCCTGCAACGATTTCGGGGGCTTTGCCGTTTATTTGCGAGGCGCATTCATAGATCATTTGGGCATCGGGCTCGAATGTTTCTTGTGAGGGTGTTCCTTTATTGTTCCCGCTGCCGCGATAGTTGAATGTTACGGTAGCGTAACCAGGGAGGCTGTCGAGTTCGGCGAGGAACTGGGCGGCATCTTCGTCGGCATCAGGATAATAGAGAAGAACGTTATCATGTTTGTTTCCGATAACAAAACCTTCAAGAACGGTGTTGTCGTCGAGGGTGCAGGAGATGCTTTGAGCCTTGTCTGCAATGGCGGCGCGGGCTTCGTTGTGGGTGATTGCTCGCGGGAAGGCGTTCCTTCGTTCGGTTAAAGCAAGGTAAAACACCATACTAATATATATAATAAGGAGAATGCCTGTGAATCGCAGAATGCGACTCAATATTCCGAGAGTAGCTTCTTTTATTTTCATGAGGTGTTACTGGTTGTTGGTTGTAATGAATTTAGTAAAAGTTACTAGATGGGAATTAGGAATTCTGAGTTACTAGTTCTAAGTTACTAGTTACTAGGAGCTGGTCATCCTCCGTTAGGAGGATCCATACGCTTAGAAGTGTGGAATTGCTAGAGGGGAATCCATACATTGCGGGGTTATGTCGTGATGAGTTATGGGGAAAGTATGGATTCTTGCTGCGCGAGAATGACTGTAGCCTGTTGGCTAAGAAAGCTCAAATGTGTAGGGAGGTTCCGGCTTCCTTTGACTTGGCTCGGGACAGACTCTGGTCGGAATGATATTGCCGCTAGGTTCCGGCTCGGAGGCCAGAATGACGTTGAAAAAAAAGAAACGCCTACAAGGCGAGAGTAAACGAGAAACGCACAAATGCGTAGGTTGAGAGTCGCGGCCAAGCTTGCGTGATTATACTTAAGTCAGCAATATTGATTAAAAAACACAAACGCCTAAGGCGAGTGAAGCGGGACCGCTTGCGGGCCCATTTCCGAGCCGTCGCGTTTGGTATATGAGCCAAAGGCGAATATACAAAAGGACTCCCGGTGGAGTACAACCGGGAGTCCGAGGGATGGGATTGGGTGTTCCTTTAAATTACGCTATTTTTTTTGAAAGCGTATCACTTTAAAAATAAAAAGTGTTCCCAAGGTGTTCTTTTTTCGCAATCTATAAGGAACAGGGGGCGTTTAAGGTGTATTTCTAAAAAATAAGTGTTCCCAAAAAATTCAAAAAAAATTAGATTTTCTATTGATGAACGTATACGCCTATTATAATTATCGAAAGTATCTCCAGGATTACTACGAGTACCGTAAGTCTGTCCAAAGGTATTTCTCGTACCGGTCTTTTGCTAAGAAGGCTGGGTATTCTTCGTCCGGTTTGTATCTGGATTTGATTCGTGGTCGAAAGTCGCTTACCCAACAAATGATTCCGAAGTTCATCGAAGCTCTCGGACTTAGCGAAAGGGAAGGCCGCTACTTTGCGTTGATGGTAGATTTCACGCATGCCACGACCGCGTCTTCGAAGCAGCAAATCTTTGACCAGATGTCGGCTTTACTCCCGCGCACCATCAAGAACTTGACCAAGAACCAGCAAGAATATTACAGTAAGTGGTATTATGTTGTAGCGCGCGAAGCTCTTGCCGTATTGAAGATTAACGACAAGAACGTTCAGGAACTAGCACTTTTCTTGAATCCGAAGATTTCTCTCCCGCAGGCTAAGCAAACTATTCAGCTTCTTCTTAATTTGGGACTTATAGAGCTCGGCGAAGATGGATTCTACCATTCCGTAAACAAGGCGATTACGAATGGCAGTGAAATTGCCCCGCTTTTCGTTCATCAGTTCCAAAAGCAGATGATTGATTTGGGAAAAGATGCTTTGGATCACTACAGCACCGAACGCAGAAATGTATCTTGTATGACGATGAGCGTCTCGGCGCAGGGATTGGAAAGAATCATCAGCAAGATTGATTTGTTCCGCAAGGAGATTGTGGATATTGTTCGCTCTGATGAGGGTGAATCTATGGTCTGCGAATTGAACATCCAGTTCTTCCCGCTGAGCAAGGAAAAGGTGGCTCTGCCTCCAGAAGCGGACGTAGAGGAGGGTGTTGATGAAATTGATTAAGTCGTACATTGGGCTGTTGGCTGCAGTTTGTGCCGGCATGCTCGCTTGCTCAAGCGACCATGATGTCGCTGGCACTGTTACGGATACGGGTAATACAATTGCTCTCGGTGGCGTTGTGACTCGTACCGATGGTTCGCCTGCTGTTTCTGCCTTGGTTCGCGTTGCTAGTGAACCTGCTGTTGGCGATTCTCTTGTTGAAGCTGAATACATTGAAACGGTTACGGATTCGCATGGCGTGTTCTCGTTTGATTCTGTATTTGCCGATACGTTCCAGTTAGCGGTTGTTGATGCGGAATACCAGGAGATTTCGTACAAGCCGCGTGCTACAAAGAATGCTGGCAAGCCGGACAGCATCAAGCTTGAAAAGGCTGCTGTGTTTAGTAGCGTACTGTATTACGAAGATATGGTCGAACCTTCTATGGCGGTTGGTTCTCACTTCAAGGTGTACGTGCCGGGAACTCCGTTCTCGCAGAGCGTTTTTGCTGGCGATTCGTTCTCGATTCTTATTCCAGAAGGTGAATGGTGGCTTGGGTTCTGCCCGGGCGATCCGCAGATCGTGGCTCGACTTGCAAATTCCGGTGTCGCGGATTCGTTAATTTATCGTACATGGAATATTGACGGTAAAGTCAAGTCTGGCGATACGATTTCGAAGGGGCCGTTTATCTGGAGTCCGACGATGGAAGTCGATTCCTTGATAAAGCTTGAAGAGCAGAAGAAAAAGGAAAAGAAACCGGCCTACTTGTCGGGTGTCGTGACTTGCAAAAAAGATAGCCTGTGCTCGAATGTTCAGGTGCAAATGATTACGGACCTTTATGGCTTTGAATTTGTCGAAGGTGATTCCACTCGCTTTGTGATGCAGACCCAGACGAACGATTCTGGCCGCTGGTTCTTGCAGGTGCCGAAGTCTGTTCCGTATGATAGTCTCCGCATGGAATACCGTTTGCTTGATGACAAAGGCAATGTGGCTTTGGCTGGACTAAGTCGCTATGTGCGTGCTTCGGAACTCAAGGATTTGAAGGACACGCTTTTGGTGGATACGGTTGAGTTGACTAAAACTTCTGTTCTTGTTAGTGGTGTGATGCTGGCTATCAATGCTGCTACGGATTCTGCTAAAACCGTAGAAGAGCAAGCGTTAAATCAGCCCGATAATTCGATCCAGTCGGATAACTGTAAGGTAAACAGCTTGAATAGCGTTGTTGTTGGCCTCAAGGGAACGTCCCATTTTGTAAGAGATGTGACTTGCAATATGTTTAAGATCGATAATCTCCCTGCAGGCGGGCATGACCTCGTCCTTTACTCGGGCGACCCCAAGGTGGTCAAGACGCTTAGGGATGTTGGGCTTGCTTTGGACTCTATCGTGACGATAACGCATGTGCAATTGCCCAAGGGCGATACTTTGGACCAGCAGTGGATGACTTTTGAGCCGCCAACTTTAAAGACTGATAAATAATTTTCAAAATACCCCTTGCAAGATTGAAAATTATTTTCTAAAATTGGTGCGCACTGATGAGCTATGGTGTAACGGTAGCACAACAGATTCTGACTCTGTTTGTCTTGGTTCGAATCCAGGTAGCTCAACGAAAGACTCTTTGCTCATACTCCTGAGCAGAGAGTTTTTTATTTTTAGGTTAATAGGTGTTAGGGTTTAGGTGTTAGGTTGGAATTTGCGGCTACGCCGTTTGTTATAGACGTGCGGAGCACGTGATATTATTCCTATATCCTGTAACCTATAACCTAATACCTATATTTGTACCATGGAATTTTTCGATTACTTTGAAGAGGTTTACGGCGAGCGCTGGCCTGCGTTGTTGGAATCGCTGAAGGGCGATGGCTGCGCCACAAAGCTCCAGTTTGCCGATGACCTGGAACCGTATTTTTTGGACGAGGCATCGGTCTTTGCTGCTAATGCGCTTGGCGTTGAACCTGGAATGGATGTGCTCGATATGTGTGCCGCTCCGGGAGGAAAGTCGCTTGTGATAGCGTCGATGCTCAAGGGCGAAGGTTCTCTCCAATGCAACGATCGTTCACCGGATAGAAGGCTTCGCTTGCAGCATGTGCTCGAGAATTCCTTGCCGCAGTCTTGGCGCTCGATTATCAACGTGACGGGTTACGATGGCGTGAAGTTCGGTATGCACAAGAAGGAATGTTTCGACCGCATTTTGCTCGATGCTCCGTGTTCGTCGGATAGGCATGTGCTCAACTCGCCATCACATTTGGAAGTGTGGTCGGTGAAGCGTGTGAAGCGACTTTCGGTGGAGCAGGGATCGCTTTTGGCTTCGGCTGTTGATGCACTTAGGCCGGGTGGCGAGCTGATTTACGGGACTTGCGCGCTTTCGCCGTTGGAAAATGACGCCGTGGTGGCAAAAATCTTGAAAAAGCGCAAAATGATGGAATTTGTTCGTATTGAAGGCTTGCCGGAGGGCGCGGACCGCACTGAACTTGGGGTGCATATCTTACCGGACAAGGCTCACGGCTGCGGCCCAATCTATTGCGCGAAGATGCGGAAGGTGTGTTAGAGCTTAGAACTTAGAACTTAGAACTTAGAACACTCCTTTTGCTCTAAAAGAAAATAACTAAGTTCTAAGAGCGAAGCGGGCTAAGTTCTGCCTACTAATCACTAACCACAAATCACTAAATACTAATAATTGCTATATTGCTATCGGTAAATAGGAGATTTTTTATGGCTGCTTTAAATCTTACTGCAGAATCCTTTGATCAGGTTATTTCTAGTGGTCAACTTGTGCTTGTTGACTTTTGGGCTACTTGGTGCCGTCCGTGCATGATGATGGGACCGATTGGTGAAGAACTGTCAGATGAATTTGATGGACGCGTCGTTGTTGCGAAGATTAACGTCGATGAAGAAGGCGTTTCGGACATTTGCGGTCGCTTTGGCATCACGAACATCCCGAATATGAAGCTGTTCAGAAATGGTGTCGAAGTGGGTAACGTTGTCGGTGCCGTGCCGAAGGCAACGCTCAAGAGCGCTATTGAAAAGAACCTGTAATTAGAACTTGGATGGCGGATTGTGTCCGCCATGACGATCCGTCATCATTCTGAGTTTAATTCGGAATCTGCCAACAGCGGCTTGCGGCCCTAGCCACTAACCACAGTTTACCCACCTAAAGGTGGCCATGTTCACTAAGGCCTAAAGGCCAAGTGACCAAAGGTAACCACTAAGTTATGCTCACAAAACGTTTAATTGTCTGCTTGGATGTGCGTAATCGCAAGGTTACGAAGGGTGTAAAGTTTAAAGGCAATATCGACATTGGCGATCCCGTAGAAATGGGAGCGCGTTACAGTGATGATGGTGTCGATGAACTCGTCTTTTACGATATTACTGCGAGTGCCGAGAATCGTCCGTGCGACATGGAAATGATTCGCCAGATTGCAAAGCGCGTGTTTATTCCGTTTGCTGTTGGCGGTGGTATCCGCAACTTGGACGATATGCATGAAGCTCTTTTGGCTGGTGCCGAAAAGGTGAGCGTGAACAGCCTTGCCGTGTTGCACCCGGAAATCATTGCCGAAGGTGCCAAGGCTTTTGGACGCCAGTGCATTGTGCTTGGCATGGATGCGAAGTTCGTGGGCGTATCGGACAAGATTCCGAGCGGTTACGAAGTGTTTATTCGCGGCGGTCGTCAGGCGATGGGCATTGATGCTTTGCAGTGGGCAAAGCGAGCCGAGGAGCTTGGTGTGGGCGAAATTTGTTTGAACTCCATCGATACGGATGGCGTTAAGAACGGTTACGAACTCACGATTACCGACATGATTGCCAAAGCGGTGCAGGTGCCTGTGATTGCAAGCGGTGGTGCCGGAACGCCGGACCACATTGTAGATTTGTTCCGTAAGACGAGTGCCGATGCGGCTTTGGTCGCATCGATGGTGCATTTTGGCGATTATACAGTGCCGGGAATCAAGAGCGAAATGCTTGCAGCCGGAATCCCTGTACGCAAGAAGATGAACGGCGAGGTATAAGTTGAATCCAGAAGTTGCCGTAAAGATTTTTGAAGCTGGCAAAAATGCCGGGGCTGACTTTGTTGAAATTTTCGAAGAGGAAACCCGCAGTTCAAGCCTCGGCTTGAAAGATCGCCAGATTGAAACCGCGACCGCGGGTACCGAGTACGGTATCGGCGTTCGCCTTTTGTACGGGACGGAAGTTTTGTACGGCTTTACGAGCGACGATAGCGAAGAGGCGCTGGTAAAGCTTGTGAAAACGCTTGCGTTCGGGCGCATTGCCGCAGCGGCGGGGGCGGAAGGCTCGGCCGCAAGGCCTTTTGAATTTGCTCCTGAAAAGCGCGTTTGCGATTTTAATGTTGCGGCCTATAAAGATCCGCGTGTGCTGGGTCAGGCCATGAAGCAGGATTTCTTGTTTCGTGCAGATAAAGCGGCTCGTGCGCTTTCGTCGAAGATTGCGCAAGTGGGCGCGAGCGTGACGGATAGTTGCACTTCGATTTCGCTTATGAACAGCGAAGGCTTGCACCTCGAAATGACGCGCGGTCGCTTGCGCGTGAATGTGAACGTGACTGCAACGGACGGAACGGAACGTTTGACAACGCACGAAGCTCCGGGCGCTCTCGGCGGCTACGAACTTTTAACAAACTATTCTCCAGAAGCGTTGGCCACGGTATGCGGCGAGCGCGTGCTGCGCATGTTGGATGCCGGTTATATTGCTGGTGGCCAGATGCCGGTGGTGATGGGAAATGGCTTTGGCGGCGTGATTTTCCACGAAGCTTGTGGACATCCGCTTGAAACGGAATCGGTGCGCCGTAATGCAAGTCCGTTCTGCGGAAAGCTTGGCGAAGCTATTGGCCAGCCGTGCCTTACTGCCATTGATGATGGTACGATGGATGGCGTATGGGGTAGCCTCAAGTATGACGACGAAGGTACGCCTACACAACGTACGGTGCTGATTGAAAACGGAATCTTGAAGACCTACATGAGTGACCGCGTGGGCGCTATGGAAGTGGGCATAGCTCGTACAGGAAGTGCCCGCCGCGAAAGCTACAAGTATGCTCCTGTGAGCCGCATGCGCAATACTTTTATTGCCCCAGGCAAGGATACGCTCGAATCCATGATTGCAAGCGTCGATAACGGACTTTATGCGGCTCGCATGGCTGGCGGTTCCGTGAATCCGGCAACGGGCGAGTTTAACTTTGCCGTGGATGAAGGTTATGTCATTCGTAATGGCAAAATTTGCGAACCGGTGCGTGGAGCTACGCTTATCGGCAAAGGCCACGAAATCATGCCGCGTATTAGCATGGTGGGCTCGGACTTTGAGCAAGCCGCTGGCGTTTGTGGCGCATCGTCGGGACATGTGCCCGTAACGGTGGGGCAGCCCTCTATCAAGGTCGATCAGATTCTTGTGGGTGGAAGGTAAGGAACCGCTTGGATCCTCAACGGAGTTTGCCCTGAGTTTATCGAAGGGGCTGATGACGAATAAACACAAGTTGTCCATATAATGGAAAAAGCCCTCGTAAGAGGGCTTTTGAGTATTATGGGTTGTCATCGCGATGCAATGTACAAAACGATTTCGAATAAAACAAGAAAACTATGTAAAAAAGAAACAACGGCATCTCGTGAGAGGTGCCGTTGTTTTGGTGTATGGGATGTTTGGTTTTGTATCCTTAAAATAGTTTAATTTGGAATAATTGTGGTCGATTTTGGTGTTTTTTCTGATGTAAAGCTTTACAACACTTTTCAACATTTTTCTTGTATAAATTCAATAATTGCGTTTTGAAAAACCACCTGAATTAGGGAAAAACGCTGAAAATTGCCCATTTTGTTGTTTTTTGTAACCTTTTTGTACGAAAATGATTTTTTTTTCTAATTTGTGAAGTGATGGAACATCTTGAAAATGAAGCCTTATACGAACTTTTGCGGATGGCAGTCGATGAAGATTGCACGTTGAGCTTTTCGCATAGGCTGAGTTCGAAAGACTGGGAAAACCTGCATTCGGAATGTTTGAAGCAGCTTATTGCTGGCGTTGCCTATCAAGCTATTAGTCGTTTGCCTCGGGATTTACAGCCTCCTCATAAAATCGTATTGCGTTGGGCTCTCGAAGCGGAAGCCATTAAGGGGCAGAATAAGCTTTTGAATGCGGAAGCTGCTAGGCTTACGGAATTGTTTGCCGCACAAGGGTGCAAAACGGCTGTGCTCAAGGGGCCTGCCAATGCTTTGCTTTACCCGGACCCCTATATTCGTCAGGTTGGAGATATTGACTTGTGGGTTGATGGCGGGCGCGACCACGTTTTTGCGGTAATGAGAAAAATGGGGTATAAAATTCACGAAAGGGATTTATACTCGCCGCACCATGTTCACTTGGATCCTGAAGAAAATGGGATTCCCGTTGAAATCCATTACCGGCCGTCTTCTGGAATTAGGAATCTGTTTGCGAGTGCGCGCCTCCTGCGTTTTTTGGAAAGCGAAATCCAGAATGTAGAACGAGGGAGCGAAGGCTTTTACGTTCCGTCTATAAAGTTTGCGCTTGCTATGCAGTTGGCCCATATTCAGCTTCATTTTATTAAGGATGGCATTGGGTTTAAGCAAATTCTGGATTACTACATGTTGCTGAAGCATTCTTCCGAGGATAATCGTCGCGAAATTGCAAATAGACTTTCGGATTTTGGAATTTTGAGAGTTTGCAGGGCGCTCATGTGGATCATGGGTTACGTGTTTGAACTCGATGAATCCATGATGCTTTGCAAACCTGATGAAAAACTTGGCCGAAAAATGCTCGCCATCATACAAAAAGGCGGAAATTTTGGTATTTATGAAATGGATTCGCTGAATGAAATTTCAAAGAACTTTGTTGTTCGATTTTTGAAGCATCGTTGGCGTAATTTTAGCGTGTTTTGGTTTGCGCCAATTGATGTTATGGTGAGCGAATTGGATTATTGGAAGGAGTTTTTTAAATCTATTTCTGTTCGGATTAAATTGCGGCGATGGTCGCTTTGGGATTTGTCTCACTCTAAATATGTAAAGAAAGAAGCTCGATGACTAAGAAGTTTTTTAAAGTTGCTGAACATTTTTTTGCGGTAGAAGCCGACGAAGAAATTATGTCGCAAATGGGTAATTACGCTCCGTTTGCGGTTGATTCGTGCGAAAATCCTGTGTTTTCGGTTGCGGTGCAAGAAGCTTCTGCGCCCGGATACACCGAAGAAATCAGTCAGGATGAAGAAGGACAATCGATTTTATGCGGGCGCACGGCAGATGGTTTGCTTGCGTTTGACTTTTTGTTGTTCGGCGTATCTACGGGTGTGTTGGTGTGCGATAGTACGCTAAAACAGTCTACGTTGTTTTTGACTCCACGAGATGTTTTGGCGATGTCGACTGATGATGTCCAGCGAAAGCATGTCTTTGCTTTGAACAATTCGTTGATGGTTTTATTTGCGCTTGCGACCTCTGAATTGGATACGGCCTTGTTCCATGCGGCGGGGATCCGCTATAAGGGGCTTGGCTATTTATTCTTGGGCAAGAGCGGAACGGGAAAGAGCACCCATGCAAGGCTCTGGCTCAAGTATAACGAGGGCTCCGAGCTGTTCAATGATGATAATCCTGTAGTGCGTTTGTTCAAAAATGCGGATGGAAAGCCGGTTGCTAAAGTTTTCGGTTCGCCGTGGAGCGGTAAGACGCCTTGCTACAAGAATGTCGAAATGGAAATGGGCGGATTCGTATTGCTATCGCAGGCGCCGTTCAATAAGATTTCGCCGTTGAAAGGTGTTGCGGCATACGCTGCTATTTTGCCTTGTATTTCTGGAATGCGGTGGGATAAAAAGATGGCTGATGGTTTGCATAAAACGCAAAACGGTCTTGCAACGTGTGTTCCATCGTGGTATTTGGAATGCCTGCCGGACGAAGAGGCGGCCACGTTGTGTTGTAAAACAGTCGTTTATGAAAATGGAGATTCCGCGCCATGAGCGGTTCGGGAAAAAAGGATGACTCGCTGATTCTTGCCGAGGCGATTCGCCTGGTCAAGAGTGGCGTAAGCGTCACGTTTCCGGTAAACGGGCGGAGCATGTTGCCGTTTATCGTGGGCGGGCGCGATAGCGTGATTCTGGAAAAACCGAAAGCTTTACGGCGTGGTGATGTGGTGCTTGCGCTTGTCAAAACGAATGCTCCGGGAAACCATTATGTTGTGCACCGGATTGTTTCGTTGGATGGTGAGCATGTGGTACTCATGGGCGATGGAAATCTTGCTTTGCGGGAACATTGTGACGTTTCGGATGTTTGTGCCAAGGTGATTTGCGTTGTAAAACCGAATGGGAAAAAATACGCTATGGCAGCTTTGCGATACCGAATCGCTGCAAAAATATGGTATATTCTGTTACCGGTTAGACGTTATTTACTATGGATTTATAGGAAGATAAAAAAATGAAAATCAAGAAAGGTTTTGTGCTGCGCGATGTGTGTGGTGAACAGGTGATTATGGGTGAAGGTATTGGTGCTCTTGATTTTGGACGCCTCCTTTGCTTGAACGAAACGGCAGCTTGGCTTTGGAAACAGGCCGAACAGCAAGGTGAATTTACCGTAGATTCCCTTGCTGAAGCGCTTTGCGGCGAATACGACGTTGGCGCAGAACAGGCTAAGGCCGATGTGGCTGCGATTGTCGCCGAATGGCAAAAGGTGAACGTGCTCGAATGAAATATATCGCTTGGCTGTGGCACGGAACGAAAGGCTTCCGGATAAATATTGTCGTTCGCATTTTGGCGGGAATCGCACGCGTTGCATGCGGTCTTTTGATGATATGGCTGAGCAAGCGGTTTATTGATGAAACGATACGCACGGGTTCGCAAGATGATATTGTGCGTATGATTGCGTTTCTTGTTTTTACTGTGGTGGGGACAATTGTCCTTAGACTCTTGTATTATTACATGACCGCCTCTGCTATGGTGAAGATGACCAATGCGCTAAGGTTGTTTTATTTTGGCACGTTGTTTAAGCGGCCGCTTTTTGACGGTCATGAATTGCATTCGGGCGATGTGTCGTCGAGACTTTCGAAGGATATTGAAACGGTTTCGACTTCGGTAATCGATACGCTCCCGCAGATGGCGGTGACGGGAATCCAGCTTGTGGGTGCGTTCCTTTTGATGCGCTGGTTTGACGCTCGTTTAGCGTGGGCGCTGCTGTTGCTTACACCTGTAATGGTTGTGGTGGGTAAGCTGATTTCACGCAAGTTGCGCAAGATGACGCTTGATATTCGCGAAGGCGAAAGCCGCATCCAGATGCAGGTGCAAGAAGGTGTGGAATACAATGCTGTGTTGCGTTCGCTGGAAAGCGAAAGCTGGGTGACGGAACGGCTTGGTTTAAAACAAAATAAACTTGAACGCGATGTGCTGCGGCGGACTCGCTTTACGACGGTCGCGCGTTTTGCAATAGGCTCTGCGTTTGGACTTGGCTATTTGCTTGCGTTTGTGTGGGGCGGGCTTGGGCTGCGTGATGGGACGATTACGTTTGGCGTGATGACATCTTTTTTGCAGTTGGTCGGGCAAATCCAGCACCCGATTTTGACGTTGCTTGGGATGGTGCCGCAATTGGTACATTCGACGGCTAGCATTGATCGTTTGGATGAGTTGACTAAAAAGGTCGTGGATGATGCTGGGGCGTGCGCGGGTGAAACGTGCGGAAATGAGCGCGGAAATGAACTGCGCGGGCGCTTGGGCTTACGGCTAGAGAATGTGCGCTTTGGATACGCTGGCGGCGACCTCGAAATAGTCCGTAATTTTTCGCACGATTTTATGCCTGGGAGCAAGGCTGCGATTATGGGCGAGACCGGTAAAGGCAAGACAACCTTGTTTAGGCTTTTGCTTGGGTTCGTGAAGCCGGATAGTGGACGAATGGTAATTTATTCGAAATCCGCTGTAGCGAATGTAGGCTCGGGCGAACGTTCGGAAATGCGCGGAGAATCGGTTGATGTTTCGGAAGAGACTCGTTCGAATTTTGTGTATGTGCCGCAAGGCAACACGCTGATGAACGGCTCTGTGCGCTACAATTTGCAGTTGGCAAAAACCGATGCGACTGAAGAAGAAATGCTCCGCGTTTTGCACATTGCTTGTGCGGAATTTGTGGAGACGTTGCCCGATGGAATTGATACAGAAATTGGGGAACGCGGGCATGGGCTTAGTGAAGGCCAGGCACAGCGTATTGCAATTGCGCGTGGGCTTTTACGTCCCGGAAACATTTTGCTTTTTGATGAAATTAGTTCTTCGCTGGACGAGGCGACTGAGGCGGAACTTTACCGTCGCATATTCGAAGCCTTCCCGGAAAAGACGATGATTTTTGTAACGCACCGCACTGCTATTTGCGAAATGTGCGACGAGACCGTGCGCTTGTAGATGGGTAATCCGAAGAGCTTGTTTCGGTGTTTTGGTGCCGAGTGCTCTTATCCACGCGTTTCAAAAAAAGGCTATGAACCGTTGCTTTTGAAACGCTAGCGTGTTATTTTTTGAATAGGTGGGGGCTTTGAAACGGCTTGAAAAGGCTTTTTTTTTCGAAAATCGCGATTTTTGGGGTGCTAGGGGACTTTTGGCACATTGTTTGCAATAGGGAAGGGGAAAAAAGAAAAGCGAGGATAAAATGTCCGATTTTACTAATGATGCAGAAAAGGTTTTGGCAAAAGCGCAGAGTTTGCGTGACCGTTGTTCGCACTCTTACTTGGGGGCGGCACATTTGGCCGTTGGCCTTGTTGAAGGCCCCGATGCAACCTTGAAGAAACTTTATAAGTCCAAGGGTGTGAAGACTTCGGAACTCCGTGGCCGTTTGGAACCGTTTGTTCAGAAAATTCCGCGCATGGAAGGCGTGAATCCGGATGTGGAACCGGATAGCGACTTGAACCGCATTTTGCGTGCGGCTGTGCAGGCGGCGCGTCAGGTGAGCCGAATGGTCACGCCGGGCGATTTGCTGGTGGCGCTCATGAAGTTCTCGGGCGACCGTGCGCTTTCGAAGGTGTTTGCTGATGCGCTTGGCTCGACCGAAGTGGTGGAAACCTGGCTTTCGGACCCGTTTGCTGGGGCAGCCAATGCTGAGGAACAGTCCCCGCTCAAACTTTATGGCCGTGAACTTGTGGAAATGGCGGCGGACGGAAAGCTCTCGCCGGTGATTGGCCGTGAAGAAGAAATCCGCCGTGTGATTTTGATTTTGAGCCGCAAGACAAAGAACAATCCGTGCCTGGTCGGTGAACCGGGCGTGGGTAAGACCGCTATTGTCGAAGGCCTTGCCGAACGTATTTACCGTGGCGACGTGCCCGATGCGTTGAAGGGCAAGAAACTCTTTGCGCTTGATTTGTCCGCTTTGATGGCGGGCGCAAAATACCGTGGCGACTTTGAAGAACGTCTCAAAGCTGTGATTGACGCTATCGAAGAAGATGGCAATACACTTATGTTCATCGATGAACTCCACAACATTGTGGGGGCGGGCAAGACGGAAGGCTCCATGGACTTGGGCAATATGCTCAAGCCTAAACTCGCTCGTGGCGAACTCCATTGCATTGGCGCGACGACAACGCAGGAATACCGCAAGTACATCGAAAAGGATTCCGCTTTGGAACGTCGATTCCAGCCGGTACAGGTCTCTGAGCCGAGCGAAGACGAAGCGATTTCCATCTTGCGTGGCATTAAGGAAGGCTTTGATGCGCACCACGGCGTGCGTCTGCACGATAACGCGCTCGTGGCGGCCGTGAAGCTTTCGAACCGTTACATCAGTGACCGATTCCTCCCGGATAAGGCTATTGACTTGATTGACGAGGCCGCAAGCCTTGTGAAGACGCAGATGGACACGGTGCCAGAAGCTTTGGATACCTTGCAGCGTAAGGAACTCCAGATGAAAATCGAGGAGCAGGCCTTGGCAAAAGAAACGGACGCAAACAGCGTAAAGCGCTTGAAAGAGCTCCGTGAAGAACTTGTGGGTACTGATGCCGAGGTTAAGAAAATGCAGGAACGTTGGCAGGATCGCCGTGCCGCCTTTGCCGAAGTGCAGGACTTGAAGAAATCCTTGAAGGCTGCAAAGGACGAGATGGAACAGGCGGAAGCCCGTTACGACTTGAACCGTGCCGCGGAACTCAAGTACAACAAGATTGTGAACATCGAGAAGGAACTTGCCGAAAAGACCGAAGCGCTCCGCAAGAGTGCCGAAGAAGGCGGCTTGAGCGAAGAAGTCACCGAAGAGACGATTGCCCTTGTGGTAAGCCGTTGGACGGGCATTCCGGTGACAAAGCTTTGCGAAGGCGAAAAGGCAAAGTTGTTGCACTTGGATGAACGTCTGCATGCCCGCGTCATTGGCCAGGACGAAGCTGTCGAAGCCGTGTCCGAAGCGATTTTGCGTAATCGTAGCGGCCTTTCCCGTGAGAATGCGCCGATTGGAAGTTTCCTCTTTTTGGGCCCGACGGGCGTGGGCAAGACGGAACTTGCAAAGGCGTTGGCTGTTGAACTTTTCGATAGCGAAAACGCACTTGTCCGTATCGACATGAGCGAATATATGGAAAAGCATAGCGTGAGCCGTTTGATCGGTGCTCCTCCGGGATACGTGGGTTACGAAGAAGGCGGCCAGCTGACCGAAGCTGTGCGTACGCATCCGTACTGCGTAATCTTGCTCGACGAAATCGAGAAGGCGCACCCGGACGTGTTCAATACGCTGTTGCAGGTGCTTGATGATGGTCGTTTGACGGACGGCAAAGGCCGTACGGTGAACTTCAAGAACACCTTGATTTTGATGACCTCGAATTTGGGTGCTGAGAAGTTCCGCTTGAGTGCGGCTAGCGCCAAGAACGGTGAACCGCCGCAGGTTGCGCTTTCGGATGTCGAAGCCGACTTGCACGCGTTCTTCCGCCCGGAATTCTTGAACCGCCTGGACGAAGTGCTGGTGTTCCAGAGCCTCTCGAAAAAGCAGATTCGCGAAATCGTGAAACTCAAATTTGCTGATTTGGCAAAGCGTGCGGCTCGTCAGGACTTGGTCATTACGCTTTCGGATGCGGCACTTGATGCGATTGCGGAAGGTGCTTACCAGCCGGAATTCGGCGCTCGCCCGATACAGCGTTACATCGAACGCAACATTGAACGTCCGTTGAGCCATGCAATCCTCTCGGGCACTGTGAGTGCCGCAAAGCCCGCCGTGGTGGATTACAAAGACGGAATGTTTGTGGTTCGTTAGGTTATAGGTGATAGGTAATAGGTTTTAGGAAAATAATCGCGGCTATGCCACCCATTAGAAATGTGCGTAGCACGTGTAATACCTAACCCCTACAGCCTAAAACCTAATTCCTACAACGCTGTCATAACGTAAAGAGCAATGGTCTTATGATCATTGTTCTTTTCTTGCATTACGCCCACGTCAAAGTCGATGCGCACATGCGTTCCGCCGAATGTCAGTTCGAACTTCGGGATGATATCGACCATAAAGTCGTTGCGGAGATTTCCAATACTTGCCGACGTGTTGATTTCAAGGAAAATGCGGAACATTTGTCCGAAAACGAGTGTCGGAATCATGGCTCCAGAAAACTTGACGTAACCTTCTTCGCCGTTGTACCTTGTTGCTCCGTCGAGGAATCCGGCGCGGAGTTCATAGTAGTTGGCAAAGCATTTTGCGATGAATTGCTGTGTACCGACCGTGAACACGATTGCGCTTGCGCTGATGTCGCTCAAGTCCAGGTAACCATCGAACGCGAGGAAGGAACTCGGTTTGTAACGATAGCGAACGCCAAGGTCTAGGGCTGTTTTTGTTTCGTTTAATTGGTTGTATGTGTTGATATCGAGCTTTGCGCCGACATCAAATTGTTTGTTGAGTCGGGTTGTAAAGTTGATGGGGAATAGGACGTTCGAATTGAACGGGGAGCGGATACCGATACCGAGACCAATCTTTGGGGATGGGCGGCTTTCGGCACCGAAGGTGTACCTCATGTCCCACATGTGGTCGAGTGCAAAAGCGTTGGTCGCTAAAAAGATAAATAGTAGGCAAAGAATGTGCTTCATGATTATCAAAGTTAGATAAAACCTCTGGTAAAAGCTAAATTTACACGCGTTAAAATGGAGGTATTTGTGGTCGATCCGCGTCCAGAACTTTCTAAACTTTCCGATTATGTCCCTGGCAAGTCCATCGACGAAATTCGTGAACGTTATGGTCTTAAGAATGTTGTAAAGCTTGCGTCTAACGAAAACCCGCTCGGCGCTTCCCCGAAGGCGGTGGAAGCGTTCCATGAAATTGCAAATTCGTTGCACTTGTACCCGCGCGGCGATGCTCCGAAGTTGATTGATGACATAGCTAAAAGATTTGGCGTAAACAAGAACCAGATTGTTATTGGTAATGGTTCTGATGAAATCATCGACATGGTGGGTAAGGCTTTTATCCGTCAGGGCGACAACTGCATTGGCATAACGCCGACGTTCTCGGTTTACAAGTTTACGACGCTTTCGAACGGCGCTGATTTTATTGGCGTGGGCGAGGGCGATGAACGTGCTAGCCTTGATAAGCTTGCGGCTGCTATTAATGACAATACTCGTGTGGTGTTCATTTGCAACCCGAACAACCCGACCGGCCATTACTACAATGAAGCTGAAATTCGTGCGTTCCTTGCTAAGGTGCCGAAGAACGTTCTCGTGTTCTTGGACGAAGCTTACGCGGAATTTGCGACGGCTCCGGATTTCCCGAAGCTTGCATCTGCGTTGGACGAGTTCCCGAACTTGTTCATCAACCGCACGTTCAGTAAGATTTATGGATTGGCTGGGCTCCGCGTGGGTTATGCCATTGCAAGTGCCGAAGTGATTCGCGCCATGTGGAAAATCAAGCCGCCGTTTGACGTGAACCAGGCTGCTCAGGTAGCTGCGATTGCGGCTTTCGCCGACACGGACCACGTGGAAGCAACGCGCAAGAACAACGCTATCGGATTTGAATATTTGAACCGCGAATTTACGGCGCTTGGTTTCAAGGTGCTCCCGACGCAGGCTAACTTCATTTGTGTTCACATTGGCGATAAGGCCAAGGAACTTGTTTTGTTCTTGGAACAGAACGGCATGATTGTTCGCGGGCTTACGAGCTTTGGCATGCCGGAACACATCCGTATTACGGTTGGCAAACCCGAAGAAAATGAACTGCTTGTTTCGCTTGTTAAAAAGTGGGTCGGCTAGGAGATCGCATGTTCGAAATGGAAAGTCGAATTGCAAGGGATGAAGTTGCTCCTGAAAATCTGGAACTCTTGAAGATTGCGCTCAAGACAGCGGAATTGGCTGAAGAAAACATCCTCAAGTTCTACCAGAAAGATGTGGGCGTTGAATGGAAGGCCGACAAGACGCCGGTCACGATTGCGGACAAGGGAACCGAAGAACTGGCGCGCAAATTTTGGGCCAAGGAAACTCCAGGTTTTGGTGTCATTGGCGAAGAATTTGGCATTGAAAGCCCTGATGCGGAATACCAGTGGGTGATTGACCCGATTGATGGTACAAAATCGTTTATCCATGGTGTTCCGTTGTTTGGAACGCTCATTGCGCTTTACCACAAGAATGAGCCGATTGCAAGCGTCATCCGATTGCCGGCAATGAAGAGCGCTGTGTGGGCAGTGAACGGCGGCGGCGCTTTTTTGGATGGTCGCGAAGTTCGCATTTCGAAGGTGTCGCAATTGAGCGATGCGCTTGTGCTTTCGGGAACTGTTAATACGATGGAAGACAAGGGTTTTGGTGAAGGCTTTACGAAACTCCGCCGCAGCGCCCGTTTGCATCGCGGTTGGGGCGACTGCTACGGCTATTATCTCGTGGCGGCAGGTCGTGCTGAAATCATGGTGGATCCGGTCGTTTCGTTGTGGGACATCGCCCCGTTCCCGCTCTTGATGAAAGAAGCGGGCGGCAAGTTCAGTACGATTGACGGCAAGACGGAACTCTTCGATGCTACGGGAACGCCGACGGCGCCCATTTACGAAGGGTTCACGAGTATCGCCTCGAACGGACTGTTGCACGGTGCAGCACTGGAATGCCTTACACGTCGTTCTGAAGGCTGAAAGCCTGAAGAATCCAGTTAAGTTAAGTACCCACAAGATTTGACTGGATCCCTCGTCGCTTCGCGTCTTGGGATGACAGCTCCAATAAACCGTTCTCTTCCTACTATTTCCTAACCTCTAAAACCTATTCAAAACCTCTCTCGTCTGTAGCCCGAAGGGCGTTCTCTCGTCTTTCGTCTAACTCACTCCCACATCGTTGTATAGCTCACAGAATCTGGGACGAACGTGAACGTTATCGTCCCTTTTTGGGCGGTGTTGATGTAAGGTATGTGGAGCGAATCGAGGCGGTCGGTGACTTGTTTGTGCGGGTGGCGGAAACGGTTTTTGCGACCGCTTGGGATAATGGCGTATGTGGGGGCGACTGCGGTCAGGAATGGAAGACTGCTAGATGTTTTGGAACCGTGGTGCCCGAGTTTTAGCACATCGCTTTTCAGATAAATGTCGGTTTTCATAATCGTTTTTTCTCCGGCGGTGGTGAGGTCTCCGGTGAGGATGGCTGAATGCCCAAGTCCCTTGAGCCTAAGCGTTATGCTCCCTTCGTTTGCTTCGGTACAAATATCTTCGACGGGATGGATGGTGCGGATTTCAAAGAAATTCTCTTTCCAAAGAATGCCGCGATGGACATTGCGAATAGGAATGTTGCGTTTATTTGCTTCGCGGAGGACTTGTTGCCAATCGGGTTTGCGTTCTTTTAACGAACACTTGCTAGCCCAAATTTCTTTGACAGGGAACATTTTTATTAGCGAGAGGGCGCCTCCGAAATGGTCCTTGTCGGGATGCGTGATGATTAAGGCGTCGAGTTCACGAATGCCAATGTGGTGCAAAAAGGGAACGATGATGTCTTTGCCGGAATCTTGCCTGCTATTGTCGCCCGCGTCAACGAGGAAATGCTTGCCGGATGGCGCCTTGACGAGATGGCTGTCGCCTTGCCCGACATCAATTGTGGTGAGTGTCCACGACGGGTGCAAAATTTCGTGATAGCTGTTGTATGCGAAAATGGCAGATGCTGCGAGCACACAGAAAAAGGCATACTTGCGTGCGATGTAATTCTTGCGGCAAATCGGCAAAAGTAAAATCAAGAATCCGAGCGCGAGCAATACCGGTGGCGAAAACGGCCCGACGGTCATCGAGGCGGCTGCACTGTCCGAGAGAATGCGCGTGAGGAGCGAGGCGAGCCGCAAAAAGAATTGTGCGGCGGCGCAGAATGTGCCGCTGATAAAGTCAATGGGGGAAAGCTGCGCGAAAAGCCCCGCTTGCATGCCGAGCGAAATGGCCGGAACGATGATGATGTTTCCGAACCATGCGAACGGCGAAAGCGTTTTGAAATGATGGATCAGGAATGGCGCTGTGGCAAGTGTCGCGCAAAGCGTGACGTATGTAGGGTCAATCGCGAATGCTTGGATTTTTTGCCAGAGCTTGTTGCGGCTAAGGCTTTCGGGCAAATATTTTGTCGGGTTGTGAGGGGTGCCGATGATGATGCCCGCCGTGGCTGCAAAAGAAAGCTGGAATCCCGGATTCCAAATAACGCTGGGTTCCGGCAAAATGATGAGGAGCAACGCGACGCCTAAGCTGTTGAGCGTGTTGGCCGGTTTCCCGAATAGCGTCCCGATTTGCGGGATGGCAAACATCATGACCGCGCGCCTGACTGCTGGCGAACCGCCTGTGACGGGAACGTAAACCGCGAGGAGCGCCGTTGCAATGAGAATGACGATTTTATGCGGAAGGCCTGTTGCTTTAAGGAATACCATGAGCATCCCGGCGAGCAAAACAACGTGAAAACCGCTGATGGCAAGCACATGCACAAGCCCCGAACGTTGAAAATCGCTTCGCAGAACCTCTGGAATGCCCGAGCGGTCGCCCGCCAAAAGCCCCATCAAGAGTCCTGTTTCGGCGGGATCGAGGAACTTTGCAAATCGCGCTTGCAGAAATTGCCGGAACTTGAAGAAACTCCGTTCGAAAGTCCAATCGCCGGAGTACGATTCCCAGTGCTTGAATTTCCCGTAGGCGGCGAGATTCTGGGATTTGAGCCATCCTTGCGTGTCGAACGCTCCGGGGACGCTCGGCGGTGTTACGGGGTACCATGATGCTTCGTAGCAAATGGAATCGCCCGGTTCGGGAAGGTTCGGCATGTCCCGCTTTTCGGTCAATCGCACTTTGTAGTGAACATCGCGAGCCGCTTCGAATGAATTTGTGGTTCCGTCTGCCGCTCCTTCAATTTTTTCTTGCGAAACGTTGATTATAAATGCGGTTCCCTTGGGGCGCGGCAGGCGCGTTTCGACTTTCCCACAGCCAAAATTGCTCGTTTTCGCGCATTTTCCATTACGATTTCCCACGCCTTTTTCTGCGCATTCCCCCGCGTATTCCCGGGCGCCTTTTTCATTTCCCCAAAGTGTACCAAAACTCGGTATTCCCTCATGGACTACAATCCCGACGGCCATAGAAATAAAAATCACCCATTGCAGATGCCGCCGGAAAGAATGCGTGAGCAAAAATACCATTCCAAGCAGGAATATGGCGAAATTTGGCATATCTAGAGATGCCAAAGTCGCTGTTAGAATGATGGCGCTCACAAGGGCCGGTTTCCCGTCGAGTGGTGCAATAAGTTCCTTAAATGCTTTAAATATTTTTTCTTTAATATTTTTATTCATTTTCTTAATTCTTTTGTATTTTAAGTGAGTCTGTATTTTATACACGCTTTTGAGGAGTTTTTGGATTAGGAGTTTATGAAAAAGTTTTGTAAAAAAGTGTGGATTTGTGGGCTTCTTTGCTTTTTGTGGGCAAGCTTATTTACGTCGTGCTCGGAAGTTGTTGAAGCTGATGGTAGTCCAGAGCTTTCGCCTGATCCGAGTCACCCCATTGCCTTTAAACTTTATCCGAACGACATGGCAAGAAATGATTCCGCAGCGGCTAATCTTGCTCGCGGAATTGCGCTTATTGTTCATCCGGGGGCGTCCTATACACTTTCTTTTGATATTGATTCAACGCAACCGGCTCCAGAATTGCAGTTGTTCCACACTTATGATTTGAAATATTCAAAAGATCTTGTAGGATCTACAAGGGTAAGGACTTTATCGCCTACGGTTGTCGGGAACCGCTATGTTTATTCTTTTACTTGTGAAGAAAATAAAATGACGATTTGGCTTACTTCGCTTGGCGTGGATGGTGAGTATTTCAAGGGTAAAGTAGATAACATCAGATTTCAGGGAATTGGTTCATATAGCGATCATTTCTCGATTAATTTGATTGTTGTGGGCTCTATGGATAAAACGCTTGACGGCAAAAATGTTGATGAGCTGGCGAGCGACATGCTGAGACTTTTCCGTGAAAAATATTATGGCATAACAGTCGATACCCTTTATGTTCGCTATGCCCACAATCACCCGACTTTGGGCTCGTATTATCCGGCTGATCAACCGTGGGTGGCTGGTGTGAGCTCTGATGATTTGTTTGTTAGTGAACTGGCTGGCTGGCCCGAAGAAGGACTTCGCAATGCGCTGAACATTGTTCTTGTCCATAGCATAAAAAATAAAGATGTCATGGGGTATTCTCATGTATTTTCGGGAATTTTAGGGGCCGGCAACCAAAGCTCTGTTGTGATTGGTGAATATGTTAAAAAGAGTGATGGGTATGAGTTGCTTTCGTCGTACAATATTATAATGACGGCGGTTCACGAAACAGGGCATTTCTTTGGACTTAGGCATACTTCGACCACAAGGCGTGATTTGGGACTGCTTGCCGATTCTGGAGAAGACAACGGCAATGTTGGTGATTTGTCGAACATCGAGGACGGTTTGACGGATACTCCGTTCTGTGAATATATTTTCAGAAGTGGCCTTTATAAGAGCGGCGAAAGTGCCGGTGGCTATGCCCTTGAACGAGGCTCTTACTTGTCGAAGTCGGGTATACATGCATGCCCTGATCAAAATAACATAATGTTTCCTGTGACGCTTGATGACGCGGGCACGGTTTCTTTTTCAAAACAGCAGATGGAAATTATACGTTCGTCGTTGATGATTTTCCCGCATTAAAAAATGAAAGCTTCTCAATTTTCTGAAAATGCGCAGTTGATTGCGTTTGTGTTGCAGAAGGGTGCCGAATGGGACCCGAATGTTATTGAACTCCTTGAAAAAACGTGGGGCAAAATTCGCCATAAAGGGCGCCTCTTTGCGTTTGACAAGACGGATTATTACAAGCCTGAGATGGGTGATGATTTGTATCGCGGTGTGGTCTCGTTTGAGCGTGAAATCCCGCCGGAGACGATTGCCGAAGAAAAGGAACGCAGCAATGCGTTGGAACTCACGACCGCTTCGGCAGATGCGCCAGAACTCCGCCATGTGAACATTGACATTGGCTATATGGACATGGACAAGGTGGTGCTGCCAAGCTACAAGCGCGGGCCGTTTAAACTTTATGCCGGCAAGGGCGTTTGGCTCGACATGCTTTTGACGTATGCGAAGGGCGTTTTCCACCCGACGGCGTGGGCGTTTGACGATTTTGTTAGAAATCCGTACCAGCATGACTTGCAGTTAATTCGTGAAAAATTCAAGAAAGCTAGAAAAAACGGTTAATGGGGAATTTGGATCTTTGAATTCAGAATTCTAACTAGATTTACCTCTATTTGCAGTTATCTAGCAACTATTAACTAGTGACTAATAACTATATTGCATATTGATGAAAAAGAATTCCTTATTCCTGGGACTCTTGTCCCTTACGCTTTTCGCGTGCTATAGCCCTGATCCGTTTGTTGCGGATTATTCCGAAAATTCTGGTTCAGGCAGCGAAGAAACTGCAATCGGAAAATTATTTCCGGTAGATGGTGACGAAAATAATGCTGAGCAAACCTGCAATCCTTCGGTCTCGCAAGATACCGTGAATTTCCCGGCATCGATGCTTTGGCTCAACTTTAGCAATCTTAATGTGAAAAAGCATGATGCAGGCTATTCTATGACTAACGTAAGGCAGCATGACCGTTTGACGGTTTCGGATACCGCGAATAATGTAAAGTGGTATTTGATGCGCGACCTTTCCAAGGGCGAGTGCCAGTTCCAAGATCCGGAATGGAGTACGCATCCTGATTTCATTATTGCGTTGCGCGGTCAAGACCCTGATGGTAGCACGAGTTGCCCGGATGTTTTGGACTTTGGCATATTTGCTGTTCGTACCGCAGATAAAGCCAAGTTTTGGTTCTTCGATAAGGGAATTATCGAAACGGCTACGCCGCATTTGTGGGTGAATCCTGCAGCCAAGTTTGATAAGGATGGTGATATCTCGACCGTGGAAGGCTTCTTTGGCACGAACAATGTTCGCTTGACCTATGTTGATGGCGATAATAATAGTTCGCAACATATCGTGTTTATCGATTTTGCGAATGGTGGTAAAGAGAAGGCTATTAAGCTAAAGAAACCTAAAGACCGTAGCGATTGGGGCGTTGAAAGCCCGATGATTTCCCCGGATGGAAACTTTGTCGTTTATGCAATGGAAAAGAATGCGAGTACGTGGGAATCTTATATTCAGGAACTTTCGGAAAGTGCCGAACCGATTAAGATTGAACGCACGAAGGATATGGTGTCGGACCCGTCTCAACCGCATTGGTTTGAATTTGGTGGCCGCTTGTTTGTGCTGTGGACGGAGTTCACGTCTACCGAGGGCGGTTATTTCAATACAATCGATTTGAATGAATCGTCTGCACAAGATGGTTCTGTTGGACGAACGGTGATGCGTGAAATTCGTTTAACGGCTGGCGCTCCGAAAGACATCTTTATGGAATGGGTCGGGGGGAACATTGAACTTGCTCCGATTCCCATGATTGGTGGCCGTACTCCTGATGGCAAGTTCCTGGCGACTGGTTATAAATACGCGTATTTGCTTAAGCTTCCGTGAGGTTCGACATGAAAAAGAATTTTTTGATTGAAGGTTGTTCTCTTGTCGCACTTGTTGCGGTTGCTTTTTATGCAGGTTTCAATTCTCCTGTAGCGCCTTCGACTCCGTGGGAGTCCATCGGCGGTTGCGGTGCTGGCGGTTCTGGTGGCGGTTCTGGCGATGGCATCAAGTGGATTGGCCAAGGCGTTTCTGGCGGTTATCTTGAGGCGGAAGTCTTTACGAAGTACAATGTGGGGCAAAATTTCTCTGCTCTGACTGTGACGCCGCATTTCTCGATTAAGCCGACATGGGATACGAAGGTTGGCATTTCGATTCCGTTCATGAGCCATCAGGGCGAAGTGCAGTATCGTAGCAACCAACCTCCGGCGGACCGTAGCACCGGCGGCTTTGGCGATATCTCGTTTGATTTTTCGAAGACGATTGGCAGTGGCGGTGCAGCATCGCTTTCGGCATCGCTCTCGATTCCGACGGGGCAGTACGATATCAAGCGCGGTAAGGATGGCGGTAAGGAAATCTTGCCGAGCAGTTTCCAGAAGGGGAGCGGTCTTTATTCACTGACGCTTGGATGGGACTACAGCCGCGATACGGACAAGGGCATCTGGCTCTATAGCTTGAGCTACACGCACCCGTTTGCGATGCATCTTTTCTCGGGCGAAAATGAATTTAACGACAGCTACTGGAGTAATCTCAATAAACATGGGGACCGCTTCAAGTACCGCTTTAAGCCGTATGGCGAAAACGATCTCGGCGCATTTACGCCGCCGTCTATTGGTGGTTCTATCGCTTATGGTTACCGTGGACGTTCTGGCATTGTGCAATCGTTTGGCCTGAACTTCTCGATTCCGCTGGGTGTGGCATGGATTTCTTCTGAATCTGTTGGAAAATATGACCCGAGGCCGGATCCGGATCACCAGGCTTGGTCTATCTCGCTTGTGTACGGCTTGGAATTCTCGAACCCAGATTTCCCGGTGTTCCTCGCGTTCTCGCTCCCGATTCATGACAAGGCGGGTGGTGCCGATCCTATGAACGAGTATAGCGAAAAGCCCATGAAAAAATGGAACGCTCCGGACTGGAGCGATATCGGCCAACAGTGGACCATCGCCGTTGGCGTTAAGGGTAGCTTCTTCTAGTTTATATAAAATAGCGGCTTGACCGCAGTTGAAATTTTGAAAGGAGGAAGAATGAAGATCTTTGCAGATAAAGACTTTTTGACTGTTTTGAAACGTTTTGCCCTGATGGGAACGGTCGCGCTTTTTGCGGCCTGCGGGGACGATACCTCTTCCGTAAAACCGGTGGACGACGATCCTGGTTCGGAAATTTCGTCTTCGTCCGAAGAACCGAGCAGTTCTTCCGAGGACGTCGCCCGGAGTTCTTCAAGTTCGCTCAACGATGCATCCAGTAGTTCCGCCAAGTCGTCTTCGTCAGAACAGTCTTCGTCCGAACAGTCGAGCAGTTCTTCCAAGGGCGATGCCTTGAGTAGCGGTGCAGAATCCAGCAGCAGTAGCGAAACAGATGTGTCCAGCAGTTCTGTAACCTTGAAGGAGTTCCCTCTAGAATCATACACGAAGGACAGCTTCAAGAATCCGGACATTGAATACCAGACAATGACGGACGAGCGCGATGGCCATGTCTACAGGATAGTGACTATCGGTACGGGCGACAGCGCGATGACCTGGATGGCGGAGAACCTGAACTTCTCGGAAAATACAACGGACAGCGCGCTATCAATAAATCTGAAATCCCAGACGTCGTGCCCGTTCGGGAAGGCGGAAAGTTGCGGTATTCTAGGGCGTCTCTACACTTGGACTGCTGCCATGAACATCAGCGAAGGCTACAAGGATTCCATTCCGAGCGCAAAAAAGATTGTGCCAATCAGGAACCATCAGGGGGTCTGCCCTGCTGGCTGGCATGTGCCGACAATGGACGAGTACCTGTCGCTGTATCACAGGGTAGAAGAAAAGCTTGGCCTAAGCAAGCAGGGACTTGCACTGAAGTCGAAGGCGGGCTGGGATGATTCCCTGAGTGCGGATAACGATATTTTTGGTCTTTCGTTTGTTCCTGGGTATGCTTCTGAATGGGGCGAATTCATGGGCTATGCTTGGCTAGCCGATGTAGATTATGCGAGATCGAATTCGACGACGAGGATTGTTTTCGAAACAAATGTCAATTACACCTTCTTTAATGGTGGACTTGCCGAATGGGATGCCTATGTCCGCTGCGTGAAGAATAAGGACGTGGCTTCCGGAAAGTTCAAGGATTCTCGTGACGGAAAATATTACAAGTACGCCTATATCGGGAATACAAGGTGGATGGCGGAAAACCTGAATTATGGAAACGATAGCCTGGGGAAGTGCTTCTGGGATGACGACGAAAACTGCTCGGAGTATGGCCGGTTCTATACTTATGAAGAAGCCCGGACAGTTTGCCCCGACGGCTGGAGATTGCCGACCGAAAATGATTTCTCTGAACTTGTGGAGAATGTTGGCGGGTCGGAAAATGCCGCCGTTTACCTGCGTTCGACGGAATGGGGTGGAGATTTGCCGGGCATAAATGCTTATGGCTTTTCTGCAAAGCCGACCGGTTTATTCCGTTGGGGAAAAACTACAGATAATTTTGGCCGCGTAGAACCGCAGTTGGGCTTCAGTTCCGGGTCGTTCCATATGTGGCTAAGTTCCGTGAATGGCTTGCTTATGGTGACGATATTGGATTGGTCGAATTCTTCTTATAGCGTAATGGGAGCGTTATCCATCAACATAGATGGCGTAAACGAATCGCCTCTTATCCCGGTCCGCTGCGTCCAGTAACTATGCCTACGCTCGCGGGTGAGTCTTTTTGAAGGCCTCGCGGAGGCGTTCGGCGTTCACGTGCGTGTAGATTTGCGTTGTCGAGATGTTCGAATGCCCAAGCATTTCTTTTACGCTCATGATTTCGGCGCCGTTTTCGAGCAGGTGCGTGGCGAAGCTGTGGCGCAGCACGTGCGGGCTCGCTTTGCCTTCCCAGCCGATTTCTCGTAACAAATTATGGATGTCGCTCCTGAGAGTGCGAACATCGTAAGGTTTTCCGTTTTCATTTAAGAATACAGGACTTGTGATGCTTGGTGCATGTCCTGCTTCAATTTCAGCGGTGCGGAACTGCTCTAGCCAAGAAATTAGTGTGTCTGTGATGGGAACGATGCGTTCCTTATTGCCTTTACCGATAACACGAACGAGTTTTTCTTTTATTTGTAATTGGTTCCAGCAAAGACTTTGGCATTCCGAAATTCGGAGCCCAGACCCGTAAATGAGTTCCAGCAAAAACCTTGCACGGATTTGCTGTAGCGTTGGTTTTTCTGGCAACTCGGGGAACTTCTCTTGGGCGAGGTCTTTTTGCCCGAGGAATGACACAAGCCGCTTGGGGCGCTTGGGCATGGGGACTGCTTCGGCGGGATTCTTGTTGAGAATCTTGGAGCGGACGAGGTATTTCCCGAAACTTTTGAGTGCGGCGAGGTGCTCGCAGATGCTGGTCGGCGCCAGTTTCTGCTTGATTTTTAAATCCCACACAAAATTTTTAACGTTTGTTTCGGAAAATGTGTCTAGCGTCACATTGTTAGCGATATCACTTTGGGCGGTATGTCCATTACCTACAAGCATCGAATGGTATTTTTCTAGCGATTTTCGGTATGTTTCGACCGTTCTTTCGGAATACCTTCGCTGTGTTTGCAGGTATATCAAAAAATTTTGGATGTATTCGTTTAAAAGCATTTTTTTTTATTGTTTACGAAAGAAAAAATAATCTATCTTAGATGTCACCAAATGTCTTTTTTGAAAAAAAATATTTCTTTGCGGTCTTGTTTCCTTGCCTGTGCGCTTGTTTCGTCGGCTTATGCTGCCGATCGCGTGGTGGGCGCGAATGCAACTCTTGATATTCAGCCAGGTGCGCGTTCTGCGGCCTTGGGTTCAACGACTTTAGCGGTTGAAGGTGATTATCTTGGACTTGGCACGAATGCGTACCAGCTTACGCAGGCTAAGTATATGTGGGCGTCTTTCTCGCATACGGCGTACTACGAAGATACCAAGTACGATTACGCGTCGATGGTTATCCCGCTCCCGAAAAATCAGGGTATCGGAGTTTCGTTCTCTAGATTTGGTGCCGATGATATACCCTACATTCGCGAAGGCGATCCGCTGCCGGAAGGTTCGGACTACAATACGCTTTCGATTGCGGACTGGGTATTCTCAGTAGCATGGGGCCGCCGCATTATTGACCGCTTGGACTTGGGTATTGCCTTCCATGTGCTTTACCGCGATATGGACCAGAGCGGCTGGGGTTTCCGTGGCGATGCGAGTGCGCGTTACCAGATTAAGGATGACTTTTATGTCGCGGGCCTTTTGAAAGGCTGGACTTCGTCGGCTGTAACTTGGGAATCGGGCGAGTTTGAATATTCCTCACCTGAGTTTTACGTGGCTTTGAGCTATGGCCTGCCTGTGCAATACCTTTATGGCAAGTTCAATTTCTATTGGCAGAGTGCTGGATTTTTCCATCGAGAAGCTAGGGATTTGGATTATGAGACCGATAGAAACGGCAAACGCATTTGGGAAAATCCCCTGGATTGGCTGTCTGGCGGTCGTGGTGGTGTCGAATTTGCATTTGACTTTGGGCTCAAGTTGCGCGCTGGTCTCAGCAGCTTTACGACGTTCAAAAGTGTAACGGCGGGTGCCGGTCTTACGATTGCGAATTTCTTCGTCGTGGATTACGCGTTTGAATCGCATCCTGTGTTCTCTCCGGTGCATCGCGTGAGCGTGAGCTTTAGCCCGTACCTCTTTGGACATAAGCCAAGAGAAGAAGGCCACTTGAGCAAGACTGCTGCCGCAAAGAAACTTGTGACCGAAGAAGAATTGCCTGCTGAAGATTTTGTGGAAGAACGTGTTCCGGAACCGGTTGTGGAACCTGTTGCTCCGGTGGTTGCCCCTGTGGATTCTGTTGTGAAAGCAACTTCGACAGCGCCTGCGAATTCTGTAGCGCCTGTGGTTTCTCCGGTGGCTCCTGAAGTGAATGCTCCGGCATCGACGCCTGCAACGTCAACAACTCCCCAAGCTCCTGCCAATGTGCCCGTGACTCCTGCACCAACAACTCCGATTATCGAAACTGATGATGAAATATTGGAATAACGCAATGGAGTAGTTATGGCTGATTTAAAGAAGGTCGGTTTATTCATTTTGCTTCCAGCTCCACTCAATCCGATTGGGGCGTTCGATGCCGAAGTCTTCAAGGCTTATTTTCACTCTGTAATAGCTTCAAATTCCAAAGTCAAGTTTGTTGCTGTGGATTTGTCGGGCCTAGATTTTGTTTATAGCGATGCGTACAATGCCTTTATGCAGTTCCATCAGGAACTATTGAAGAGAAAAGGGACGTTTGCGGTCATTACGAATAAGGAATCCCTTGCGAAAAGCCTCAAAAAAGTAGGACTCGAACGCTTTATTCGAATTTTCAAGAGCGAAAAGGACTTGCTGGATTACGTTCCTGTGGATATTTCGACGGTCAAGGTGCCGACTGTTCCTGCGGTTCGGCGGGTAAAGAAAGTTCCTTTGGTAAGGAAGAGCACTGTCTTGCCTGTTGCGCCTAAACCGATGCCTAAGCCTGTTGCCGCCCCAAAACCTCAGCTGGTAGAATCTCGACTTTTAGAGGTTGAATCTAGACTATTAGAGGTCGAATCAAGACTTTTGGATAAGAACCCGTTGGTGGATGAATCATCGTCGTCGAAGGGGCCTCTCGTTGTCATAATCGTGCTGTTGCTCATTGTAGTAGCTCTAGTTTGTTATCTTGTCTTGTAAGCGATGGCTGTAGAATTTTCAGAGTATCAAGGGAAAAAAAGAAAAAAGCGGGTTCGTCGTAAATTCCCGTTGATAAGGATTGTTTTAGTCTTTTCCTTGATTATTGTGGCCTATACAAACGGTTGGTTCCACAAGTTGGTGGATAAGCTTCCGTTGCCTGGGAACGAAGAAATCCCGGCTCCGGTTGTTGAAGAATGGATTGCCGGTTGCACATCGTATGACGGTACTCCGTTCGAACTCAAGAAAGGCTATGCGCAGTGTTCGTGGATCGTTAATGATTCTTTAGAACTCCCGAACGCTTTTTTGCGCTATGTAAAGAACCTGGTTAGCGATGGTGCGAAAATCCATTGGGTGGCATCCAAGAGAGATTTTGGCGATGCGCTCCTTGTCGTGCTTGAGGATTCTACTCGTCATGTTTTTTTGCATATGAAACGTGAGGATTCTTCGAAGGTCTGGATTTCGAGCAAGACCGGTTGCCTATTCCCTGGGCCGTGCCCGCATGTTCCGCTGGGTTGGTCGGCCCTTGCGATTGTCGATAACTTTGACTTTGAAGGCCTGGAACAGTTGCTTTCGGCAGATTTGTTTAAGGGCCTTGGCGAAGCTCCGATTTACCCGGTATTGCCGGGAATTGTGCTTGAAGCGGGGCGCGATTCGCTAGGTATGTTTGTGGAATTTGACCACGGCAATGGAATTACTTCGCGCATGTTCGGTATAGGCTCTTGGAAAATGGCACCTACTGTTGGCAAGAGGCTTGGCATCGATGATGCTGTGGGGCGCCTCTCGCCGCAAGATAGCGCATCGTTTTTCTTGACCGTCCGCCAAAACGGTTTATTCGTGCGCTGGAAAGATTTTTACAAGGCGACGCATCCGGTAGATTCAGCCCAAATTGCTATATTCAAAAAGAATCTGCCTTTTTGAGTGAGTCTGTATGAAGCGTAAGTTCGCAGCGATTTTCCCGGTTTATTTGCTTTCTTTATTGATGGCGTTTTTTGCCTCGTGCGCACAGGATGGTGACGGCCCTCTCGATGTGATGCCGAACGGGGAACGCATCGAAGGCAGTGGGTACTTTTTGGGCGCTACGCTTGATTCTGGAAAGACGCTTCACCTGATTTCGGATACGCTCTATGTAACGCTTTCGCAGATTTGGTCTTTCTCGAATTGCTCGCTCACGTCGATCGATTTGAACGAAAGCGTAATCGATTCGCAGTTTGTGATTGCTCCGAAAATCAATATCAAGGTGAATACGGATGATTGCCCGGCGCCTATGTACCGCCCGGATACGACTTTCAAAATGGTGCTGAAAGATTTGCCTTCGCAGGTGACCCATGTGATTGTCAAGAACGATGTGGATTCTTTGCTGGATTCTATCTTGCTGCGCCGTGGAAAACTGCAGCGCGATACGTTCAGCATCTTTATCGATTCCGCTTTTGCTGTGCATGATTCGCTCCCGTTGCGTACAAAAGAATCGCCTTCGATTTTGCGAGTGCTTGATTCCATTACGCCGCAAAAATTTTTCTGGCGAACGCTCCGTGCGAATTGCACGATGCGCGTTGATATGTGCAACGAAGTTGTTGCCGATACAATTTATCCTAAGAGCTGGGATGTTTACGATACGGCGCTTGTGCCGGTGCGTTACGCCTGTGCTTCGTCGGATTCCGTTTACTGCTTGAATACCAAGTGGGAATATGACTCGACTGCGCTTGGAAAGGTCAATGAACGATTGGATACGGTTTGGCACATGAGCACGTATTACGTCGAAAACATTCCTTCGTGTGCTATGATGAATGGCTTTGCTAATAATGGTGGCTTTTTCTATAACAGTAAGGCTACTTTTGTACGTGAACTTTTTGTGCCTGATGAAAGCGAAAGCTCTTGCGGTCCTTCGACAAAGAAAGATTGGATAGCTTACCGATTAGAGAGCTATAACGTCTTGACGGAAAGTGCGGACGGCGAAAATAAAACACAAATAGATAGTTTGTATAAAGTCTGGAAGTCGGCAACGGTTGCTCCTGATACGCTCCGTGCCGATACGACGGAGTCGAAATGATTGAATATACCTTTGCTGCGGAAATTCCCGAAGAAGATAAACCGATAATTCTCGAAAGCAAGATTTACAAGCAGTGGCTTAATGCGACTGAAAAAAAGTTCAACATTACAAAGGTGCATTTTGCTGCGGTCGATTACTTTAGCAAAAAGCATGAGCCGCTGTTTATCAAGCTGAACGCGACGGCGTTCTTGCCGGATGGAAAACCGGTGCACGGGATTGTGCTTGTGCGCGGGCATGCCGTGGGTGTGCTCGTTGTGCTCCATTGCGAAGGTAAGCGCTATTTGCTCCTGGTGCGCCAACCGCGATTTGCCATTTCAGAAACGGCATCGCTCGAAATCCCGGCGGGGATTCTCGATTGGACTGGCGATTTCCGCAAGGTGGCGCTTTCGGAACTAGAAGAAGAGGCGCAAATCAAGGCCGACGATTCTGAACTCATTGACTTGATGGACTTTTGGTATAAGGGTAAAAGCGATGGCTTTGCCGGAAGCTGCGGGCTTTTGGACGAGCGCATTCGCCTTTATGCGATTGAACGCCATGTGACGCGTGCTGAACTTGAAGCAATGGATGGCAAGAACCAGACTTACACCGACGAGAACGAATGGATCCGTACGGAAGTGCTGCCTTACGAAGAGGCTGCGCACCAGTTCATTGACGGAAAGAACTTTATTGCGCTGTTCTTGTACGAACGCTGGCTCGCATCTAGACGATAGAACGCTGCTTAGGTTGGTGAGCCTGCCGAACCACGTAGCTACAGACGACTAATGCGTCCGGCGAATATCGCAATCAAGCTTGCTTGGGCATGATCGAGCCTAGCATTTGGGACTTGTCCAAAGACGAACGAATTGGTTCGTAACTACTGAACGCTAGAAAATCAAGTTGTTGATGGTGAGGCCGGCGAAGAAGATAATCAAATAGCCGTACCAGAGTCCGGTCGGGACGTAGTTCAGTATGCGCTTGTACTTTTTCGGTTCATCCTTATTCTTATCCTTGATGCGGATAATGTTTTTCTTGAGATAAAAACCGCAGAGCGCAAGCCCGCCGATGCTGATAAGAATGAGAAGTACGTATGCCATGATTTAAATATAGTATTTAGAACTTAGAACTTAGAGCTTAGAACTTAGAAAAGGTTTTATTTTTGAGTGCTTTGGACCATAGTATTGACGTATAAATGCCCAAAGTGTGATATGTACCCATGAACGTGATGTAGGACAAACCACAGTGCAAAGTGGTTTGACGACTTTTTCTAAAAATGTTACTTTATGAGTATGAACCGCTTACTTTTTGCTATCTTAATATTTTTCCTTTCCATAAATGCATCGGCAGCCTTTGTAGCTGTGCTTGAAACGGCGGCGGATGGCAGTGCCAAGGATAGTGTGTCGTTTTTGGACCGTCAGTACCTTACGAATGTGTTGCGAGAGCAAGCCGTTAAGGAACTCCCGGCGGTGCAGAATTACACCATCATGACTCGTGAAAACATCCAGCAGATGTTGCCACCGAGCAAGGCTCTTGAAGACTGCGAAGGGAGCTGCCTTGTAGAAACGGGCAAGAATATTGCCGCCGATTATGTTTGTCAAGCCCGCGTGGGTCGCTTCGGGACTTCGCTTACGCTCTCGGCGGAACTCTACGAAACTGCAGGGAACAAGCTCATTGCGAGTTTTAACGGGCGCGGTTCAGACGTGAATGAACTTTTGGCTGTTATTGAAGCGAAGGCTCCTGAATTTTTCCATAGCGTTAAAGAATTGGAAATGTTCAAAAGAGGTAAGGCAGAAACTTCTGTAGTTAAAGAACCGGTGGTGGCTGATTCAAGTGTAGCTCCGTTGCCAGATTCGGCGCAAACAAAAATTTCTGTTGTTGAGACTCCGCTTGCCCCAAAAACAGAAGCGGTGAGCGAAAATAAAGTTGGTGAAAGTATCCCCGCGAATGTTGGGTCGCAGGCTCCGGCGAAGGAAAAGTCTGCAAAGAAAGGCATCCGTTGGGTGCCGTTGAGCATCGGAGCTGCCGCGACGGTGACCGGTGTTGTGCTTGCCGTGGTCGGAAACAGCAAGGCGAAGAATGCTTCCGAGAAAAAGTATTCGACTGAAGCTGAATACAAGAAGAATCATGACGATGCCAAATCTGGACAGACTTTGCGTGGCGTGGGTATTGGTATTGCGATTGCCGGTGCTGTTGGTATTGGGCTTAGCTTTGCGTTCTAGGAGGGGATTATGTTAGACGAGAGACGAAAGACTAGAGACGAGAGAACGGGTGAAACTTTACAGATGAAATACGAGAGAAAAAACGTCATTGCGAGCGTAGCGAAGCAATCTATAATTATTTTATCCGTAGCGTCTTTCTTTTCCGCTTGTACAGATTATGCCTCGCAAATGGAAGATGATTTTGGGGAATGGAAAAAAACGCATTCGGAAATTGAATCAGACGAATCTTCGTCTAGTGTAAAATCGAATGGCTCTAGTGCAGACTATGATTGCTCTGTGTCGAATGGCGTGAAAGTTGTTTATCCTGCTGGGGGCGAAAAATTCAAGGTTGGACAAACGATTGATGTTGTGTTTGGTACATCTGTGGAGGATAATGGCTATCGCATCATTTTCAAGAAAAATACTAGTGATGCAGGTGCGGACTTGCTCGACGAATTCTTCGATTTGAATGGCCCGGCCGATGGCAAAACTTGTTATACGGTAAAGGTCAAGCTCTCTGGCAGCGTGGGCGTAGAACCGACTATGCATGGCATTATCCGCGTTGCTCCGTACAATAGGCAGAACAAGGGTGCGAGCTCGAAAGAATTTGTGGTTGAAAAAGAATTAAATGAAGAACCTTCATCGTCATCAATAGAGTCTTCTTCGTCGGTAAAGGGAACATCGTCTTCTGCGGTTGTTTCGTCATCTTCAGTAAGTAGCTCTTCGATAATAACATTGGCATCTGGCGCTGTTGTCCAAAAAGATGTTTCGCTTTATTGGGATGATTATTCGGAATCATATGATATTGTTACGATTGGTTCTCAGACATGGATGGCAGAAAATCTTTATTCTCAATATATGTCTCCTTACTGTTTCCAGAATCGAACAGACTATTGCGAAATGTATGGTCGGCTTTATACGTTCAGTTTGACGGAGGATGCTTGCCCTGATGGATGGCATGTGCCGGATACGACGGACTGGAAAATTTTACTTGAAGTCGTTGGTAATAAATCTGCTAAAAAGCTCAAGTCTGAACAGTGGGCGGGGTCGGATGAATTCGGATTTGGAGTTCTTCCTGCTGGCTCTGGCAAAGTTAGTGATGATTGGAAACAGAGTTACGATGCCTCAGAATCATGTTTCTGGACTAGTAGCGAAACAGATGGAGAAAATGTGGCTGTTCTGTGTTTCTCTTCCGATGAAAACGAGGCTAAGTGGCAGAAAAGGTCAAAAACGTCCTTGTATTCTATTCGCTGCATTAAGGGCGAAAAAAAGATGGATCCCAAGTCGTCAAGCAGTTCAGTGCAGTCCTCTTCGTCATTCTCTGTCTCGAAGCTGTCCGCAACGATTCTTGGCGACTCCTACTCGATTGTCGATTACAATGCCGAGGAGGGGAATATGAATCTTCATCAAAAATGGATGGCGGAAAACTTGCAGTATTGGAATGATAGTTTTACATCAACAGAAAAGACGTGCTTTGATGATTATTACGCTTATGATTATGACAATGGCGTTGATTTTTGCGAAAAGTATGGCCGCTATTATAATGCAGAGGAGGCTCTTTTCATCCATAGGTTGTCAACGAATCCGAATGATTGCTGGGTCTTGCCGGACTCGCAAGAAGTTAAGGGACTGATAGGTATTGTTGGTAAAGATGTGAAGAAACTTTATTCTGAAGAAATGGGTGGGGACAACGAATCTAAGTTTAATCTTCTCCCAGCCGGTTACTACGATCGTGAAGCTGTGTTTTTGAGTTTGACGGGCAATAAAAAACTTAAAACCTGTTTCTGGATAAGGTTAGATAGTCCGAGTAATCCAAGTAAATTGGCCGCTTACTGCTTCTATGAAGATGGTAAGGCGGCGGTTGAGATGACGGATGAAGTAAGAAAAGCTCGTTTACCCATTCGCCTTATTTACGATAGGAATTTCTGCCTTACGCATTGATAAATTTTATACACTATCCAATAATTATCCCCTATTTTATATAATTACAGTTGCCTGAGTGCAAAAAAATTTCTCTATTTGTATCGGTTTTTAGACTGTTCGTGGATTTTTTCCGTTGAAACCCCGGATTTCGGTCCAAAAGGTTTCTGGAGAAGGTCCGTAAGCGAACGTCTATTTTAATATAAGAGGTTTATTTGGTCGCCCAAGAAAAACTGAATTCTCTCATTGCCGACGCTTGCAAGTCTGCATCTGTGACGCTTGTAGAAGCTGATGTGTTCCGTGCCGGCAAGCGCAAGACATTGCGGATTTTTATCGACAAGCCCGAGGGGGTTACTATCGATGATTGCACGAGCGTGAGTCATTTCCTTTCGGATGCGCTGGACCTGGATCCCGAGTTGATCGAGGGCGCCTACACGCTTGAAGTCTCATCCCCGGGATTGGACCGCCCCCTCAAGTCTTTGGCGGATTTTAACCGCAACAAGGGCCGTCTGCTCCGCGTGACCCGCTCGACGGGTAAGCCTGTGACTGGCGAACTTTTAGATGCCGACGAAGAAAATTTGAAGCTCAAGCTCAAGGGCAATGCCGGCGAAATCGTCATACCGAGGTCCGAGGTGCTTTCGGCCAAGGTCGAAGTAGAAATTAAATAGGAAGGTCAACTTATGAAGAACGAACCGAAAGTAAACTTGCTCGACGTGCTCAAGGAAGTCGTTGAAGACAAGAGTGTCGATGATTCCGTGATTTTGGACGCCCTCAAGAAGGCTCTTATTTCTGCGGCTCGCAAGTATCTGCACATCGAAAAGAAAATCAACGTCGATATCGACATGGAAACAAACGAAGTCCATGTGTTCTTGAACGTTGAAGTTGTCGATGACTATCCGGACTACGATCCGAACATGACTGCCGAAGAAGTTGCTGAAATGGATGAAGGCTACATGCTCGTTGATGAAGCTCGCGACTTTAACGAAGATGCTCAGGCAGGCGACAGCCTTTATATGGAACTCCCGACTTCCTCTTTTGGTCGTCAGGCCATCCAGACTGCAAAGCAGCTTTTGACACAGCATATCCGCAGCGCTGAATGCCAGCGCATTATGGATATTTACCGCAGCCGCATTGGTACGATCATTAACGGTACGGTTCTTCGTTTGGAACAACGTAACGTCATCGTTGACCTTGGCAACAAGATTGAAGCTGAACTCCCGGCTCGCGAACAGATCCCGCACGAACGCTTGACTCAGGGCGCTTCTGTGAAGGCCGTGATTGCCCGCGTCGAAGAATCGACAAAGAGCGGTGCTCAGGTTATTTTGTCCAGATCGAACGCAGACTTCCTCAAGGCTTTGCTCCGCCAGGAAGTTCCGGAAATCTACGAAGGCACTGTCGAAATCAAGGCTGTGGCTCGTGACTCCAAGAATCGTCGTGCAAAGATCGCTGTTTACTCTCGCGACGAAAAGATCGACCCGGTTGGCGCTTGCGTCGGCATGAAGGGTGCTCGCGTCCAGACGATTGTTCGCGAACTTGGCAACGAACGTATCGACATCGTTCACTGGGACGAAAACTTCGACGTGTTCGTACAACGTTCTTTGGCTCCGGCATCTGTCCTCAAGATGTTCCCGGTTCCGGATACAGATCGTATCGTGATTATTGTCGATGACGAAAACCTCGCTCAGGCTATCGGTAAGGGTGGCCAGAACGTGGAACTCGCTGGTCGTCTCGTAGATCGCAAGCTCGATGTTCACGGCGAACAGGAATGGTCTCAGATGGATGAAGAATCCAAGAACAGCATCCTCGCCGCAAACTATGAGGATGAAAGAAGAATGAGAGCGAAGCGCATGGACGAAGACAGAAAGGCAAAGGCTGTCAAGGGTAACGCTTAAAAACTTTTGCGCAGGGCAAATAGTTTAACGGAAGAATAAGAAAAGGAATTGAATAGGCTATTCATGACGAATGAATCTCAAATGAAACCTAAGGATTGGGCTGACGCTCATGGATTGAAGGTTGATGTGGTGATGAAGCTGCTCCGCGATGCAGGCGTTGCAGTTCGTACCCATATGTCCAAATTGGATATGGCAGACTTTGAAAAGATTGAGGAGGCTGCCGCTGCCGAAAAACAGAAGCAGGATGCCCGCAACAAGAATCTGAAGAGGCCGACTGCTTCTGAAGCTGATTCTTCCGCTTCCGCTCCTGCAAAGAAGAAGGAAACGTCGGTTGCGACGAACAAGCTCGGCTTGAAGGTGAGCCTTAAGAAAGGCCCGGGCGCCCGCAAGGAAGCCCCGAAGGCTGTCGCAAAACAGGATCCGAAGTCCCCGATAGCAAAGCCCGCAGCTCCGACTTTTGTGAAGCCTGCTGCACCAGCTCCTGCTCAGGTCGCTCCGGCACCGAAGCCCGCTGCACCGGCTCCGGTTCAGGCGGCTCCCGCTCCTGCACCGGTCGCAAAACCGGCTGCTCCAGCAACACCTGCACCTGCAGCTGTTAAGCCCGCAGCTCCCGCTCCGGCCGCAAATCCGGCACCGAAGCCTGCGGCTCCCGCGCCTGCTCAAGCTGCTCCGGCAAAGCCTGCCGCTCCGGCATCTGCACCGGTTCCTCCGAAGCCTGCTGCTCCGGCTCCGGCCGCTGCAAAGCCCGCTGCTCCGCAGCCGACTATGATGTCTGCTTCTACAGAACTCAAGCAGCCGCCGATGAAGGCTCAGGTGTTCAAGCCCGATGCCGCTATTCTCGCTCGTATCGAAAAGTCTCGCCAGCAGGCTCAGGCCGCTCGCAACAACCATCGTCCGAATGGCGGTCGTGGTGGTAATGGCAATGGCCAGGGCTACACGGGTACGTTTGGCCGTCTTTCGAACAACGGCAACAACAACGGTTCCGATAACCGCAACAACAATAACAACAATCGTCGTCCCAACGGCGGTAACGCTAGCAGCAGTAGCCGCGGCTATACCGGACGTAACGGCGGTTTCTCCAGCGGTTCCATGCAGGAAGCTTTTAACGCTTCCAACAACAACAATCAGGCTCTCGGCCAGAACCAGAATGGCAAGGGCAGTGGCAAGGGTCAGAATGGCCGCCATAACAACGACAAGAACCGTCGTAGCAATACTAAAGACCGTCAGGAAATGCAGAAGGAACAGCAGCAGGAAGTCGTACGTCAGAACGTCTCCCGCGTGATGGCATCCCTCTCCAAGAACCCGGTCAAGAAAGTTTATCACAAGGAACATTCCGAAAACAACTCGGGTGAAGAAAAGAAGATCCTCAAGACTTCTGACTTCATTACCGTGGGCGAACTCGCAGGCCTCATGGACCAGATGCCGGCTCGCGTTATCGCGAAGTGCATGGAAATGGGCATGATGGTGACCATCAACGCTCGCCTTGATTTCGAAACGATCCAGATTTTGGCTGATGAATTCGGTTACGAAGCTCAGCTGATGGAAGAATACGAAGAAGAAGCTCTCGGCATCGAGGAAGAATCCCAGGAAAATCTCCAGCCGCGTCATCCGGTGGTTACCGTCATGGGCCACGTTGACCACGGTAAGACTTCTCTCCTCGACTGGATTCGTAAGACCCACGTGGTGTCTGGCGAATCGGGTGGCATTACGCAGCACATCGGTGCATACGAAGTCACCACCAAGCAGGGCAAGGTTACCTTCCTCGATACTCCGGGTCACGAAGCCTTCAGTGCTATGCGTGCTCGCGGTTCCCAGGTGACCGACGTTATCGTTCTCGTTGTGGCTGCCGATTCCATGGTGATGCCGCAGACGGTTGAATGTATTGAACTTGCAAAGCGCGAAAACGTTCCGATGGTCGTTGCCATTACGAAGATGGACCTCCCGACCGCAAATCCGGACAAGATTCGCGCCCAACTCGCAGAACGCGGTGTTGAAGTCGAACAGTGGGGCGGTCAGACCAGCTGTATCGAAGTTTCTGCACGTACGGGTCAGGGCATGGATGTCCTCCTCGAAACGCTCGCTCTCGAAGCTGAAATTTTGGAACTCAAGGCCAACCCGGATACGCATGCCCGTGGCGCTGTCGTTGAATCCAAGCTCGACGTGGGTAAGGGTTCCATGGCTACGATTCTCGTGCAGAACGGTACGCTCCATGTGGGTGACCCGTTTGTTTGCGGTATCTACGCAGGTCGTGTCCGTGCCATGTTCAATGAACGTGGTGTCCAGTTGAAGGAAGTTCCGCCATCTGCTCCGTGCCAGGTGCTCGGCTTTGACGGTACTCCGCAGGCTGGTGATGAACTTGTCGTGGTGGAAGACGAAAAGACCGCACGTGAAATTGCTTCTAAGCGCCGTATGGCTGCTCGTGAACGCGATCTCCGCGCTCGTAAGACAGTGTCTCTCGAAAACTCCTTCAACGCGAAGAAGGAAGGTACGCTCTCCGAACTCAACCTCATCGTCAAGGCCGACGTGGGTGGTTCTGCAGAAGCTTTGGCCGCTTCCCTCGAAAAGCTTACCAACAAGGAAGTCCGCGTCAACATCATCCGCAAGGGTGTGGGTACGATTACGGAATCCGATATCCTGTTTGCAACGACTGCACAGGCAATCATTATCTCCTTCCACCTTATGCCGTCTCTCGCTGTCCGCGAAATGGCACAGAAGGAAGGCATCGAAATCCGCAACTACCGCGTGATTTACGACTGCATTGAAGATATCAAGAACGCTGTGGAAGGCCTCCTCAAGCCGATTATGCGCGAAGAACTCGTTGGCGAAGCCGAAATCCGCCAGGTGTTCAAGGTCCCGAAGGTCGGTCTCATCGCTGGCTGTATGGTTACCGACGGCGAAGTCGACCGTACCTCTCACGTTCGCGTTTACCGCAATGGTGTGGAACTCGGTACGACCGCAGTCCAGTCTCTCAAGCGCATGAAGGACGACGTCAAGTCTGTCGCTCGTGGCTTCGAGTGCGGTATCGGCCTCAAGGGTTACGACGATATCAAGGAAGGCGACAGCCTCATCTTCTTCAAGGAAGTCAAGGTTGCCCGTACGTTGGAAGACGTTGCCCGCGAAGAAGCTGAAGAAAAGGCCAAGAAGGCCGCTGAAGAAGCTGCCGCAGCGAAGGAAGATAAATAGGTAATAGGGATTAGGTAATAGGGATTAGGTAAAATACATGCACTTTGGGTGTCCGTAATGGACGGCGGAGCCGTGTTAATTTTCCTATAGCCTACCTCCTATAACCTACAACCTACAACCTACAACCTAAAACCTAATAATGACTAGAAGAACCGATAGATTAGGCGAACAATTCCGCGAGGAAATCGGAAAGCTCATCCAGAAGGGCTTGAAGGATCCGCGCGTGAGTTCTCTCGCGAGCATTACCCGTGTGGATATTACCGAAGACCTGAGCTATGCAAAGGCCCTCGTCTCGGTGATGGGTTCCGATAAAGAAAAGCGCGATACGCTTGTCGGGCTCAACAATTCCGCCGGCTTTATTCGTGGCGTCTTGGGCAAGTCCTTGAAAATTTTCAAGGTTCCGGAACTCAAGTTCGTTCTTGATGAAAATCTCGAACATGCCATGCACATCGAAGAAATCCTTGCAGAACTGAAGCAGAAAGGGGAACTTTAATTGACCCCTTCCGGCTTCGTCCTTTTGGATAAAATAGCAGGTGAAACTTCTTTTAAGGCCCTTTTCCCTCTGAAAAGGGTCTTTTGTACTAAGCGCGTCGGCCATGCAGGAACGCTCGACTTGCGTGCAAGCGGTTTGATTATCGCGGCTATTGGCCGTGCGACACGCCTTTTGCCCTACATTGAGGCGAAAGACAAGTGCTATACGTTCCGCCTCCACCTTGGCTACGAAACCGATACCCTTGAATGGGATGGGGAAGTGGTTTCGGTAGATGAGAGACTAGAGACGAGAGACGAGAGTAGTTGTCATCCTGGAGCCGAAGGCGATAGGATCCAGTGCGGAGTGCCATCGGTGACGCGTGCGGACCTCGAAGCTGTTCTTCCGCAGTTCATTGGCGACATTGACCAGGTTCCGCCCAATTATTGTGCCGTGAAAATCAACGGCCATCGCGCTAGCGATTTGATGAATCGTGGTCGTGATGTGGAACTCAAGCCTCGCCGTATTCATATCGAATCGCTCAAAGTTATAGGCGAGGGCCATGTGACGGAAGGCTGTACTGGTAAATGCTTTGCCACGTTTGACCTGGAATGCAATTGCAGCAAGGGTACATACATCCGTTCGCTCGGTCGTGATTTGGCACGTGCGCTCGGAACGTGTGGCTGCGTGTCTATGATCCGCCGCCATCGTATTGGCAAAGTGACCGTGGATCAAGCTGTTCGCGGGGATGCGCTTACGCAAGAACATTTGCTCCCGCTAGATCAGGTGCTGGATTTCCCGGTGGTGCGCTTGAATGATAACCAAGTCAAGGCGATACGTTTGGGGAATTGGGTTCCTTGGCGCACTCCTGTTGAAAATTTGAGCGCTGAACCGGGCTGTGAAAAGTTTGTCTTTACCGCTGATAAAGATGGCGTTATTATTGGTCTTGGTATTTATGATCCGGGCCGCATTTGCCCCAAGTTCTATTTGGGCGAGGATGATTAGATTCCGGCTCGAAGGCCGGAATGACAGATAAGGTGATGATTAAATGAAACGCGCTGTAACAATGGGTAATTTTGATGGGTGCCATTTGGGGCATCAGGCGCTTTTCCGTACGCTCAAGGCGGTTGCCGAAGTAAATCATTTGCAGCCGACGGTCATCAGCTTTGAACCCCATTCCAATTACGTCTTGCGTGGGCCGGGCGATCCGCTATTGCTCACGACTACAGAAGAAAAACGTGAATTCGTCGAGAGCTTTGGCCTTGAATTTTTAGTGCTGCCGTTCACGCCCGAAATGGCAAAACTCCCGTTTGATAAGTTTGTCCGCACGGAATTGATTGAAAAGCGCAATGTCGTTTCGATGTTCTTTGGCCATGACCATTGCTTTGGTGCTGGCGGCAAGGGCAATTACGAGACGATTACCGCTGCATTCCCGGAACTATCGACGCAGATGCTTTCGATGGTGCTGCACAAGGGCGAACGTGTGAGCTCTTCTGCCGTGCGCAATGCGCTTTTGAACGGCGATGTCGATCGAGCCCAGACGTATTTGGGCCGTCCGTACCGCTTGTCTGGAACAGTCGTGGTCGGCAAACGACTTGGTCATACCATTGGATTCCCGACTGCAAACGTGCAGGTGGAACAGTACAAGTTTTTGCCGAAGGGTGGCGTGTATGTGGCAAGCGCAAGGCTTTCGGACGGTCGCATTTACCGCTCTGTCGTGAATATCGGAACGCAACCGACAACGCCTGGTTCGCACAACTTGGCGATTGAAGCCTTTTTGCTCGACTTTAACGAAGACATTTACGGACAGCATTTAGCGCTGGACTTACTCGCCTTTTTGCGCCCTGAAAAGAAGTTCGCGAGCATCGAAGATTTAATTCGCCAAATCGGCATGGACGCCGACACTGCCAAGAATTACAACGGCAACCATTGGGCGGAATAAATTATTTATGCTTTCGAAAAACAAACAGAAAAAAGAATACCAGAAGCCTAGAATGAAGGTGATTCCTCTTAAAATGCAGGGAAATCTTCTTGATAGTAGTAACCCTGATAGAATGCGAGTAATCATCGTTGATTAGATGATTAAACGATCGTGTTGTCTAGCCTGAATATTTCGGCGAGTTGCTTGTCGTCCATATCGGCAAGCCATGTTTCGCCGGCGTTCACGGTCATGTTCGCAATAGCCTTCTTCGTTTCGAGGAGGGCGTTGATTTTTTCTTCGAAGGTGCCTTTAGTGATAAAGCGGTGAACCTGCACATTGCGCTTTTGGCCGATGCGGAAGGCTCGGTCGGTGGCCTGGGCTTCGATGGCGGGATTCCACCACAAATCGTAATGGATGACTTGTGAGGCCGCGACGAGGTTGAGGCCGGTGCCACCAGCCTTGAGCGAGAGAATGAGCACTTTGCAATCTGGATTTTCCTGGAAATCCTGGATCATTTCGGAGCGCTGCGTTTGTGTGCAACCGCCGTGGTAGAAGTGCGTGCGGAGGCCGAGTTCACTTTCGATGGTAGATTTGAGCAAGTGGCCCATTTCGGCAAATTGCGTAAAGATGAGCGTCTTTTCGCCTTGCTCTTGGATGGATGTGAGCAAGTCCAGGAGCATCTGCATCTTGCCAGATTCGAGCTTGCTAGACTTTTGGGACGCGGCGTTGTCGTCTAGTCCTTTCAGGAATGTCGCGGGGTGGTTGCAGATTTGCTTGAGCGCCAAAATCATCTGCAAAATGATGCCTTTGCGTTTGAATAATGCGTGGGCATCGTTCGCAAGTTCGCTCATTTGCTGTTCTTCTTCGAGCTGCGCCAAGAAATGGTCGAGGGTTCGCTTGTAAATGGCTGCCTGTGGTTTCGTGAGTTCGGCGTATTCGTCCTGGATGATTTTATCGGGCAAGTCGCTGATGATACTCTTGTCGGTTTTGAGGCGGCGCAGCATGAACGGCGCTGTGATTTTGCGGAACGTTTCTGCAACGACCTGGTTGCCGTTCTTTTGAATAGGTGTTTCGTACTTTTCGCGGAATTCGCTTGCGCTTGGGAAGAACCCATGGTTCGCAAAATCCATGATGGTCCAGAATTCCATGAGGCGGTTTTCGACCGGGGTTCCGCTCATTGCAATTTTCATCGGGGCGCGCATGCGGCGGAGTAATTTACTTTGTTCGCTGTCAGCGTTCTTGATGTTTTGCGCTTCGTCGATGATGATGGTTTGCCATTCGATTTTGTCGAGTTCCTTGAAGTCCTTGCGGAACGTGGCGTAAGTCGTGAGCAATACATCGGCGTTGAACTTTTCCAAGTTGCGGCGGCCGCCGTGGTATGCGAAGAACTTGAGTTCTGGTGCAAATTTTTTGATTTCGACTTGCCAGTTGCAGAGGAGGCCCGCAGGCATCACAACGATGGCTTTTTTCGTCTCGAATTTGCCTTCCTGCTTCATCTTGAGGAGGAACGTGATGACTTGTAGCGTCTTGCCGAGGCCCATGTCGTCGGCAAGGATGCAACCGAACCCGATTTCCAGATTCTTGTACATCCAGGAGTAGCCGCGCATTTGGTAGGGGCGGAGTGTTGCGTTCAAATGCTCGGGCAGCGGTATTTCTGTTTCGGCACGCCAGGCGTCGAATTGTTGCTTGAAATCGCTTGCCATTTCCACAGGGATGTTGTCGCATTCGCCGGTAAAGCAAGCTTGCACCAGTTTTGATTGCGTGATGACCGGTGCTTGATCTTCTTCGAGAATGTCGTCGTTTGTGGCATCGGAATTCGCGAGCTTTCCATCGCTTGTTTTGGCGGAATCTCCGCCGGCGTTTCCCTTGGCTTTAGCTCCCGACTTGCCTTCAATTTTATCGCGGATGGATTGTAAATCCTGCTCGGTAATTTGCACGTAACTGGACTTGTATTTTAAAAGCCCGTCCGCTTGCTCGGCAAGTTCCAAGAATTCTTTTGCCGAAATGTTCTCGTCGCCGATGGCAATTTCCCAGTCAAAATCGAGAAGGTCGCTTGCACTGAACGCTCCGAAGCTCATGCTGCCTTGCAAGCGCATTTTGGGCTTGGGTTTGCCGATGTTCAACAAGTTTTTTGGAATTTCGGTTTGGATGCCGAACAACTGAAGCTTTTTGAGGCAATCCTGCAAAAAGTCGAGGAGTTCTGCGCCACGCATCAAGATGGGGGCGCTGGCGTGGCGTTCCAAGTAGGCGTCGAGGGGCTTGAAACCATCGGCAATGCCGTTCAGTACGCTCAAAATCGAAAGCAGGCGAGAGTCGTGGTTTTCAAAAAGTTCCGAAAGCGGCGTGCGTCTTGCGGCATTCAACAGTCCCGCCGCATTCTCGGCATTCCCGCTTGCACTTGTTGCGTCATTCCCGGCGGCATTTTTAGCCGCGTTCTCGCTTACACTCGTGGCATTCGCTGCAGTTCCGTCTTCATCAAGCACAAAAACGTCCAGCGCTACATCTTCATCTATTTCGCTACAGACAAAGAGAATCTGCGTACGGCAACCCAGGCAAGAATACACCGAAAGCCATTGCTGGATTTTTCCGGGAATGGCGTGCGCGTTGTTCGCAAGCTTCCCAGAAACGCTATCGAAAAAGAACGAGAGCAAGTTGCCGTGATTCGTCTTGAGCGGCGTTTTGTACGTGCGCGCGAACTTTAACAACTGCGAAATGAACAGCGAAAGAATGTGTTCCGCCGGTTCCGCAATTTCAAAAAATTCTTCGTCTTTGCTGGTCCATGCGAGTTCTCGCGGCGCTGTCACTTCGAGGTCTGCGACAATGTATAAAATTTCCGGCAACATCTCCGCAGGCAACCAGCGCATTTGCGCCACGTCTTTCCCGATCCAAAAAACTTGCGGATAAATCGCCCCAGTGCGTACGAGGTAAAATGCCACTTGCAACATCAAATGCAAATAGCGCACGGAGTAATGGTGCCACGAAAAATTGCCAGCGCTAAGGCAGCAGAGTGCGCCCATCACATTTTTGACGGTGAGGTTGCTGTCGATAACTTTATTGGCGAGCGATTGCTCAAAATTCCAGTGCCAGCCTGGCCTATGGAACAAGCGTAATTGCTCGTTTTCCATCAGGAACGTCTTGGCGTTATTCACGCGGAACTGTTCCGAAAATGCATCGAAATTTTCAAAGTCGCAAAAGAACTTGTGACACGCTTGTAGTTCGTCCGTAAAACTCTTACGGAAATTCCCAGCCGGGCAAAACTTCGGAAAGTTTTGCAACATGGCGGGCAAAATGTGCGAGTAATCTTTCCAGCTCTTGAAATCGAATGTTGGCAGTTGCTTGGGTGGAATGCTGTTTTGCGATTCGCGGCCCGAGCCCTTATACCCACCAAATAAACTAGCGCTCGCGTCTTCGGCATGGGAGAGTTCTGCAGCTTGTTCCGCATCAATTTCTGCGCGGTTCCCAGCGGCTGTCTCGCCGCGATTTTCGCTTGCATTCCCGGCATCACTGGTAGAGGCGTCCTTGGCGACATTTCCGACAGCAGATGCTTTCCCAGCACTGTTCCCGCCACTTTCTCCGACAATCCTCGTTGCCTTACTGAACGACCTCACGAGATTTGCTTCGGGCGGAGCTTCCATTTCCATGGAGTCCGGTTTAAAGTCCTTGATAAACTCAAGATCAAGCCCATGAATCTTGAAAAGGACGTTCGGCTCTTTGTCCGCTTCTTCGGCAATTTTCAAAAATGTGGCAACGAGGTATTTGCACGGGCGTTCGTCGCGGCAGTCGCAACCCATGTTCACCTTGGTGGGGTCGTCAAAAAGCTGGAGCCCGCTCTTGGCCATCAAAAGTTCAAGTGAAGGGCTTAGCGCCTTGTTATTGAACGCTAAAAGTTCCGCAGGCTGCTGCTTTAAAAAGCTCACGAAGATTTCGGAAGATTCTTTTGAAAATTTCGGGAAGACGATGTAGTTGTTGTGGAGCCCGCCATTCGGACCTTTCACCACGGAAATCACGCGGTTGTCGATAATGTCGATATTTGCGACTTGGCCACGTGCAGCGAACTTGAGCCCCTGCAAAATAGCTTGCTCACTTGCGGTTGCAAGAATCGAACTCAACCACTTGTTTGCCCACCAAGTCTTTCCATAACTTCCAAAATCCATGCGCCCAAATATAGTAAAAAGTGCTCAAATGAACAAATTAAATTCGGCGCAGCTTTGGCTTCTCCTTGAAATAGGGTTTAAATAATTCTATCTTTGTGCTTGTAAATCGGTCAGTTCGAAACCATCCTGACCTTAGGCTGTGGCGACTTACGAAATCCCGCGGACCTATAAACCAAAACTAGGAGACAACATGCGTTCAGAAGCAGAACTCGAAGGTGTTACGCTCTTGGGCAACAACAAGACCCAGTACAAGACCACCTACAGCCCCGAAGTGCTCGAAAAGTTCCCGAACAAGCATCCGGGTAACGACTACATGGTCACTTTCAACTGCCCGGAATTCACGAGCCTTTGCCCGAAAACAGGCCAGCCGGACTTCGCCGAAATCAAGATCAACTACATTCCTGACCAGTATTTGGTGGAATCCAAGTCCCTCAAGCTTTACATGTTCTCGTTCCGCAATCATGGCGATTTTCATGAAGACTGTGTGAACATCATCATGAAGGATTTGGTGAAGTTACTCGACCCCAAGTACATCGAAGTCGAAGGCATCTTTATGCCGCGCGGTGGCATTTCCCTTTACCCGTTCGCGAATTACGGCAAGCCGGGCACGGAATTCGAAGCCATCGCCAAGAATCGTCTGTTTTCTGCGATAGATCGTAGAAGATAGCAATTCATAACGTCATTCTGAGCAAGTGAAACGCAGCGAAGAATCCAGTTAAATGTGACTGGATCCTTCATCCCAAAAGGGATTCAGGATGACCCCGGAACAAGTCCGGGGCAGGCTCAGTGAACTACCTACTGCGCCTACTAACCACTTCCTACTTCTAACTTCCTACTACTATGCAAAACGAAATTATCCTCATAGCCTCCATCTTCGTGTTCTTTGGCGGCCTCGTTGCATTCTTCCGCTTCTTCGGCAAGCAGGGCATTTTCGCCTGGACCGTCATTTGCACGATTGCGGCAAACATCGAAGTGCTCATTCTCGTGCATGCCTTTGGGCTCGACACCACGCTCGGCAACGTCATTTTCGCATCGTCATTTTTGGCGACTGACATCATGAGCGAAATTTTCGGCAAAAAAGAAGCAAGCCGCTGCGTTAAAATCGGCATCCTTGCCAACGTCACGTTCATTCTCATTTCGCAAAGTTGGTTCTTGTACATCCCGGCCGAAGGTGATACCATGGCTGAACCCATCCGCACTGTGTTTTCGAATACGCCTCGTGTAATGATTGCTAGTTTGTTTGCATACGCCGTTTGTGAAATGTACGACGTTTGGGCTTACCACGCCGTCTGGAAATGGACCGAAAAAAAGTTTGGCAGCAAGAAGCGTTATTTGTGGCTGCGCAACAACGGTTCCACGCTGGTGAGCCAACTGATTAACGTGGTCGTGTTCAACCTACTTGCGTTTGCAGGCGTTTTCCCGTGGAATACGATTGGCGAAATTTTGATTTTTGGCTACGGCATTTTCATCGTGACATCGCTCATGGACACTCCATTTGTGTATCTCGCTCGCCGCATTGCCGAAAAACACCCGGAACTGTTGAACGAGTAAAGAACGTTTTTTGTATATTAAAAGTCGTTCTACTATAAAATGGAGAAGTAAATTTTATGAAGATTTCCCTTGCTTTGATTTTGGCTAGCTCCCTTGCTTTCTTTGCTTGCGGTAGTGATGACGATTCCCCGACGGGCGCAAAGGCCGGTTATGACTGCACCGTGTCGGACGGCGTCAAGGTTGCTTATCCGACTGTTAGCGAACAGTTCAAAGTAGGCCAAACGATTGATGTTGTTTTCGGTACGACCATTGACGATGGTTATCGTATCGTTTTCAAGAAGAATACGGGCGATCCCGGTTATGATTTGTTCGACGAATCCTTTGATTTGACAGTTCCGGCTGATGGCAAGACTTGCCAAACAGTGAAAGTCAAACTCGATGCCGAAAAGGGAGTTGAACCGACCTTGACCGGTATTATCCGCGTTATTCCGTACAACAAGCAGAATCAGGGTAACAATTCCGAGCTCTTCGTTGTTAAGGAATAATGAACCTTCAGTTCAATGATTCTAGTATCACCGTAGCCGTTGTCGGTTGCGGTGGTTTTATTGGTTGTCACCTTCTTGATGCCATTTTAACGCGCACCCAGTGGCGCGTTTTTGGCGTTGATTTGGACTTTTACAGGATTCAGCATAGGCTTGGCGACGAACGTTGCGAGTTTATGGTGGCTGATCTTGCCGATAAGAGTGTCGTTGAACGAATTGCAAAATATCCGATTGTTGTGAATTTGGCGGCAATTTGCGTGCCGAGCCGCTACATGGCGGAAGCACCCGAAGTAATCCGCAGCAATTACGACCATCCGGCAGCGTTGGCCGATGCTTGTGCAAAGTCTGGCTCTTGGCTGATTCATTTTTCGACGTCCGAAATTTACGGGCGCACGTCGGCTGATTCTGGATTGCTGTTAGAAGACGAAACCGAGTTGACTTTTGGACCTGTGACGGCGAGCCGTTGGAGTTATGCAACCGCAAAACTCCTTACGGAGCGCTATATTGCGGGTCTCAAGAATTTGAAGTGGACCGTGGTTCGACCGTTCAACTTTGTCGGGCCGTATATGGACTTTATGCCGGGTGTTGATGGCTCGGGCATTCCGCGTGTGCTTGCGAATTTTTCGTCGGCGCTTGTGCGTGGCGAGCCGCTTAAGCTTGTGAATGGCGGTGTTGCAAAGCGCAGTTTTACAAGTGTCTTTGATGCGGTTGATTTTATGTTTGCGCTATTTGAAGTGGGTTTCTCGGCGAATGCTGTTGGAATGACTTCGAAAGCAGCGGGTAAATCGCCGTTGTCGCAAGCATTCAATATCGGTAATCCGGACAACGAACTTACGATTGCGGAACTCGCCGAGAAAATGCGCAAAATTTTTGCGGACATTAGGGGAGTGCCTGTGGATTCTATTCCTGAACCGGAAGAGGTTTCGGGCGTGGAATATTACGGCGAAGGCTACGAAGATTCCATGCGCCGTTTGCCGTCAGTCGAAAAGGCGGAGCGCTTGCTAGGCTTTAAGGCGAAGACTCCGATTGATGTTGTGCTGCGTGAATCGTTAGAGTGGTTTGTCGGACATTACAGCAATACAAGTTATTCTGATACTGATTCTGCGTCATCCTGAGCTGCGCGAAGGATTCAGTTATGTCTTGCTCTGCGATAGATTACTTCATCTTTGTCCCTGCGTACAACGTTGAAAAGACTCTTGCCGAAGTCCTTTCAAAAATTGATGAATTCGTTTTGTCGCGTGCCCGCGTGCTTGTGATTGACGACGGTTCCCGTGATGGAACCGTGCAAGCGTTTGAACGGTTCTTGTCGAGTTTTGAACAATGTGATGAACGCGCAGAATATGCGCTTGAGAATGCGCGTGACCTCAAGTCGCATTTTGAATATTTAAAATTTGAACAAAATAGCGGTTACGGAGCCGTGGTCAAAAAGGGAATTGCAGAAGGCCTAGCCTCAGGTGCTGCGTTTATTGCTTGCTTGCATGGCGATGGACAATACCCTGCTGAAAAGTTAGGCGAGTTCTTTGATGAAATGGAAAACAACAATCTCGATTTGCTGCAAGGTTCTCGCCATGCGGTGGCGGGTGAGGCAAAACGCGGTGGCATGCCGCTACACAAGCGTATTGGCGGTGCGTTCTTGACGGCGTTAGAGAATATTGCTTTTCGCGTAAAACTCACGGACCGTCATAGCGGCTTTATCGTTTATTCCTCGCGATTCCTGAAAACTGTAGATTTGAATCGCCTGAGCCCCTCGTTTGATATTGACTTGGAACTGATTTCCATTGCGGATGCTCGCCGTTTTGCGATTGCAGAACTCCCGATTCCTACGCGCTATGCCGGCGAAAAATCGAACCTGAATGTTGTCACTTACGGACTCCGCGTGCTGAGGCAAATTTGGCGCCGTTTAATGATACACTAAAATTGTAGTCTTTTATAAAAAACTTTGACATTTATATGTGCTTTTTCTTACATTTGTTAGGAATGAAAAAGGAGAACGCATGAAACAACCCCTTATTGCCTCTGCTATAGTTGCTGTATTAGCACTCCTCTCTGGATGTGCCAAGACCATGCAACTCGATGATCCGCAACTTTACGACCAATATCTCACTAGGAGTTACAACCAGCGTGTTGACGTGTGCTACAATGCTGTGTTGACCACTTTCAAGGAACGAGGCGTTGATCTCACTAAGGCCGATCCCATTGCTGGCCGAATCGTAACGGAAAAACATGTTGCTGCAATATATGCAGGTTATGGTGTTGTCGGCACAATTTCGCACCGCTATTACATCGACGTGAAAGGCGATACAGAAAATTGTACCATCAAGATAACTAAGTATAAGGCTTGGAAGGGTGACAATGAAGTTCCCTATGTCAAAGTCGATGACGTCTACTCCTATTATTGGGCACCCTTGTTTGGTGGCTTCGAAAGCAATTTTGATGAAGACGAAGATGATGCCATCCGCACCCGTGCTGGAATGGACGCGGTCATGAAACAGCATCGTCCGGAACTCGATGAAATCTACAATCAGTATTTAAAGAAAACGAAAAAGAAATTTGAGGGTTATGTTGCTCTGAAGTTCACAATTGCTCCCAAAGGAAATATCATTGATATTTCTATTGAAGCGACGACTACGGGCGAACTTGATTTTGACCAACTCATTAAAGCGGCTGTCAGCACTTGGAATTTTGGCGAGGTGTCTGGCGCAAATATGACCAGAATAGTTACGTTCAACTTCTCGGCTGATAATAATGAAGACTCTAGCAAGAATGGTGGACGTCGTGCTCATGGTGATGGCGGCGATAAACTCGATAGCTTGTTGAAAACGAGTGGCGACAATGGTAGCGGAGGCATTGGCGGTTCCGTAGGTACGGCTGCAGATGACGATGTCAATGTCAATGGAAAACGCAAGGCATCGGATATAATGAAGGTTGTTGAACAACGCAAGCCTGCTCTTAGGAATATTTACAACAAATATCGGAAGAAAAATCCTGAATTCGAGGGCCGAATTGTCGTGAAGTTCACGATTGACGCAAATGGTGATGTCGTTAAATTTTCAATTCTTTCGTCTACGACGAACAATGCAAAGTTCGACGGCGAAATCAAGAAGGTTATCAGTGGTTGGAAATTCGGTAAGGTTGAAGTTGGCAACACAACGGCTACAATCCCATTCACTTTCGCAGAATAAATTCCTATGAGGCATGTTCAGCACATCTTGTTCTTTCTCTTGCTTTGCGTTTCGAGTGCTATAGCGACGCATGTAGCAGTGCTTGAAACTGTTGCAGACCCTAGCGTTAAAAAGAAAGTGTCTTTTCCGGATCGTCAATACCTTACGAATGTACTTCGTGAAGAGGCGGTGAAGGAACTCCCCGCTTCGCAAAACTACACTATCATGACTCGCGAGAACATCCGTGAAATGTTGCCGCCGGGTAAAGCCATCGAGGATTGCGAAGGCCGTTGCCTTGTGGAAACGGGGCGGAATATTGCTGCCGATTACGTGTGCCAAGCACGTGTGAGTAGCTTCGGCTCGAAACTTGCAATTTCTGCGGAAATCTACGAGACCTCGGGGAACAAGCTTGTGGCGAGTTTCAATGGTCATGGCGCTAATGTGGAAGAGCTTTTGAAGGTGGTAAAGAATAGTGCTGCGGAATTCTTTGGCAAGGTCAAGGGGGAACAGCAAACTCCTAATTCCATGGAACGCCGTGCTGGTGCGGGCGGCATCGGCGATGCTCAAAGCTTAGATAACACTTCTGCGGAATATGATGACGAGAATTCTCGCTTTAGAAATGTGGATTTAAAGAATCTGCAAGTTGAAAAAAATACAGAAGAAGTTAAACGGTCCAATAAGCCTATTGGCGAAGTTCCTGCTGTGAAAAATACCCGGGCTTTGGCTTGGCTACACTTTGGCTTTCTTGGCGTTGGAGGTGTGTTGCTATCGGTGGGGACTGTGCTTGCTGCTGATGTAGCAGGGGATGGAGGAAGTACGAAGCGTGGTGTCGGTATAGCGTTGGCAATTATCGGTGCTGTTGGTATGGGTGTAAGTTTTGCTTTTTAGGTTCCAACGACCTATATCTAACTATCTATCAATCATAGTTTACTAACTGCTAACGTTTGACTTTTAACTATATATATTTACTGTATGGTTAAAAATCTTATACAGTCTTTAAATGGGGTGCTGCTCGGAAAATCCGAGGCGGTTGAACTTTTGGTTATGGCGCTCCTCGCCGATGGTCATGTGCTTATCGAGGATGTGCCGGGAACGGGCAAGACGACAATTGCCAAGGCGCTCGCGACGGCGGTTGGTGCGGACTTTGCTCGTATCCAGTTTACGCCGGACTTGCTGCCTGCCGATGTGACGGGCGGTGCGGTATTCAAGGCAAATACGGGCGAGTTCGAAATTCGCAAGGGGCCTGTGTTTACGCAGGTGCTATTGGCGGACGAAATCAACCGTGCGTCCCCGCGAACGCAGAGTGCTCTCCTAGAAGCTATGGAAGAACGCCAGGTATCGCTCGAAGGTGAACGCCATGTGCTCCCGAAACTGTTCATGGTGCTTGCCACAGAAAATCCGGTGGAATTCCATGGCGTGTTCCCGCTCCCTGAGGCGCAGATGGACCGATTCTTGGTGCGCTTGTCGCTGGGGTACCCGACTGCGGATACCGAACTCAACATTTTGCGTGCGCATCGCGATGGGCGACCGCTCGATACGCTTACGGCGGTGACGACTCCGGATGAAGTTATTGCAATGCGTAACGATGTCCGCAAGATTCACATTGACGAATCGCTTGAAATGTATGTGGTTTCGCTGGTGCAGGCAACGCGTACAAATCCGGCGGTGCGCTTGGCCGCAAGCCCTCGCGCGGGAATCAACCTCATCAAGATGGCGCAATCTTGTGCATATGTGGCGGGCCGTGATTTCGTAAATCCCGATGACATCCAGCATGTGTTTTTCCCGGTGATGGAACACCGCGTGTTTGCAAAAGATTCTAACACGCCAGGTGCCTCCAGACAAATTCTCGAAGGAATCTTGAAACAGGTGCGAGTGCCGAAGTAAACGTGATTGGATCCTATCGAACTTCGCGCTCCGAGATGATTGTTTTGCATACGTCATCCTGAGGGCTGAAAGCCCGAAGGATCCAGTAAAAATCACTGGATTCTTCGCTACGCTCAGAATGACGTGCAAGGCGAGACAGCATGAACGCTTGCGTTGACGAAACCTTAAAATCAAACCCCTAAAACCTAAACTTCAAAGCGGCACTGCCGCGACCTCATACCTCACAACCTCTATGTCCTCTCTCCGTTGGTTTATAAACGCCATTCCCAGAAGTCCCAAGCGCAAGGGACTCTTGATGCGCATGTACTACCTTTGGCAAGAAGGCTTTACGCCGGTGGGGCATGCGGCGGCTGCGCTCATGATGTTCTCGATGTTTGCGGGGGCGGTGCCCGGTTTTTGGGCGGCGTGGGTGTTTTGCGGCTTGGACTTCATGTACTTTTTAGCGCTTGTGCCAAGCCTTTTCATGACTGCACGCAAAAGCAAGTTCAAGGTAGGCGATATTGCAGTGCGCAATGTTTACGAAGGTGAAGTTGCGACGGTAAACTTGCAAGTTTATGCTGAGGATAAATTAAATGCGGTATCGCTTGGCTGCTTTCGTATGGATCCTTCGCTTCAATGTGTCGAATCGGAGCTTGTGCAAATTGCGGCTGGCGGTTCTGCGGAATTGACTTGCAAAATACAGACGAAAAAACGTGGCGCTTTTGAAATCCCGAAGGTGGCGCTTATTTTGCCCGAAATCAATGGGGCCTTGCGTTATGCGGCGAATGCAGGGAAGGCTGAACTGCTTGTGTTTCCGAGCCCGTTGCGCGTGTGTGCTTTCCCGTTTTTAACATCGGGGGCAAGTGGCGTTGTCTTTGCTCCACTCCTTATGCCGAGCCTCACCCGTGGAATGAATTTTGTGGGCGTGCGCGAATATCGCGAAGGCGATGCGTTGCGCGACTTGCATCACAAGGCTTTTGCTCGTTACGGGAAACCGTTTACGAAGGAATTCGAAACGGAACGCGGCGCGGGAGCGATTCTTGTGCTCGACGTGACTGCCCGAAATTTGCGCGAGAAATCTTCGGTCGAAATGTTGATTCGCTTGGCAGCGGGTATTGGCTTATGGCTCTTGGAACGAAATGCACTTGGGCGCTTTTTCATTGGCGATGATGAAATTTCGCTTGTGCAGGGCGATGGCGGCGAGAGCCTCTTGGAAGCGCTTGCGCGAATTCCGCCAGCGTCTCTGTTGGAAATGCACTTTTCGAAAGGAACGCGCGAATCTCGAAATACGGTAAACTTTCGTGATGCGGCAAATCCCAGAAGAGTGCCGAAGCTTTGGTCCCCTGCAGCGCGCCCGCTTGGCCCCGTGCTTCGCTTGGGCCTCTTTGCCACGGATGACCCGCTGGTGCATAAGCAAGTGATTTTGGATGCGCATTCCAAGTTGACCGACGAATCGAAAACTGCAATTTCTGACGACGTTTTGTCTGTAAATGCGGCACATCTTGAAAAAGTTTTTCGTGAACGATTGCGCTTAAAGCAGGTTTCTCGCGAGCTTCCGCTTGAAAAGTCCCGCGATACGGAGGTAAGTCTATGATGAACTTCCGTGAAATTTGCAAGACGATTTTCTTTTGCATCGCTTCTGTGAATTTGGGCATTTCGAGCGGCCTGGAAATTCTCGGTATCGTTTTTGCCATCCTTTTTATCGCTATACACGTGAAGCAATATTTGCTTTCGAGGTCGGCGACGATTCAACGAAAAATTCCTCGCTATAGAAAGCTGTTTGCGTATGGTGCGATTGTCCCGAGCGCGTTGTGGTGGGTGTTGACTCCAAGTGTCGAAAATGGCGTGTCGCCGTATTTGGTCTTTATCCCTGCGTGGTATTTACTTTATCTGTCGTGGCTGCAAAAACGCAGTCTTGGTAATGGCGGCTACGAAGTCTTTGTCGTGTTCAATGGAATCGCGGCACTCTTTATGGGCCTTTTTCAAGCGCCCCGTATTGTTGTGATAAGCGCGGCTATCGCACTTTTGCTAGCTGTGTATGCGTTTGGGCGCCCTCGCGTTGCGTTTTATAAAAGGCTTCTCTTTGTCTTGATGTATGCAAGCTTGTGCGGCTCTTCATATCTTGGATTTAAATATTGGAAAAGCAATCACTATTACAGTGGTCGCTGGGCCGAAGATTATTATGTGCGAAATCGCGTCATGGGGTTTGATCCGGTGGCGGCGTTGGGTTCATTTTCGAGCAATTACAACTCTAAGTACAATAACGAAATTATTCTAAGAATTTGGGATACGCTTACTCCGCCATATTTTCGCGCTGCCGCTTATGAAAAATATGTGGCCGGTATTTGGAAACTTCCGACAACTGCGGAAAAGAAACTTTATCCGGCTCGCTATCGCGTGGATTATGCGGTCTTTGAAACGGAAGATTCTATAACGGTGGCGCCAAACGTGAAACCTATTTGGGTGCAGGCGACTTTAGACAATTTTGGTTTTATGTTTGCTGCTCCGAATGCGGTGGGTGTTGCCAGTAAAAATGCGGACTCTCTTGACTACTATTCGACAAATGTTTTTGCTGGTGCAAATGGAACGCGCAGCGATTGGTATTACTATGTGAGCGATTCTGCGGAAAAACTTGCTATAACCTCGGCGTCGTCGGATGAAGTTGATTCTGCGTTCTTGCAAATTCCAGAAAAAGATTTGAATTTGTTGGATTCTGTAGCGGCTGCGATGGCGCTTCCTACTCGCAATTTCGAAAACGTTAATTCTGCAAATTCTGATTCCGCGGCTTTTTCAGAACCGCAATCTGAATCGCAATTTGCTGTTCAAAATCTAAAGGCTATTGAAAGTTATTTTATTAAAAATTTCAAATATTCGTATGTAGTGTCGTGGCGCAGAGGTTTTGCTGGAACTTCGATGAACGCAGGTGTTTCGAATATGAAAGACTTGCTTGCGCTCTTCTGGAAAAATAAGGAAGGCTATTGTGAATATTATGCGACGCTTGCAACGCTTCTTTTGCGCCATCAGGGAATTCCGGCGCGTTACGTGACTGGTTTTGCGCATCCGGAACATGTCGAAGGTCGCCCTTACGTGACGTTCCGTCGTCGCCATAGCCATGCTTGGGTTGAAGTTTATATAGACCACAAGTGGTATATTTTTGACCCGACTCCGCCGGTTCTTGTGAATGCGTTTGCGGAATCGTCTTGGTTCTCGAAAAAAGTGGAAGGGCTTAAGGGGCGCGTTTCGTATGTGCTCCATCTGCTTAAAGATGGTGAATGGCGTCGTGTCGTCGATAGCTGGCAGGCGACTTCGGAGCGCTTTGTTTCTGGCCCTGTGCCTTATGTGATTTTATCTGTATTGCTTGCCGTTTTTGCAGGAATGAGGTTCCGCAAATACCGTCGCAATAAAGTTTCAATTACAGTTTCAAAAAATGCGGTACGTTGGATTTCGTTGCTTGAATCTACAGAAAAGCGCTTGGCTCGAATGGGCTTTGTGCGCTCTCCTGGCGAAACGGTTTCGGCGTTTATGGCTCGCATAAAGCAAACCATGATGGTGCAGGCTCGGCAGACATTAAAAAAGGCGAGCCTCAAGGACTCGCGCGTTGAAAAAGAATGTAACCTTTTGCTGAAACAGCTCGAAGAATACGAACGCAATCGTTGGTGTTAATCAGGTTATATTTTTAGTTTGTTGCAATGTATGTGTAAACTTCGGTGGCCGTTTTTCTTTCTACGGCATCGGACTCCTTCATTTCCGGTTCCATGAAGAATATCTGCTTGAGCGTCATGGTGACTTGGCCGCCGACAACCGATACATCGACCGGAATGGTCTCATCGCTTGCGGCCATGCAATCGTTACCGGTTTTTGCCAAAAGGTGAAGCGATGTTCCGACAATGTCCCAGGTTCCGTAGATTTTTACGGGTTTGCATTCTACGGCTTTGCTTGCTTCAGAATTTTTAAATTCAAATTTATTTGTTTGTTGCTTTTCGTCAACGTAGAATCGGAGTGTTGCCGGGCTTGCACCGAAATCATGGCTCGGATCGATAAGCGTAACGACGTCAGTTCCGTAGGTTCTCTGTATGGTAGGGCCTTGAAGGCTCCAAGTGCCTAAAACGCAATCTGCGGAAAGCCCTGCGGCGCATTGTTCGGCTTTGGTCGGCGGGGGTGTTGTTGCGTTGTCGCCGCAGGCGGTGAACAGGGTTGTCGCCAAAGCGAGAGATGCCAAAATTTTGATTGTCATAAAAATCCTCTTTTAGTTGGAATATAAATAAAAAATTTGATGTTGCAGAACACTACAACGCGATTTTCCAAAGATTTAACAATTGCTTGGAATATGGAAATATATTAGAGAATGTTGTTGGGGGGCACATTGTGCCCCAAGGAGTGTTAGATGAAAGTCTCGCGTTTTGTGGGCTTGTTTTTCGGTTTGGGGCTAGCCGTGTCGGCTCAAGCTGCTCCGGACCCGAATTTCCACATTTATCTCGCTTTTGGCCAGTCGAATATGGAAGGTCAGGGCAGTATCGAAAACCAGGATAAATCTGTTGATGAACGATTCCAGATTCTTTGGTCAGCCGATAATGGTTCCTGTTCCGGCAAGACCAAGGGGAAATGGGCCAAGGCTACGCCGCCGCTTGCGCATTGTAATAATGCAAAACTCGGCCCTACGGACTATTTTGGCCGCACCATGGTCGAAAAGACCGATTTGCAAATCAAGGTTGGTGTTATCGTTGTTGCTGTTGCGGGTTGCAGTATCCAGCTGTTTGATAAGGATGGCTATCAGAACTATATCAATTCCGTCAGGACAACGCAGAGTTGGATGACTGGCTATATTAACCAGTACGGCGGTAATCCTTATGGTCGTTTGATTGAAATGGCAAAGAAGGCGCAAGCTGAAGGTGTCATTAAGGGAATCATCTTCCACCAGGGCGAAACGGATGCCGGTGACGGTCAATGGCCCTCCAAGGTCAAAAAGGTTTACGACAACATTATCAAGGATTTAGGGTTAGGCAATGATGTGCCGTTCCTTGCGGGCGAAGTGTTGCGCAGTGGCTCTAGCAGGGGTGCGAACAACAATATTGCCAAACTCCCGCAGCAGTCCAAGAATTTTTACGTCGTCTCGTCTGAAGGCTTTAATCAGGCGCTGGGCGATGGGCAGAATGTCCACTTTACCTCGCAGGAATACCGCGATTTTGGCAAGCGCTATGCCGAAAAGATGATTGAAGTGCTTGGCGACAAAATTAAACCGGTGTCTGCGGAATCTAGCAGTAGCAAGGGGCCTGTTGCAGAAGAATCTAGTTCGTCTGTAGCGCGGTCCAGCTCATCTAATGTTCGGTCGAGTTCTTCGAGATCGCGCCATCATAGCAGCGATAGTCATAATCCCGGCAGTTCTACGGCAGGCGCGATCGTTATTGGAAATGCCGCACCGTCATTGAGCGTGGGCAAGGTTTCGTTTGATCATGGTTATCTTAATGTACCGGTGACGGTTGCTAGCAATGGTGAAGTTAAAGTTCGGCTTTATTCCGTGCTAGGAAACGAGGTTGCTGGTGTTAGCGAATTGATGAAACCGGGTACGAATAACATTCATTTCGCAAGAGAGAAAATTCCGTCGGGCGTTTATATGTTAAGTGTCCAATCGGCTTCTTCTCGCATTACAAAACGGTTAGATTTGTCTAAATAAAAGTTCTCCTCACTGCTAAGGGCTCCGTGTTTTTACACGGGGCTCTTTTCGTACGCTGCCTCCTGCGTCAAGGCGAGCATGGTTTGTCACTAACGTCATGGCGGGTATGTCTTTACAACGCAAGTTATCAGCGTCATGGTGGGCTTGAGCCTGCCTCATGCATGTTCCGGGGACCCGCCATCTATTATGCAATGCTCACAATTTCCAGCTCGTCGCCAACGACTTTAAACTTGACTTCAAATTCGGCAAAGTTGAATCCGTAAATGCGCTCGGGGTCGTTCTGGTATGCTGGGCGAGGGTCCTGCTCTAGGACTTCAATGAGGGCGCTGCGCTTTTCCGTGGGCAATTTGTTCAGTTGCTCGGATGGCTTTACGTGCACTTTGATTTGACGGACGGCCTCGGCGAAGCCACCTGTGGCTTCGGGGTGGGCGTCCGTGTAAGGCAGGTACGGCTTGATATCGACGATGGGCGTTCCGTCCATCAAATCGGCGCCGGAGACGACGATTTCGGGCCCTTCCGGCCCGTCGATATCAATGCGCTCGATTTTTACGCATGAGAGCGCGACCGGGTTCGGGCGAAAACTCGAACGTGTGGCGAAAACGCCAAGGCGCTTGTTGCCTCCGAGTCTTGGTGGTCGCACGGTTGGGCTCCAGGTGCTGCGGATGTTTTCTGAAAATATCCACATGATCCACAAGTGACTAAAACCTTCAAGGCCGCGAAGCGCGTCTGCATTGCGGAACTCCGGCTCAAATCGAATCGTGGAACGCAAATTCTGCACAATGCCACTCTGACGCGGAATGCCAAACTTTTCTGGAAAGTCGCTCTTGATACGCGCAATAATTTTAAACGTGATATCTTGCATGATTTTGTTCCCGCTTTCAAAAAGGTAGTAATTTAAAGGGAATCTAAAAATATTTGATTGACGTTTTTATGAAATTTTATGATTAAAAAATTACTTGTCTTTTATTATTGACAACATAAGTATTATTGTCTAAATTAATAAAAAGGGAAGAACTTATGTTTAAAGCTTTTGCGGTCAATTTAAATAAAATCAGTGATTTAATAAATGAATAATCATCCAAGCCTTTGTATGAAGAGTCTAAAAAAGTGCTATCGAGGCTGAACTACTAGCAATTATCCGAGGCGATAAAAAAAAAGCTAAATAGCGATAAATTATGTAAACTTTTTTTCCCTTCTGCCAATTGTTCTGTTTTTTTATCACACTCTGGTAAGGATAAGCAAAATGTCTTAAAATTTGCACATTGGCTAAAGGTTCATTTTGAAATCGAAGCCTTTGTCGATTCAGAGCTGTGGGGCTGTATAAGCGATTTGCAAAAAAAAATCGATGATGACTTTTGCGTTGACGAAAGAAGTTATGGGTGTGATTATGACGAAAAATTTTACAATTATTCGGACAGAAATAGCAGTACTGCCCATGTACACATGATGCTGAGTCATGCTTTGACGCAAATGATAGATTCTGCCGAATGTTTTATTTTTCTGAAATCATCTAATTCATATACTCTCGAAGATACCCAAAATGGGACCTTTTCACCTTGGATTTTCCATGAACTAGCTACTGTCAACACCATTAAACGAAACCGGAAAAGAATATCTTTACCATCTGATGAGTCTTTAGTTGAAAAGGATGTCTCCCAGCCTCTTTTAGAAAGTGTTCAAAATAAATTGAAAGTTTTTTATCCGATTGAATTAAAGTGTGGATATCTCTTGACAAAAGAATGTCTTGTTGAATGGAAAAAAGCTTTTTCGCAAAAGCTTCCCAAAACATCACCAGAATATCCGACTTGGCTACAATTGGAGAAAACTGCAGAATTGTGTAAAAAATGAGCCTATGGATAACGGCAAACATCCTTATTTACCGAATATGCAGACATCAGAGATTCTTCCTTTGGGGGATTACTTGGAGCACTATGTGACTTTCGGACCTGAAACGTCCCTTGGAGCTGGAGACCACATTTATCTTTACAATGAATGGAATCAATTGATAGGTGATTACACGGGAAATTCTTTAGCAAACCAATGCGTTCTTGTAAAAACGAAATTTTTAAAGATTATATTAGATAGTGACAATGACCAAAGTCAAGGTTATGGTTACTCCATAAGTAAAATTGAACATGTCCCTTACGGGGTGCTTCAAGTTTTATTTTCTCCATACAAGAAAGGAGATTAATATGAAAAAATATTTGATGGTGTTATTCTTGCTTTTGGGTTCAGTTGCGTTTGCAAAAACATGGGAAGCGAATTTGCGAAGCTGTGACGGGTATGGTGGCTTTTGGTTTCCGAACCATAATTGGACGGATAAAGGTGAACCTTGGATTAAGCCATTTTTTAATGGCGAGTATTTGGGGGATTATAGAGAATATGGATTATCTTTTAATTACCAAGATCGTGCCAAGAGAGAACGTTGTTATGAAACTGTTGAAAATAGTTTTGGAATGGAGTGGACTCCTATTTTTTCTGATAAAATGAATGAATCTAGAGATTCAGTTTATTTTTTCATGTCGAATTGCCGTTGGGATTCTACATATGTTTGTGAAAGAAAATTATCATTAGAGAGTTTTTTAATTAGTGATTTTGAATTGGTGAAATTAGGCGATTATAATCTTGATAATTATCACTTTTTTGATTTAAGAGTTTCTTATGATTTCTTGACAGGAATGTATTTTATCTATAGAAAAAATAGTGGTAGCTTTGAATACAATGCTTTATGCAATATTGAATTGCTTAAATTAGGTTGTGATGATTCCTATGCTATTCAATGTGAATTCCAAGATGACGGTACGTTGAATTTTGATAAACTTCCTGATGCAAAAATGGTTCCCGAAAATTTCTGCTCAATGCAATCTATTCCTTTCATTCGCTTGACTCGTTTTAAACATAAAAATAATTTTATGAATTTGCCAATCTACAAAGTTAATGGAACTCCAACAACCAAGAATTCTTCAAATATTGTTGTTCAAAATAAAGAACGATTGAAACTTCAACTAAAAGGTAATTGATAAAATGAAAAAAAATCCTATTTGCGATTCTTGCAATTTCTGTAATTTGTTTTGCTGCGTCTACGGAAAAATGCAATCCTGGTACGACTCAAGAAAATACAGATGTGAATCTTCCTTTGGGATGGTGCCGTGCGGAGGGGTATGTATGTGGAGTGACAACCGAAGCTTCAGGTGGAGTGCGTTTCTCGTTGGGAAAAAATTCAATGTGCAGGAAAACGGAAATGGAATCGACATCTTTTATCACGCATCCTTTAAATAGTGATTTTAGTTTGAATACAAGTGTTTCTACGAATACGCTTGCTCCTTATTTAGAAGAGGGACCGGTTGATAATGTAAGTGCAGTCACCTTTGCAGTGAATACGGCTTTCATTATTAATGCGTCTAATGAAAAGTTTAAGGTTAGCATTACTTATCACCGGTATGGAACTAGAAATGACCAAAATAGCGTTCGTTTGTTGGGGATAAGTAGATCTTTGAATTAACTTTAAAGATTGTATTTAGTAATGATGACAATAGTCAGGGATGGGGTTATTCTATAAGTAAAGTTGAACATGTTCCTTATGGGGTGCTTCAAGTCCTTTTCCCACCATATAAGAAAGGAGATTAAAAATGAATCGTTTCCATAGTATTCTGTTTATGATGATTTTATCTATGGCAGATTCTGTTCTAGCTTCTGGTAGTAATTCGGTTGCTGCGACATCACTGGAGAGTGGATATTTTGATATAACCAATTTAAGTAACGATTGGGGATATAGCTTTTCTTATTCAACGAGAGATTCCATTGATGGCGTTTATTTATATGTAGAAAGCGGTTGGGATGGACCGTGTTGTACGTCTCCGTATTATACAAGGTTTTCTATCGGAAAAAATTTGAATAGTAAGAAACATGATAATATATGGGTTTTAACGGATTTTTCGGGTATTGATTCGTTGAATATGGAATTGAAAAAGGGTAATCCACTATCTTTAGATAAATTTACAAAATTAGAATTCGATTCTTCGCATGCTCAATATTTGCTGCATGCAAACAATCGAGCGGGGGATATAAAAGTAAAGAGGGATTTTTTGGATTCCGTAAAAGCATATAATACGGATAGCCTTGAATATTTAAGTGAACAGGCATACAAGGAATATTTGGCGTATTTAGATTATCTTGATTCTTTACCTGAGATATATTTTTCTGATTATTTTCTTTATAAAAGGGAAAATGTCGTAACGGCTCTTTGTGGAGTTACTCATTCTGTTTGTAACTATAAGATCGGATGCTTTTATCAGAATAATGGTTCTTTTGTCTTTGATTCGCTGCCTGAACCTCGTAAAATGGCGCGCACTATAGGCTGCCCAGATGGTGTTGGTTCTTCTGTACAATCCGTGATTCGCAAATCAAAAAAGAATAATGGTGTAGATAAATTGTATAAAATAAACGGTACATCTGCATTCAAAGGTTCTTCGAATATCGTTATTCAAAATAGACAATCAAAGCTTCAACTCAAAGGGTTCTGACAAATACTGTTGGCGTTTGATGTGAGAAAGGCCAGAGTTTGCAAGCATTCGCTTTGGACTCTAGCCTTTTGAAGTGTGGGATTGATGATTATTGAAACTTTTGTTGTTGTCATGCCTGCCTTGAGCGGGCATCTCCTTTAATGCGTTTTATTTAATCGCAATCGCTTTTTTTAAAAGCAACTTGCCGTTAGCGCCGACAACCTTTGCGATGTACTTGCCGCTCGGGAGCTTTTTGAGGCTTACGCTTCTGTTGCCGTTCACGTCTGCAGTGAGGAGCGTCTTGCAGTTCAGCGCGATAACTTCAAGCTTGCTTTCGCTTGGTACGCTAACCTGCAAAGTGCGGTTCTGCTGGACAAGCGTTGCCTTGCCAATGCTGCGCGTAATCTTGTTGAGGCTTGTCGGCGGAACTTCGACAAATTTGGTGCCTTCCGGAGCGCCGACGATTGTGCCGCGGCCGACAGTGCTCATGTACACAACGCCAAAGTTGTTCATGTCGCCTTGTACAAAATTTCCGTTACCCGGACCGCCGAACTGGTGCATGTCGTCATTGACGCGTTCAAAAGTCTTGCACTTGTCTGTACTGCGGTAAATGCCAATCGGATCGCCAGACTTTGCTGCTCCCCAGATAAAGATGGTCTCGTAGTCGGCTCCTTCCTTAGCTTTGCCGATACCCACGGCGATTGCGGTTGAAGCGCCTTCACAGCGGTTCCAGCTCTTGCCGCCGTCTTCAGTGTAGGCGAGGCCATATTCCGTGAAGCCCTTGGGCTGCCAGACTTGAGCTTGGTCCATGGGGACCCACAGATGTCCTTCTCTCTTAGGAACGGTGCGGATGAGGCCACCGCCGTTGTAGTATTCGCCAGCCTGTTCGTTCTGCAAACGGGCTTCAGCTTCTGCAAAAGTCTTGCCGCCGTCAGTAGATCTGTAAAGCGAGCCCATGCCGCCCATGACGTAGAACGTTTTGGGGTCCACCGGGTCAGCAACAATGCGGGAATAGTTTGTCTGGGTGCCGGTTTCAACGGCGGTCCAAGAGGCGCCATTGTCATCGGAGCGGTAAACGGTGGCGCCCTGGTCTGGGCGGTGCAACATGATTTTGCCGTCAGCGGAAAGTACCACCAAGCCTTTCGGGCCTTTGAGCGAGGTCTTTACGCTATCCCAGGTCTTGCCCATGTCGTCGCTGCGGTACATCACGTTGAAGTTCTGAGAATCGTACTTGCCATAAACGGTAATCACGCCTGTGCGTACCAAGCTTCCGGTGAGCGGGGCATAACCCATGCTTTCGGTGGTGCCGATGGTCGGCTTGTGGCGCTGGGCGCTCTGCTTGATGTCTGTATAAACGGCGCCGTCGTAGTCGCCAATAGCGGTGACCAGCGGGCCTCCCGGAATGCTCACGATGTCGAGGGGCACAGTTTCTTCGATACCCTTGGACATGAACTTCCAGAGAGGAACCTTTGCAGAGACGTCTTCGGTCATGAAGATGCCGTTACCGCTAGTGACCCAGGCCTGCTTGTTGTTGAACGGGTTGATTTCAAGAGAACCCGCCCAGTGGATGGCGTTGCCCGGAATCCAATCGGTGCCGTTCGCATCGATGTTCGGGATGTCGTTGTAGTGCTGACCGTGATTCCATGTCTTGCCGCCGTCTGTGGTGGCATAGATGCGGTCGCCATAGTTTTCCTTTTCGTCTTTGGTCACGTGGCGGCCGGTGTACTTGCCCAGTGTCGAAATCACAATGTGGTTCTTGTCTTTGGGGTCAATGGCGACGCCGCCGTAAGAACTCTTGTCCTTTTCGTAGCTCTTGGTGGTGCTGCCTTCGTGTTCCACGGAATCGCTCGGGGTGAGGTCCGTCCACGTGCCGCCAGCGATGTTGTACTTGTAAAAGCCACCGCTGGCAATGTTATACGGACCGGGGCCGTCGGCGAACGTCACGTACATGTCACCGTCAACAATCTTTGCGCGGTGGGGCATGAGTCCAGTGGGGGCGCCCTTGATAGCTTCCCAAGTAGCGCCGCCGTCGTGGCTGACTTGCAAATTATCCTTGGTTTCGGAAATGCCGATGTAGATGGTCTTGGTGGAACCATCGGCGTTCTTGCCCTGCGATTCGTCGAACATCACAAAGCTGATGCCGTTCACGCCGTTCAGGCTGGATTCTGTGGCGGTAGAAAGGGCGACCTTGTAGGCGCTTGTCCAGGTCTTGCCGTAGTCGGTACTCTTGTAAAGGCCCTTGGTGCGGCTACCGCAGAAGATGATGTTCCCCTTGTTGGGGTCCACGGCGAGCTTCTCGCCGGTCTGGCGGCCCATGCCGTTACCGTGGGCGAGCATTTCCACATAGCTAGTGTCCCAGGTGGCGCCGAAGTCTTCACTGCGGAGCACGGCCGTGCGGCCCTTGCTAAAATAGCCGGTTCCTGCCAGCACGTAAATGCGCTTGGGGTCGTTGGGGTCGAGAGCGAAAGCTTCGGTGCCGTAAAGACCCTTGTCGTTTTCCGAGATGAAGTCCATCAGCGGAATCCAGGTTTTGTTTTCAAAGTCAAAGCGGTAAATGCCGCCCACGTCGGTGCGGGCGTACAAGACGTTTTCAGCCTTCGGGTGGAACATTACAGCGGAAACGAATCCGCCGCCGTCAAAGCGCACGTTGCCCCATTCGTACTTTTCGGCGCTTACGTTTGTGGCAAGTGCGGACAAGGCGGCGATGCCGATTATTGAAATTTTACCAAACATATCGTCTCCGTTGAAATTTTGAGAACAATTAAACCTTTGCAACTATAGCTAATATAGATAAAAATTAGAAAAGTGGTTCTTACATAAATGTTAAAATGAGAAACTTTTTGAGAACATTTTGATGAAAATCGTCGAACGCCATATGCGATTCCCGAAAAAACGCTATATACAAAAAGACCCTCGACTAAATCGAGGGTGGCAATTGAAGCCGTACGTCATCCTCATGAAGGTGAGGATCCGTAAAGAAAAAATAGATTCCCGCGTTCGCGGGAATGACGAATCGTTATTCCGCGCCGGTGCCGAGTCCTTTAAACGGAACATATCTAATCTGGTTCTTGTCGTCGATGATGACGGCAACGCCAGTGAGGAAGTACGGCCAGTGTCTTGATGCCGGATCGTGGAATCTATAGTTTACCGTACCGTTTGATGCGTAAACGGAGAGCGGGAGGATAAAGTCGTCGTGGGAGCAAATGACGCGGAACTTGCTCATGGAAGCGTAGTCCGGTGCGATATGCGTCTTGACAATCTCTTCGGTCTTTTCCTTGAAATCGTAGAATGCGTCGGAGAAAAGGTTGTCGTAGGCCCAACCGGCAATGACGATGCGCACGTTTTTGGTTGAGTCTTCGTAGAATTTATAACGATCTTTGTCCTTTTTGTACCAGCTGATGGAGTAAATTTCCGAAGAATCGTGCGGGAATGTTTGTTGTCCGCGGCCTTGCGCGATGTAGAAACATGTTTGTTCCGTGCGAAGGTATTTGGTGTGGGTGTATACGAATTCGTCGGCGCTAATGAGTTTTTTTCCGACGGCAATTGCTTGACGAACGCCATCGGATGGTTCTCCATTGGTGGAGTCGGGTTCGTTTTCCCAATAGGTTAGCGGGGTTTCCTTGTCAAATTGGGATCTGTCGCGTTCGCCGTGGCGGATTACGAAAACAGCCTTTTCGTTGCAGCGGACTGTCTTGAACACGTCGGCGATGTCTGCAAGTCCGATGGAGTCAATGGCGATTGTAGCGACAGGCGTTTCAACGCAGGTCGGGTCGGTCGGTGTTGCCGAAGAACTAGATGGCGGTAACAGTGTTACGGAGGAGCTGGACTGGTTGACTGCAGTTTCTGAGCTGGAACTTGCAGCGTCAGCGGAACTTGCTGGGAGTTGTTCAGTCGAAGAACTGGAAATCTGAGCCGGTTGTTGGTCGCTGGAACTCTGTGCTGCCGTGTTGAAGATGGTGGGCGATGCATCGTCACCGCAGGCGCCCAAAAGGGCTGCCGATAGGAGGGCTCCGCTAAAAGCTAAAGAAATACGTGAAAATTTATGCATTTCGAAAAAATCCTTGTTTTATCTCTTTAAATTTATTTTCGCAGACCCATTTCTTCAAGTAAATTTTTTCAAAACCCCTCTAAAATTACTCACCAACCACTGCCTACGAACCACCAACCACTAACCACTTCCTACTTCCTATTATCACCATTATAGTTAATCTCATTTCTGCGCTTTAATTCTTTGTTCAGCGGCCAATAAATGGTGGCAAAGACAACATAGCCAATCAAAAGTACAATCCAGTGGTTGAGTCCAAAACCAATTTCCACATAGCGCATTGTCACGAACATAAACGGTCCTGCGATGAGGAATAGCGGGAGTTGCCTGCACTGGTCCCCGAGCGAAAAACGGCTCTCGTAGCTCACGATGGAGTTCATCATCGGGAAACTGGTGCAAAAGCCACCCATCAAGCGCTTGATAAGCATAAGGCCCGAAACAACGCCTGCAATAGCGGGTGCCTTGATGTAAATCGGGAGCGGGGTCTTGTAGCGCACGCCGGACTTGTACTTTTGCTTTTGGAAAAAGATAACGCCAATAATAAAGTCAAAAATGCAGGCTCCAATAAAGTAAGCTTCGCCTTGGGGAATGCGTGAGTGCAGGAATGTTCCGAGTGCCACAAAAAAGGCAAGCCCGGCGATGATGGAGGCGACGATTGGCACTTTGACTTTGTAGTGCAAAATGCGTACAATATGTACATATAACATGCACATAAATCCAGAAACCGCGTTCTCTGTACCCATAGGGAGGCCCACTGCAATGTAGGCAAAACCGCAAGGGATGGGGATGGTGGCGGTAACGGCCTTGAGCTGCGGGTCCTTGAGGTAGGCGCTGAGGGTCCCGAGGGCGGTGACCATAAAAATCAGCAGCCAGTCGTAGCCTGAAAAATGAAAATTTAACGATTCTAACATCGAACGTAAAAAATAGAAAAGTAAGCGCCTTTTCAAATTTTCCATTATAGATTTATTTTTGATACTACCCATGCCGATAGATATCTGAAAAGCGAGGTTTTTATGCTTTCGATTCCGTCTTATTGGTATTTTATCCCAGTGGCAGCGCTTATTGCTCTGGGAATGGCTCTCTTCTTTTATCGTTTTATGAAACGCGCCCCCGAAGGCAATGATAAGATGAAGGAAATCGCTCATTATGTGCGCGTAGGAGCTTACGCTTACCTCAAAAAGCAATACCGGACGATATCGGTGGTCTTTGTAGTGCTGTTCGTTGTTTTTGTTGTTTTGGCGGCGCTTGGAATCCAGAACCCGTTTGTGCCGATTGCGTTTTTGACCGGAGGCTTTTTCAGTGGCCTTTGCGGTTTCTTGGGGATGAAGACTGCAACGTATGCGAGTTCCCGAACGGCGAATGGAGCCATGTCGAGCTTGAACCGCGGGCTTGTCATTGCTTTTAGAAGCGGTGCCGTGATGGGGCTTATCGTTGTGGGGTTTGGGCTTTTAGACATTTCGGCCTGGTTCTTTTTGCTCAATTACATTTACGACAACAATGTTTGGGGCTTTGGTGCCGACATTGCGTCTAAACTTTCGCTTGGCGCTTGGAATGCGGACTTGGTTGCTAACGCCGAATGGGCCCATGCAAAAATGGTAGAAATTACGACGACCATGCTTACGTTTGGCATGGGTGCTTCGTTGCAGGCGCTGTTTGCCCGCGTGGGTGGCGGAATTTACACGAAGGCGGCGGATGTCGGTGCTGACCTCGTGGGTAAAGTCGAGGCGGGTATCCCGGAAGATGATCCGCGTAATCCGGCGACAATTGCAGATAATGTGGGCGACAATGTGGGCGATGTGGCTGGCATGGGTGCCGACCTTTACGAATCTTATTGCGGTTCCATTCTTTCGACCGCAGCGCTTGGGGCGGCTCTCCCGATGGGCGGTTTGAAACTTGTGATTGCGCCGATGCTGGTGGCTGCAATCGGGATTGTCCTTTCTATCGTTGGAATTTTTGCGGTACGTACAAGCGAAGACGCTACGACCAAGTCGTTGTTGCATTCGCTCTTGACGGGAACGCTTGGCTCCTCGGTGCTTATTCTTATAGCGCTTTTGGTGCTTGTCAAAATGGATTTTATTTCGATGGGAATATTTGGTTCTGTGCTCTCGGGGCTTGCGGCGGGGATTCTCATTGGGCAGTTTACGGAATATTTTACTTCGGACGCTTATGCGCCTACGCGCGGGATTGCAAATCAGGCGAGGCTTGGTGCTGCAACTACGATTATTGATGGAATTTCGGTAGGCATGTTTTCGACGGGGCTTCCGGTGGTGACCATCGTGGTGGGTCTTGTCTGTGCGTTTGGCTGTGCTGGCGGTTTCAGCGATATGGCAATGGGACTTTACGGTGTCGGCTTTGCTGCGGTGGGCATGCTGAGTACGCTTGGCATAACGCTTGCGACAGATGCTTTTGGACCGATTGCCGATAATGCGGGTGGAAACGCCGAGATGGCGGGGCTTGCTCCCGAAGTGCGCGAACGTACCGATGAACTGGATATGCTCGGAAATACGACTGCTGCAACAGGCAAGGGCTTTGCCATTGGTTCTGCGGCGCTTACGGCAATGGCGCTTTTGGCATCGTATGTCGAAGAAGTGAAATTCTGGCTTGGGCATTTGGCGTCATCTGCAGAGGGAATTTGGAAAGTCGGATCCGTAATTTTTGCGAACAGCGTAAACGATTTGGCAAGTGCGCTTTCGAGTGTTGCTGGAGTGAAGTTCCTCGATGGTGGAACGCGTGCGATTGCTGAAAACGGCGATTTAGTTGGCATGGTTGCAAGTAAAGTAAGCTATGCGGACTTTATGCAAATTTACAACTTGAATTTGATGAACCCAATGCTATTGGGTGGGCTGTTTATTGGTGCGATGATGACGTTTGTGTTCTGCGCTTTGACCATCAAGGCGGTGGGCCGTGCGGCAAGTGCGATGGTCGAAGAAGTGCGCCGCCAGTTCCGCGAAATTCCGGGAATCATGTTTGGAACAGGGAAACCGGATTACGCTCGTTGTGTTGAAATCTCGACGATGGGGGCGCAACATGAAATGGTACTTCCTTCGATTCTTGCGGTTGTCGTGCCTGTGCTTGTTGGGCTTACGATGGGCGTTGCAGGCGTGTTTGGGCTATTGGCTGGAGGCCTTGCTTGTGGCTTTGCGCTTGCGACGATGCTTAATAACGCTGGTGGTGCTTGGGATAATGCGAAGAAGTTTGTCGAAAAAGGCAATTACGGCGGCAAGGGTTCCGATACGCACAAGTCTGCGGTTGTGGGTGATACCGTGGGCGATCCGTTCAAGGATACAGCTGGCCCTTCGCTCAATATTCTCATTAAACTCATGACCATGGTGAGTGTCGTGTTCGCTGGCGTTATCGTTGGCTTTGGAAATATGTTCTTTTAGTCATTAGTTGTTAGTCATTGGTCGTTATGGCTTCGTTCATTAAATGATTACAGAACAACATCATGACGGGCTGATGGTGATGTCATGGCGGATTCGGATCCGCCATCTTTTGTGAACAAGCCAAGTCGCGAAGCGTCCTCAGTAACTAGTAACTTCTAACTTTTAAATTCTAAACTCTAAGATCTAAGTTCTAAGTTCTAAACTCTGCCATCTATTTACTATCTTTCCTGTTAGAGGTTTTTCTATGAAAGTTTTAGTGACGGGTGTTGGTGGCCAGCTGGGCCACGATGTAATGAATGAACTTGCAAAGCGCGGATACGAAGGGGTCGGTAGCGATATTGCTCCTGCGTATTCTGGAGTTGCCGACGGAAGCGCTGTTACGACTATGCCTTACGTGCCGATGGATATTACGAATGCTGCCGCTGTTGCTGAAACGATCAAGAGTGTCAAACCCGATGTGATTGTGCATTGCGCTGCTTGGACTGCCGTGGACCTTGCCGAAGATGAAGACAAAAAAGCTAAGGTCTTTGCGATTAATGCTGAAGGTACAGAAAACATCGCTCGCGTTGCAAAAGAAATCGATGCGAAGATGGTTTACATCAGTACAGACTACGTGTTTAATGGTCGTGGCACTTCTCCGTGGAAGCCGGATTGCAAAGATTACGAGCCGCTCAACGTTTATGGCGAATCCAAGCTCAAGGGCGAACTCGCTGTTAGTGGAACTCTCGAAAAGTATTTCATAGTGCGTATTGCTTGGGTGTTCGGCCTGAATGGCAAGAACTTCATCAAGACGATGCTTAAGGTGGGCGAGTCTCACGATACTGTCCGCGTTGTTTACGACCAGATCGGAACGCCGACTTACACGCTCGACTTGAGCCGTCTCCTCGTCGATATGATTGAAACGGACAAGTACGGCTATTATCACGCTACGAACGAAGGTGGATTTATCAGCTGGTACGAATTCACCAAGGAAATCTACAAGCAGGCTGGCCTCCCGACGAAGGTGTTGCCGGTGACGACGGCGGAATACGGGCTTTCTAAAGCCGCACGTCCGTTCAATAGCCGTTTGGACAAGAGCAAGCTTGTGGAAGCAGGCTTTAAGCCGCTCCCGACATGGCAAGATGCCCTTGGCCGTTACCTCAAGGAAATCGGCGTCCTCGCGTAAAAGCGCCGCCGCTGCTACTTTGTCATCCTGAGGGCGAATGCCCGAAGACAACCTCATAAGGCGAGAGTCGCGGCCATACTTGTATGGATATGACCGAGCCAAAGAGGTTGGGGCTTGCCCCATCCATTATTTCTTGTTTTTACGAGAATTTTTCGTACAAGGCGTCTCGTTCCACAGGAACGAGGCCTTCTTTTGTTATAAGGCTCTTCATGCGTTCTGGGCTCATGCCCACGGGAACTGTGGCGCCTGCGGCATGCGTAATCTTTTCTTCGATAATCGTACCGTCCAAATCCGATGCACCGGCGTGGAGAGCCTTCATGGCAGTTTCGATGCCCATTTGAATCCAGTAAGCTTTGATGTGCGGGAAGTTGTCTAAGAACAAACGAGAAACGGCGACCGTGCGCAATATGTCTTCTTCACTTGTGATGTTCGGAACAATTTGATGGAGCGCGTTGTGTTCCGGGTGGTATACGAGCGGAATGAACGCAAAAAATCCGGGAGCTTCGTCTTGCAGGTCGCGGAGCATCTTCATGTGCGCGATGCGGTCTTCAATCTTTTCGATATGACCGAAAAGCATTGTGGCGTTCGTCGGAATGCCGAGTTTGTGTGCAGCGCGGTGAACGTCAAGCCATTCTTCGCCGGTTTCCTTGCCGGGGCAAATCTTGTCGCGTACACTTTGTACTAAAATCTCGGCGCCGCCGCCGGGGAGTGCGTCAAGCCCTGCGTCCTTGAGCGTTGCCATGATTTGCTCGGGCGTTTGGCCAGAAATCTTGGCGAAGTGGCAAATTTCTACAGCGGTAAAAGCCTTCAAGTTTGCTGACGGAAATTCCTTGCGGAGTTTGCGCAACATCTCGATGTAGTAATCGAACGGATGGTCGGGATGGAGTCCGCCAACAATATGCAATTCGCGGGCGCCTCCGGCGATGGCTTCGGCAGCCTTGTCGCGGATGGTCTCGTAATTCCAGTCGTAAGCCGTCGGAGAAACTTTCTTGATGCGGCTGAATGCGCAAAATTTGCAATGCAGAACGCACACGTTTGTGTAGTTGATTTGGCGATTGTTCACCCAGTAAACGGACTTGCCGTGGCGTGCTTCTTTTTCGGCATTGGCGCGAGCGCAAAGTTCATCGAGCGGTGCGTTGAAAAATAAATCGAGTGCTTCTTGTTCTGTAAGGCGAGACATGCGATAAATATAGTTATTAGTAGGAAGTAGGCAGTAGACAGTAGGAAGTGGTTAGTGGTTGGTGGTTAGTGATTAGGAATGTGTCATCCTGAGGACCGAAGGGACGAAGGATCCAGTGAAGGTTAAGAGAGGTTTGTTGGTTGTAGCTATGAGCCGTGAGGGGTGGGGCTTTGCCCCATCCACAAAAATAATGGACTCTATCACCTTCGGTTCCAGAGAGACAATTTTTTTCGGACATCCTTATTGCGCAAAACAAAAAGACGCAGATTGAAATCTGCGTCTTTTTAGTAGCGGGGGCAGGACTTGAACGCTGCGACCTTCGGGTTATGAGCCCGACGAGCTACCAACTGCTCCACCCCGCGTCGAGGTTGTCCCATATATAGAAAATAATAATAGATTTGGCAAGAGTCAATAGCCGATTAAAAGTCAGAGTAAGTTTTTTTTATGCTTTTTTCGTCGAATTTCGCCAAAACAGCAATCAATTCTTGTTACACGAACTTTTTCAAAATGTGTTTGCTGGCGTAGAAATAATCAATTCCGCTGATAAGTGTAATAGCTGTTATGATGCCCATCACAACGACAGGAAATTGCGGCCAAATACTTTCGAATCCAGGAATCAAAGCGCGTACAGGGTCGATGGCTCCAAGGAGAATGGCGACAATGCCGATGCCTTGCAATGCCGTTTTCCATTTGCCACTGCGACGTGCGGGCATAATGAGCCCTTCGCTTGCAGCAAGCGTGCGGAGCGTTTCCACGCTAGATTCACGGAAGTAAATCAAAGCGACCATCCACACCGAAGCATAACCCGTTGCAATAAAGCACATGAAAATGGTCATGTTCGAAATCTTGTCGCTGAACGGATCGAGATATTTGCCGAGAGTGCTGACTTCGCCCATGGAACGCGCCAGTTTGCCGTCCAGATAATCAGTGAGCATGAATCCAAGCACCATCACGAGCGCGAGCACTTTAAAGACGATGCTGTTGTTGCTGTAATCCAAATCGTTGTCGTAGAAGAACACCCAAAGGAAAAACGGAGTGAGCACAATGCGGCTCATCGTGAGTTGGCTTGCAATCGAAAGCGGCTTGCGGTGTGCGGGGTCGCGGTAATACCAATAAGCGTATGCAGCGGTAGAGGCTGCAATGAGCAAAATGGAAACGACCATCATAATTTGTTGTAAATTTTCGATATTCAACAAATAGACGCCCATCGTGATTGTTACGGAGAGATTTGCAAGTTTACTCCAACGGCGTTTGCGGGGGAGTTGTTTTCCTTCTCGCAAAACGCCTAATGAAAATAGCGTGTGTGCAATGAGTCGACCGAGCAAAACTGCGCAACCGACACCTAAAATTTTTTCAACACTTTCGTTTTGGAGTAGGTCGCGGGCAAAAATGCTAGCCATCACGATAAACTGTAAAAAACCGTCAATCGTGTTGAGCCAAAGTCTGTAGTAGGGCTTTTCGATTTCCTGGCTTTTCAACTGGAAAAGGTTGACCCATCCCATGATAAGTGCTATACCCACGAAAGAGCAGGCCATCGTCGTCCATCCCTCCCAGATGAATACGATGACACAGATAAAGACGAGTGCACGCATGATACTCCAAATGCGTGAACGCATACGAACATCAGATGCATTTTCTGGTTCTGTCATAAATTATTCTCCAACAACTGCTTTGCATGAGTGCGGACTGTTTCTGAAGATCCGCCTAACATTCTAGCAATTTCTTCGATACGACCGTTCTTGTCGAGGTCAATAATGGACGTAAAAGTCCTTCCATCAACTTCTTTTTTGCTCACGGCGAGCTGATTTTCGGCTCGGCTGGCCACTTGATGCAAGTGCGTGATGGTAAGTACTTGGTGGTGCTTGCCCAATTTCCGCAAGGCTTCGCCAATGCTGTTGCCTGTTTCGCCCGAAATCCCAGAATCGACTTCGTCGAAAATGAGTAGCGGAACTTTGTCGAGTTCGGCCATGACGCTCTTGATGGCTAGCAATACACGGCTGAGTTCGCCACCGGACACGGCCTTTTGTAAAGACTTCTCGCCTTCGCCCGGGTTCGGTGCAAGCAGAAATTCAATGCGGTCGAAACCGTTGGGTGCGGGTGCCTGTTCAGTGATGTTTGTTGAGAATTTTGCTTTAGGCATGCCAAGGCTGTGCAAGATTTCTTGCACGGCAGCGTCGAACCGGAGTGCCGCTTCGCGGCGCTTTTCGGTGAGGCTTGCTGCGAGACGAACAGTCTCGGCCTTGTGCGCATCGGCTTTACGTTTGAGCTCTTCGAGGTCGGCATCGAGATTTTCGAGGCTGTCGAGTTCCTGCTTACGTTGTTCGGTAAGCGCGATAAGCCCTGCTACGTCACTGCGATACTTGCGCTTGAGCTTTTGAATGAGCGCAATTCGAGAATTGGCCCGGTCGATTTCGACGGGGCTCATGGACTTTGCTGGGCGGAGCCTTTGCAAATCCTTGCAGATTCCCTCGAAGGGGTCTGCCACTTCGAGGAGTGCGTTCAAGTCTTCTTCGTAATGCGGAATCTTTTGTGCGAGGGAACGCAATTTGTACTGAAGGTTCTGGACCTGTTCGAGAATGCCGTTATCGTAACCGATGAGCGCTTGAATTTCGTTCAGCAGATTGTGCTCGGCTTCGCTCTTGCTTGCAATATTGACTTTGTCTTCAAGCTCTTCTTCTTCGCCATCGCGGAGCGCTGCCTTTGAAAGTTCTTCGTACTGGAACTTCAAAAAATCTTTTTGTTGAGCAAGGTCTTTAGCGTGGGCTTCTGTTTGCTGGATTTCAGCAAGAACATCATTCCAGGCATTATAACTCTTTGTGTAGTTTGTAAGCAACTCGCTGTTGCCCGCGTATTCATCGAGCATCTTTGCATGTGTGCGGATGTCGCGCAGCAGAAGCTGTTCGCTTTGTCCGTGCATTTGAATCAACGATTCGCCGAGTTCCTGCAAGTCCGAAAGGCTTACTACAGAACCGTTTACGCGAGCGCGGCCTTTCCCGTTTTCTAAAATCTCGCGGCGGATAATGAGCTCGTCGTCGTCATCGAGTTCGAGTCTTGTCAAGATTTGCTTGACTTCGGGATCGTTACTGATATCGAACGTTCCTTCGATGACTGCTTTTTCTTCGCCCGTGCGGACCATGGACGCTTGCGATTTGTCTCCGCAAACCATGCGGAGCGCTTTCATAAGAACGGATTTGCCGGCGCCAGTTTCACCCGTAATAGCGGTAAAGCCCCCATGGAAAGGGACCGTTGCCTCCGCTATCAATGTGAAACCGTTAATTGTAAGTTGCTTTAACATACTAGATAAATTAGCAAAAGAATGTGCTTGGTTTTAGGTTATAGGTTGTAGGTTTTAGGAAAAGAATCACGTGCTTTGCACGTCTTAAAAAGGTGGCTACGCCACGATTTTTCTACCTATCACCTAATCCCTATCACCTAATCCCTATTTCTCAAATTCAATTATACTTCTATAAATCGGGCGGCCTTCTTTCTTGTACTTGCGTTCGAATCCGGTCATGATCCCTTCGGTCGGTTCCGCCGTATTGCGGACGATAACTTTGCAGGTCGGGTAGGCGTCGAACGTTTCAAGTGCAATTTCGTTGTATTCCTTGTGGTCGGTGCCCCAATAGAAAATGCGTTTGCCCGGTTTCAAGCAGCGAGCGACTTCGTCGAGAAAATCAGGACGGAGCAAACGATTCTTGTGGTGGCGTTCCTTTGGCCACGGATCCGGGAAATACATGTGGAAAGTATCCACCGTGTTGGACTTGACGGCGTCGCGCAAGAAATAGAAAACATCACCGCGTAACATGGCTGCATTGCCTTGTGCAACGATTCCACGCTTTTCCATGCGTTCGTGAGCGAATGCGGCCCATGTATAGTCCCATTCACTACCCATGATAAAACGGTCCGGATGCTTCTCGGCATAGTCCGTCATGAAATTGCCTTTACCACTTCCGATTTCTACTTCGATATGACCGTTCTCGTTCGGGAACATGTCTTTCCAGTCGAAGTCGAGTTTGTGCGGGAGTCCATCCGGTGTCTTGATGGGCTTGCGGTCGCCATTGGTGCGGAATATGTAATGCCACAGAGCTTTCATCTGCGGGTCTTGATTCAAATCGCGATAAAACTCCGGAATCACGACTTCCTTCGGAGCCTTCTCTTCTTCGTTCAATACTTCGTTGTTGTTTTCGTCTGCCATAATGTTTTTTTTCTTAAAATAAAAATTTAGTTCCGAGTTCTGCTCGTCATCCTCCGCTAGGAGGATTCATACAGTTCCAAATTAGCAAAGTATGGATTCCCTCCTTCGCTACGCTCAGTCGAGAATGACCCTAATTTCTAGAATCACTAGTAACTTTAATAGTTCCAAGTTCTAAGTTCCGAGTTACTAGAAATGTTTATATTGCTATCTCTAGTAACTAAGTTCTAAGTTCTGCCAACTGCCAACTTCTAACTTCCTACTTTCTACTTCCTACTAAATAAACGCTACGATCCTCTCTTTGAACTTCTCTGGGATGTTCTTGTCGAGCATTTCGCGGATATGCCGCTCGGAATACTTCATCGAGAAATGACTCAAGATGATTTTCTCGCACTTGATTTCGTCGTCGAGCTCGTTCAGCGCATGCACGATATCTTTCAAGTGGCTGTGCCCTTTCTTTTTGCTCATCGCTTCTTCGCCATCGTCGAGGAACGTGCATTCCGTAATCAGCACTTTCGACTGGAAAACGCGGCTGTTGTCTAGCAAACTTTCGCCAAGGCAATCGCCCATAAAACTCACGAGCGGTTCGTAAACTTCGCGTGTGATTTCGACTCCTTGCTTGCGCAGTTCGATAATTTCAGTAGCGGATTTCCCGAGGAATTCGTCCTTGAGTTTTTTCTTGTAAAAATAAAGCGTACCGCCCATCGTCGGGATGGAGTGCTTGACTTCGAATGCTTCGATCGCAAGGTCTTTGCGGTAGCGCAAAAATTGCAATTCGCCGGCGGAGACTGGTTCAATTTCCGGGTAGCGGAACTTTGTTTCGCCAACACCTTCGAACATCGCTTCGGCCTTAATCCAAGCCTTTGCATTTTCACTGATGAAATCCGGCATGTAATAGACGCTGTCGCGTTCCACGCCCATCATTTTGCGCAGGCTGTGGTGACGCATCAGGCAGCGGGCGTGGTCGCCGTGGGCGTGCGTCAAGAACACATGGTCTAGTGGAATCGCCGAAAGCGGGCATTCGCCCATGTCAATGCAAAAATCAAGTTCGGGAATTTGGATATACGTAGCTAGTCCGGAAATCGAAAATCCGGAAATAGGCGAGCAGGGCGTATCGACGTGAATCTGCCGCAGAGCGTTATGTATGTACTTATTTTCGTTCACTTTTTTACCGTCCGATAATTTAGCAAATTACGTTGGATAAAAAATGACACTAGGTGTCACCCCGTATATGTTATGGGGGCAGATACAAAAAAAGCAGCTCGGCGAGAGCTGCTCTTTGAAGAATAAAATCGCAATTACTTGTCCGATGTAATTTTATCGAATTCGGAGCAAGACATCATTTCGATGTTCACGCCCATAGCCTTGCTGCGGGTCCTGTCGTTACCCTTTCTTCCAGGAATACGGAAACAGAAATCATACGTGTGACCTTTTTCAGTCGGAATTCCCATCTTGAAAACGCGGAAACGTTCCATTCCTGGTTTTGTAATTTCGTGATAATCGTAAGTATTCTTGATGCGTTCGAGGCGCTTTTCTTGAGAGAATTCGAGCTCGTTTGTTATCGGTCCTTCAAGGTCGATCGGGAGCGAATTCTGGAAACGCAACTCAAGCTTTCCGTTAGTCTTGACAATCGATGTCTCGGACGGCTTGATCAGGTAGCGCTGTTGAGGAATGTTCTTATAAGCAATATTGTGCCTGCTTGCCGTACGGACTCCACAGACTTCACGCATGTCGGGGTTCGCGACAAAGTCGATATCGCGGCAAATCGGTGGAAGATTGGTTGGAATTTCCAGGTCTTCGCCATTTTGTGAGGATGAACCAGCACAACCGGCCAAGAATGAAACGGCAAAAAGGCAAGATGACAACAAAAATTTATTCTTCATACCATCAAATATAAGATTATTATGCAAAATTGCGAATTTTTTTTTGAAAATGAGTAAAAATGCTGTAATTAATACCATAAAACCTATTATTTGTAAACGTTTGTTAACTTTTGGTGGCGCGTACGCCCACGAACCCTTTGGAGTTTAAAAAAATATTCTATCTTTGGCGTGAAAAATGGGATTGATGTAAAATGAAAATCTATAGCTGGAATGTCAACGGCATTCGCTCCGTCCTGAAAAAAGGCTTTGAAGATTGGTTCACGGCGACCGATCCCGATGTGCTTTGCCTTCAAGAAGTCCGTGCCGAAAAAAGCCAGGTCTCCGCAATCGCAAGCCGCGAAGGCTATTACACTTACTGGAACGCTTGCAAACGCAAGAAGGGTTATAGCGGTGTAGCGGTCTATTCCAAGATTGAACCCGATGCGGTCAATTATGGTTTTGATATCGAAGAATTCGATGTTGAAGGACGCGTGCTCCAGTTGGTGTTCCCAGATTGGGTCCTCAACTGCATCTATTTCCCGAATGGCGGGCAGGGTGACGACCGCTTGGATTACAAGCTCCGTTTTTACGATGCCTTCCTTGAAAATAGCAAGCAGTGGCTGCGCGATGGCAAGCATGTGGTAACAGTCGGTGACTATAATACATGCCATAAGGAAATCGATATTGCGCGCCCCAAGGAAAACGAGAACGTGAGCGGATTCTTGCCGATTGAACGCGCTTGGATGGACAAGTATGTGGAAAATGGCTTTGTCGATACATTCCGCACGCTGCATCCCGATACCCGTGATGCTTATTCGTGGTGGTCAAACCGCTTTGGCGCTCGTGAACGCAATGTGGGTTGGCGTTTGGATTATGGTTTTGTCGATGCGGCGCTTATGCCGAACGTAGTGAGTTCCGAAATTTTGAGCAATGTGACAGGGTCTGACCATTGTCCGATTTGTTTGGATATCGAACCGCCGTTCGCTCCGCTTCCGATCAAGAAATCCGAAGAAGTTTAAAATTAAAATATTATTTTCTGTTATTTTTGTGATGAAGTCCCGCGTGTCGGGACTTTTTTTTGTTTGTGAAAATCAAAACATATTAAGCTGTAGAAAAAATTAAAAAAATATATGAAAAAACTTGTTTTATAAATTGCTTTATACTATATTGCCCATACAATCTAAAAAGGAGATAAAAATATGTTAAAAAAAATAATTCTCGCTGCAGCCCTCGTCGTTAGCGCAGCTTTCGCACAGTCCTCGGTTAATGTTGGTGGCCGTGCCGCTTTTGACTATGGTTCCGCTTGGGGTGATAAGAGTGACGCCGAATGGGGCGCTGGTTTCAATGCTGGCATTAATCTCAAGGTTGGCATCAATGACATGTTGTCTTTCGTTCCGGGCTTGGAAATCGATCTTCGTAGAATTACTAGCGAAGACACGTATCGTGGCGAAACCCTTGAACAAACGCTCTCCATGTGGTATTTGGATATTCCTCTTGCACTTCGTATTAACGCCAATCCACAGTTCTTTATCGATGCAGGTCTCTATTTGGGCATCAACTTGAGTGCTGAATTTACTAGCGAAGTTAAAGGTCAGTCGGCGAGTGTGGATTATGGCGACGCTATGGAATCTATCGACATTGGCATTCTTGCTGGCGTAGGCTACAATGTTATGCCGAATCTCGATTTGAACTTCCGCCTTGCTCTTGGCCTTACTGAAATGATTAAGGATGGCAAAGGTTCCAAGAACATGCGCTTGCAGCTTGGTGCAACCTACTGGTTCATGTAATCGTTTAAATGTTTGAAAAGGCTCACGCTGAATAGTGTGAGCTTTTTTTATAAAAATTCAATTTTTATTTAAAAAAGGAGATCGTATGTTCAAAAAAATTATTCTTGCAGCTCTTGTTGTGGCAAGTGCTGTGTTTGCTCAATCAAAATCCCAAATAGACGTAAAGTTTGGCGGTCATGCCGCTTTTAACATGGGTACAGCCTGGGGTGAAAACTCAGATAAGTTTGGTTTTGGATGGGGTCCTGGTTTTACACTCGGTTTGAATGTTAAGTTTGCTGCTGCTCCGAATGTTTTTATAGTGACTGGATTGGAGTATGATTATCGCACTGTTGATTGGGATCTTGCTGAAATGATTTCGTCTTATGAAAATGAACTTTCTGGTAGTAGCATCAGCCGTGAGCGTGAATTAGTCTCAGACTTGAACTGGACTTATTGTTTGGGTTATTTAAATATTCCGCTTTACGTTCGTTATTTTGCTGCACCTCAATTCTTTATTGATGCTGGTGCTTATGTTGGCTTTAATGTAGTTTCCACGATGGACCTTTCCTATGAAGGTCGGGAAGCTTCTAGTGATACTCCTTCAAAAATACAAGAGGATATTGATTTTGGTATCATCGCTGGACTTGGTTTTTCTGTGATGCCTAATTTCGATTTGTTTTTCCGTTATACCATGGGCTTTGCTAATATGATTGATATCGTTAAAATTGCAGCTCTTGAAGATGACGATGTTGATTATAGCGATGCTCCGAATGTTGGATTCAAGAATATGCGCTTCCAAATTGGTGCGACGTTCTGGTTCAACTAATTCAAATCTAAAAGCATAAACAAACCCGCACTTCAGTTCGTTCTGGTGCGGGCTTTTTTGTATGTAAATGTTTTGCTGTTATCGCGTTTTGACAATCATCCAAGCTTCGTCGTAAAGTTTTTCTTTTTCGCCTAGATCGGTGAGGAACACCATGCGCTTGATTTCTTGCTTGTTTGGGTTAATAACGCGGTTGTTTTTGAAATTGTCGTCGATGATTTTGAGGCTTGCTTTGTTTGGCGTTGCGTAGTTGATGAATTTTGCAAGTCGTGCCCCGTTATTTGCATCCAAAATGTAGTTCATGAAGGCGTAGGCTCCTGCAACATTTGATGCTTTGGCGCTCAACAGCATTGCGTCAACCCACATAAATGAACCTTCTTTGGGGATCACGAATTGGAGCGTGGGGTCTTCGTTGATGGCGGCCTGTGCTTCGCCATTAAAAACGATGGCTGCTCCGTTTATGCGCGAAAGAACTTTTGCTTTACCTTCGACCGAATTTTCGAAACCGGCAAAGTTCATGTTGTTTTTTGCTTGTAAAATGTATTCTACGGCTTTGTTTATTTCGGTCTGCTCCGTGCTGTTTGCACTATTGCCTGTAGCCTGGAGGGCCATGCTGAGCATGGAGCGGCTCTCGCTGAGCAGGCTAAAGGTGCCCTTGGTGATAGTCCCGTCTAGGAGCATGGAATAGCTCACGCTGTCCGGGTGGATTTTTTTGCCACGGAAGAGGATACCTGTGGTTCCCCAAAGGTATGGGAGGCTGTAGGCGTTTGAGGGGTCGTATTTTTGATTTCGAAATTGCTGTGCGACGTTCACTCGGTTCGGGATTAAGCTCAAGTTCAGCGGCGCTATAAGTCCGAGGTGGATCATTTGTTGAATAACCACGTCAGAGGCGATGATGACATCGTATTTGCCTGTTTTGGCGGTTATGAGTTTTGCCAGCATTTCTTCTTGGGCTTCGTAAAGTTCCAATTTGATCTTGTAGCCTGTCTTTCTCTGAAAATCATCTAGCAATGCCGGGTCTATGTATTCGCTATAAAGCATTACTGTGACGGTTTTAGACAATGCTTTTTCTTCCTGTTTTTGAAGACAGGCGGTTATTGCCAAGGCGGCAAAAAAAGCAAAAAGCACAATAAAGTGTTTCAATTTTTTGTTCTCTAATTCGGGCATCGTAATATATAGAACATAAAAAAATATTTTTTAAAGAGCTCGAAAAATTTTTCGTTTGGTATAAAAAAAGCCCGACTCCGTGGTCGGGCATCTTGTGTAAAGAGCTTGTTAGAAGTTATAGAAAATGTTTGCACCAAATGCGAGTGGGGAGTCTAACCCGTCCTTTGTATAGCGGTCGCCACCGCCTATTTCGACACTGAGGTCCAAAGTCACTGTTTCGGTCAGGTCGAATTTGACACCAAGTCCAAATAGAAAGCCGTTGTTGCCGCCTTCGTCATCACAGGAATAGCCGGAGCAGTAATGGGTGTTTTCTTGACCCATGAGTACACGGAATTCGCCACAAATTATAAAATGGTTCAGCAATATTTGAAGTTCTGTACCGAAATAAAGATACTGGTTTGTCCAAGGATCGCCCAACATGTAACCAATATACTTTGCCCATATTGCGCTAGAGAACAGATTGGAATGCTGCAAACCGAATTCGACGGCAAATTGATCGTCAGAAAGTTCATTGCTGCCTGGCATGTGTCCATCGACATAGAGGCCGAATCCTTGAGAAATTTGGAAGCGCAAGCCCACTTGTGCGTTCATGAGACCGTCGAAGTCTTTGCTTAGACCGTTGGATGAAACGCTATAAAACCCGAAGGGCAGGAATGCTGAAAGTTCAAGCCAGTCCAATGCGGAGTAACGAACGCCTGCTGCAACGAGAACGCCCGATAACGGATCTTGGGATGTGTAACCGATTTTACCCGCAACTTGGCCGGAACCTTTTTTGAGTATTGGAACGTTGTCCCAAGCCGCAAAAGACATTGTTGCGAATAAAGCTAAACAAGTAATGAGTTTTTTGAACATATTATCCTTCTTTTATTATTTGTAATAATATAAAAAATTAAAATAAAAGAAAACCTCGCAGGGGTGTGCGAGGCTTTGAATGCTTGGATTCACTTGCACGTCATGGTACAAGCACATGACTTTGCGGCTCGGCGGCCGGAATGACGTTACGAGTGCAAGTACTCGATAATCGCATCGTGAATCGTGGTGAACACGCTGCGGAGTTCGTCTTCGTCTTCTTCGAGGAGCGTCACGCGGAAACCCTTGAGGTCCGTGCAGAAGCTCGTGCTCGGCACGACGCAGATGCCCTTGGCGCCCAAGAGGTAATACACAAAGCGGTAGTCGAGATTTGTGGTCTTGCTGCACCATTCTTCGACTTTCTTCTTGATAATCGGATTGTCGATTTTCAAGGTCTGGTGGCTGTTGAGCACGCCTTCGCGGAAGATGATGGTGTTGTAGAATGCGCCGTAAGTCGGGTTGAAATACAGCTCCGGAATGTCGGAGAGGATTTCGTTGATGATGGCGCTGCGGCGGCCAATTTTCTCGTTGAGCGCATCGCGGTGTTCCTTGAAACGGGCATCGCCAAGCACTCGCGGAATCGTCATCTGCGGGAGCGTGGTCGAGCAGACTTCCACCATCTTCGCGTTGTCGAGAGCGCGGCAGAAAGCGTCGAACTGTTCGTCCTTGTCGCGGTTGTAGTATTCCGCCCAACCGCAACGGGCGCCCGGCCATGGGTATTCCTTAGAGATCCCCTTGAGCGCAATACCCGGCACGTCACCGATGTATTCGGCGAGCGCGTATGCATGAGCGCCATTGTACACAATCTTGTTGTAAATTTCGTCGCAGATGATGAACAAGTTATAGCGCTTGGCGATATCGACCATCTTCTGGAGGATTTCGAGCGGGTAGACCATACCGGTCGGATTGTCCGGGTTCAAAATCAAGATGCCCGCAATGCTCGGGTTGTACTTCACCTTGTTTTCGAGTTCTTCCAAGTCCGGGTACCAGTGGTTTTCGGGCTGGAGGCGGTAAGTAATCGGCGATGTGTGGGCGTGAGCGGCTTCGGCAGAGCTGTGCGTGGAGTAAGCCGGTGCCGGTCCGATAATGCGGGTGGTCATCGACAAAAGGCCGTAAATTGTGGCAATCGCGTCACCGAGGCCATTAAAGAAGAGAATATCATCGACGTTGATTTGTGCGCCGCCGAGCTTGTTGTTCTCTTTCACCAAAAATTCGCGCGTTTCGAGCATGCCCTTAGAGGGGCAGTAGCCGTAGCTTCTGTTTGTCTTGACCAAGTCAACGACAATGTCCTTAATCCATTCGGGAAGCTGGCATTTCTTTTCGATCGGGTCGCCGATGTTTTCCCAGTGGATGGGGAGGCCAAGCGCCTTGAGCTGGTTTGCCTTCTTTACGATTTCACGGATTTCGTAAGAAAGTTCCTTAGCACCTTCGCTCAATAATCTTCTACGCATTTTAGACTCCTATGCGGTTTCGAAAATTCAAATTTTTACAATGTAATTATAGAATAATATTTATAAACGTTTATCCTGTAATCTTGATTCTGCGTCATTCAGAGCATTATAAAAATGAACCTTTCGTTTTTCCTTTTGTTTAAGGTTAAAGTTTAGGGTAAAAAAATAGGGCAGCCTTTTACGGGGCTGCCCTTGAAACGTTCTATCTGAATTTTGGCGTTACGCTTTACAGATTTTTGTTTCTCTGGACAGCCCCACAATAGCTCGGGCTGCTGCCGGGCTTGCTGCAATCGCTGCTGCGATGATGTTCTGTCCAAAGATTTTATTCATGTATCGAAATATAGCTCTGAATAAGGATAATGTCAAGATTAGCTTTACCAACTAATTCCGACATCCTCATTCCGAATTACAGGATCCTACTAACTCCCTATCTTCTCTTCAATTCAGGATGTAAGGCGTAGTATTTCTTCTTGTCTTCGTACATGTTGTTGTCTGCTTCGTGCAAGGCTCTGCGGATTTTGCCTCCTTTTTCATTGTAATAGAAACCGATGGCAAAACTGATGTAACCCGGAATCAGTGATTTTTGGCGGAGCGTTTTGACTTTTGCTTCTAGTTCTTCTTTTGGCTTGTCGATAGCGATAATGAGGAATTCGTCGCCACCGGCGCGGTAGCATTCGCAGTCGGTAAAAGTATCTCTCAAAAGATAAGCCGCTTTTTTTAGCAGTTCGTCGCCAGCATCATGGCCTTGATTGTCGTTGACAGGCTTGAGGCCGTTCAAGTCTGCAAAGATTACCGCAAGGGAGTTGTATTGAAGTTTACCATTGATGAACTGCGCAATTTTGTTGTTCATGGAATTGCGGTTCAAGAGACCTGTCAAAAGGTCCTGGTTGCTGAGAACTTCAAGTTTGTTCACAAGCTGGTAATTTGAAATTTCTGATGCTACAAAAAATGCTGAAAGTTCGAGCGTTTCACGAATGTTCAGTATATTCGTGGTGTCGAAGTTTGTAACCCACATAAAACCAATGATGGTACTGCCGTACTGGAGAGGCAAAAGTATGAGGTTTTCGATTTTGGAATTGACTAGTGAATTGTACCACAGGGGGTTTATCTTGCGGGCAACTTCAAGATTTTCTCTGTTCTTTATCATCAAACAGTAGCTGCCATTGAGGGCTTCTACCCATGATCTGGCATAATCTGTAAAGTTCTCATTTTTGCTTTCGCGAATGGAACGCTGGTTGGATCCCGGTTTCACGGAATCGCTAAATACAGACCAAGAGTTGCTGCTGAAGTCTGTTAGCAAAATGCAGCAATAGCCTGCATCACAACTTTTGCGAAGGCTTTCGGTAACGTCGTTCACGGCTTTGTGCAAATCCTTGGCTCCGCGGAGTCTTATGCAGGTTTGCAAAACGGAAGTGGACGTTGTTGCTGAAATGTTCGACATTTCAGTGAGGTCTTCTTCGAACGAAAGTTCTTGGGAAAATGTGCAGTATGCTTTTTTCGGATCTTCGATGCTCAGAGGCATCATGTTCAGGGTGATGCTGAAATTATAATACTCTGGGCGGATGTAAGCGTGAATTGTTTTTTTCTTGATGGCGCACTCGTAGCAGAAGTTTTCGAATCTCAACTCCTTTTTCATGTAACGTTCGTAGTTGCTACCGGGTACAAATTTTTCTTTAAAGATGACGTTGCCATTTTCATCAACTTTTTCCATTGAACGAATGTATAGTTCGTTTCCTGCTTCAATGCGAATTGTTCCCGTTTTTCCATTCTCGTATTTTTCAACCGATACGATGCAGGTCATCGTATGGAATCTCTCAACAAACTCTTGTAAATTCATATTTTATTTTATTTTTTTTATCTCTTTTTGAGTTCTGGATGCCGAGCATAGAATTGTTTTTTATCTTCGTACATTCGAAGATCTGCTTCGTGCATCGCAGTGCGGATATCTCCGTCACAATCGCTATAGTAAAAACCCAACGAGAAACTTACGTTATTAAGGTCTTGTGATTTTTCATGAATTTTATTGACCTTGGCTTCGATTGGTTCTCTAGGGTGGTCTGTGATTATTACTAGAAATTCGTCGCCGCCTGCGCGGTAAACTGTACCTTCTGTAAAGGTTTCTTTTAAAATGGTAGATGCTTTTTTTAGTAGCTCGTCACCTGCATCATGTCCTTGGACGTCGTTGACTGGCTTGAGACCGTTCAGGTCCGCAAAGACAACGGCTAGCGACTTGTACGATATCATTCCGTACAAGAATTGCGACACTCTGTTATTCATGGAATTTCTGTTTAGAATGCCTGTCAGAAGATCCATGTTGCTAAGCATTTCTAGCCTATTCAAAAGCTGGAAGTTGCCTAATTCCGAGGCGATAAAGAATGTCGAAATTTCAAGGGTTTCTTTTATCTGCAACGTCTTGGTTGTGTCAAAATTCGTAACCCAGATAAAGCCAGAGATTGTATTGTTGAATTCAAGAGGCAATAACACCAGACTGTCAACATTGGCTTTTGTCAAGGATGCATACCAGTTAGGGTCTCTTTGTTTGATTGCTTCAAAGTCATCTTCGCTTGCTAGCATCAGGCAGTTGCTTCCGGCAAGGATATCGACCCATGTCTTTGCGTAATCGACAAAGTTATTTGTCAAAATTCCACGAATAGAATGCTGGTTCGAGCCTTCCTTGACAGAATCGCTAAATACAGAACAGGTGTGTTCATTAAAGTCTGTTAGCAAAATGCAACAATAGTTGGCATCGCAGAGATCACGGATATCGCTAAGGATTTCGTCCATAGTTTTCTGCATGTTCTGTGTACCACGGAGCTTTATGCATGTCTTGAGAACGGCAGACGATGTTTCGACCGAGAGTTTAGACATGGTGTCGTAGTCTACTTCGGGCGAAATATTTTGCGAATAAGTGCAATAAGCCTTGTTCGGGTCTTCTATACCCAAGGGCAACATGATTAAGTTGATGCAGAAATCAAAGTGCTCTGGACGGATGTAGGCATGAACGGGTTCTTTTTTGATGGCGCACTGGTAGCAGAAGTGTTCGAAATTCAACTCCTTCTTCATGTACTTTTCATAACTCGTACCGGGCCTGAACGGTTCGTTTGTTATGGCATAACCATCGCGAATGGCTGTATTCGTTGCTTCGATGAATGCAGCGTTGGCGGCTTCGTAAAGAATACGCCCAAGTCGACCATCTTTGCGTTTTTCGACGGAAACAACGCAAGTCATTGAATTAAAAGAATCAACAAATTTTTGCAAATCCATAATTAGCGCTTCCTATTTTCTGGAAATTTTGCATAGAATTGTTTTTTGTCTTCATACATGCGAGCGTCTGCTTCGCGCATTGCTGCCCGTATATCGCCATGGTTCTCGTCGTAATAGAAACCGACTGCAAAGCTCACCGGCGTTTTAGGGTCATCTGCCTTTTTACGCAAGACTTCGATTTGTTCTTCAATGATTTCTTTCGGTTTGTCCATCGCTATAACTACGAATTCATCACCACCGGCGCGGTAAATTTCGCAATTAGGGAACGAGTCCTTCAATGCTGTGGCTGCGTTTTTCAGGAGCGTATCACCAGCGTTATGTCCATCGCCATCATTAACGGTTTTTAGGCCATTCAAGTCCGCAAAGACAATTCCGAACTTGTCTGGCATCCGTTCCCGACCACTAACAATCTTGAGTACTCGATTATTCATGGCGTTGCGGTTCTTGACCCCAGTCAAAAGATCTGTAGAACTCAGCATTTCCAGTTTCTGTAACAACTGGTAGTTTACAATTTCAGAAGCGATAAAGAATGTAGTCAGTTCAAGGGTTTCCTTGATGTGATCCGTATCTTTAATGTCAAAATTTGTAGACCAGATAAAGCCGATAACTTCGTCGTTGTACTGGAGTGGGAAAAGTACTAGGCTTTCAATGCCTGCATCTCGCATGGATTTGCACCAACGAGGATTGCGAGCTTTGACTGCATCCATGTCATCATCATTTTTAATGATAAGACAGTTGCTTCCGCCAATTGTTTCTACCCAAGTTTTCACAAGTTCTGTAAACGAATCGTTCAAGTATTCTAGGAGTGAGCGCGGGACAACGTTAGGATCGCAGCTTTCACTCAGCAAGGAACAAGTGTTTTCCTTAAAATCTGTCAACATGATGCAGCAGAAACTAGCTCCGCAAATGATGCGGATATCGTTGATGACTTCGTCCATGGTCTGGAGGAAGTTCTTGGTGCTGCGAAGCTTGATGCAAGTTTTCAAGACATCAGATGTGGTTTTTGCCGAAAGGTTTGCCATTTGATCTACACTAGCTTCGGTTGAAACTTCTTGCGTGTAGGTGCAGTAACATTTGTTTGGATCGTCAAATTCAAGGGGCAGACTAAATATATTGAACCATACATCGAACCTGTCGGGATGGATATAGGCATGCATCGGCTTCTTGAGGACCGCGCTGTTGTAAATGAAATGCTCGAAATTCAGGTCTTTGGGAATATAAGCGGTATATTCCTGACCGGGCACGAACTTGTTGCCGAAGGGCATATCGATAGGATTACTGTTATTTTTTTCGTAAGACGCGATATACGCCTTATTACCGACTTCTATGCGCATCTTCCCGTAAGTTCCGTCCGGATTTTTTTCAACAGACATGATACAGGTCATTGAGTCGAATTGATTAACGTATTCCTGTAGTTCCTGTAGATCCATAACATCTCCTTCTTTGGCAATAAAAGGCTCTTATAAAAATAATATGAAAAGATAGATTTGGGTGTGTTCTATGTCGCTTTTTTTCATAAATTTGACTTCAAAAAGGTGATTTTCCTCACATCTGGTAAGGTTTCTGTATTTAAAACTTATGATTCACAATTTGATTTATGACCCGATTCGCAAAAAAGAAGTTCCCTTGACACCTGAAGAGCAGGTACGACAGGCGACCGTTCGATTTTTGCTGGATGTGGTGAAAGTTCCTGAGCATCTGATTGCGGTCGAGTTTCCGCTATCGGCTGTTGAACCGAAAACGGCGGATCGTGTGGATATCATGGTGCATAATTTCAGGGCGGGAGCGAGTCTTGAAAAGCCTTGGCTCCTAGTGGAATGCAAGGCTCCCGGTGAATACACGTGGCCGGTGTTGCAGCAGCAGTTGAACAAGTATTTACAGGTGCTGACGCCGAATTACGTGATGCTTGCGCTTGGCGATTGCGTGCGCTTTTTTGCTCTGGATCCAGAGACTCGTCGTTTTGCAAAAATTGACAACTTGCCTCTATTCGGGTAGTTGTAATCGTTCGAAACGTATTGGTCGATTTACAGGCTTGGTTGCTTGCGCGTCTAGTGGCTAAAGGCGCTTTCTTTTTTCGGGATGTCGCAAGTAGAATTGTTTCTTATCTTCGTACATGCGTATATCGGCTTCGTGCATGGCTGTACGGATATCGCCACCTTTTTCGTTGTAATAAAAGCCAAGTGAAAAGCTTACTTTGTCTGTATCTTCTGAATCTTTGCGTATTTTTTTGACTTTTGCTTCGATGTCTTCCTTGGGTTGATCAAGAATGATTATTAGGAATTCATCGCCGCCGGCGCGGTAGATTTCGCTTTTGTTGAAAGCCGATTTTAGCGTTGCTGCTGCATTTTTTAGTAATTCATCGCCAGCATCATGCCCAAATTCGTCGTTCACGGGCTTTAACCCGTTTAGATCGGCAAATATGACTGCAAGAGATTTGTATTGCACTGTTCCGTTTATGAACTTGGAAACTCTATTGTTCATAGAATTGCGGTTTTGTACACCTGTCAACAAATCCATGTTGCTGAGCAATTCAAGCCTTCCGACAAGCTGGTAGTTTGCTATTTCGGAGGCTACAAAGAATGTTGTCAATTCGAGCGTTTCCTTGATGCTCAATGTATTTGATACATCGAAATTCGAAACCCAGATAAAACCTAGAATTGCATTGTTGTATTCTAGGGGCAAAAGCACAAGGCTTTCGACATTAGCGTTGGTGAGGGATGTATGCCAGTTTGGATACTGTTGCTTGATTGTTTCGAGGTCTTCCTTGTTTTTGATTATCAAACAACTGCTGCGGGCAAGGAGGTGGAGCCAGCTTTTGGCGTAGTCCACGAAGTCTTCTGTCAAATAGTCTCGGATGGAACGGTGGTGCGAATTCACCTTGACCGAGTCGCTAAACACAGAACAGCTATGCTCGTTAAAGTTTGTCAGTAGGACGCAACAGTAGCTTGCTCCGCAAATTTTGCGGATATCTTCGATGACTTCGTCCATGGTCTTTTGTAAGTTCGTGGCGCCGCGGAGTTTGATACATGTTTTTAAAACGCTTTTGGACGTTTCTGCCGAAAGTTTTGATTCTTCGCTGGGCTGGATTTCTTCTGAAATTTCCTGCGACAAGGTGCAATACGCCTTTTCCGGATCTTCGATTCCCAAGGGGAGTAACACCATGCTTATTTGAATGTTGGATTGTTCCGGTTGGAGAAATGCTTGGACCGGTTTTTGCTCAATGGCGCACTCATGGCAGCATCGTTCGAAATTCAATGCTTTGGGCATGAACCGTTCGTAATTGGAACCTGGTTCAAATTTTGTTTCAAAACTTGATTTGCCATTCCCGTTCAATTTTTGTAGAAATTCGATATAGCGCTTGTTGGCTAATTCGATACGAATGGTTCCTGCGATTCCGTCGTTTCTTTTTTCGACAGAAAGGATGCAGGCCATGGAGTTAAATTGTTCAATAAAATTCTGTAAATCTTTCATCTAGTGAGTCCTGCTTTCGGGGTGTGTTTCGTAAAAATGTTTCTTGTCTGCGTACATGCGTGTGTCGGCTTCTCGCATGGCAACGCGGATGTCTCCACATTTTTCTTCGTAGTAGAAGCCTAGTGCAAAGCTTACGTTGTTCGGGTCTTCTGCCATTTTATGGAGTTGCTCGATTTTAGATTCGATGTCTTCTTTTTGGGTTCCCATAAATATGATGACAAATTCGTCGCCGCCGGCGCGGTAGATTTCGCTTCCACTGAAAGTTGTTTTTAACGTGTCAGCGGCCTTCTTTAGCAATTTGTCTCCAGCGCGGTGGCCTTTATCATCGTTGACCGTCTTGAGACCGTTTAAATCGGCAAATATGACGCCATAGGAGTTGGGCATGCGTTCGCGTCCGGTCACGATTCTTAATACACGGTTGTTCATGGCGTTTCGGTTCTTGACACCTGTAAGGAGGTCCGTGGAACTCAGCATTTCGAGCTTTTGCAGAAGCTGGTAGTTCGCCACTTCCGAGGCGATAAAGAATGTGGTGAGTTCGAGAGTTTCCTTAATTCGGTCAGTGTCTTTTGTGTCAAAATTTGTCGCCCATATAAAGCCGATAGTCTCGTGATTGTATTGCAGAGGGAATAAAACGAGACTTTTGATTTTGGCTTCTTGCATGGAGGCGTGCCAACGGGGATTGCGGGCTTTGAGTTCTTCCATATCTATGTCGTTTCTGATAATAAGGCAAGAACTTCCGGCAATGGTCGATGGCCATGATTTTACAATTTCAATAAAAGAAATGTTCAAAAAATCATTTAGTGAATGGTGGCCTATTTCAGGGGCGGTGCTTTCGCTTAGCAATGAACAGGTATTTGTTTTGAAATCGGTGAGCATGATGCAGCAGAAGTTTGCACCGCAGATGGTACGAATGTCAGCGATGACTTCGTCCATTGTTTTGAGAAAATTCTTGGTGCTGCGGAGTTTGATGCATGTTTTAAGAATGTCCGAAGTTGTCTTTGCGGATAAGTTTGTCATTTGGTCGATGTTGACCTTGGTGGACATTTCTTGAGTGTAGATACAGTAGCGCTTGTTTGGGTCTCCAAAATCTACCGGAACGCTAAAAAGGTTGAACCACATGTTGTATCGATCAGGATGGACATAGGCGTGCATGGGTTTGTTGAGAACGGCACAGCTATAGATAAAATGTTCGAAGTTCAAGTCTTTTGGAATATAAGCAGTGTAATCTAGTCCAGGCTGAAAAGTCTTGTTGGGCTGGTTGACATCGGATTTGCCGTTCTGTTCAAAAGTCGAAAGGTAGGCCTTGTTTCCGTTTTCGATACACATTTTGCCATAGCTTCCGTCGGGCTTCATTTCGACAGACATGATACAGGCTGCCGAACCAAATTGATTTATAAATTCCTGCAAATCCATAAATTTCCCCATTAAAAAAATAATCCGATTTTTTGTAATAAAAATAACACAAAAAGTTATAATAGTGCTGGTCTTAAATTATTTCTTGCTGATTTTTTGGCAAAAAAGAGGGATTTATCACATTTTTTTAATGTTTAGGCCGTTTTGGGGGATTATTGAACTGTCGAGATGACTTCCCCATCGGCGAGGCGTGTCTTGATGGTGTCGCCGCTCTTGAGTTGGCTTGCCTTGCGGATGAATTTTCCGTTGGCGTCGAGCGTGAGGGAATAGCCTTTGGCGAGAGTCGTCTTGGGGTCTGCGTTTTTGACTTTCTCGTTCACAAGTTCGAATTGCGATTTGGCGAGGTCGAGAATCTTGCGGGAGCCTTGCTTTAAGCCTTCGCGGTTGCGGTCGAGGCGCTCGTGCTCGGACTTTATATAAAATGCGGTGTCTTTTTTGATGGAGGCAGCGATGAGCACGTGTTTGGATTTCTCGTTCTGGATGAGTCCGAAAACTTTTTGCTGGAGCTGGTTTCCCATTGTGCCGAGTTGCTTGTTGTTGTCGGTGAGGAGGTCGCGGGCGCCGTCGGCTATGCTTGCCATCGCTTCAGTCATTCGGTTCCAGCTATCCGTGACGCGTTCCACGAGACGCTTTGCACAGTCTGTGGGGGTGATGCACGAGAGGTAGGCGACTTCGTCCAAAAGGCAACGGTCGATTTCGTGGCCGATGCCCGTAAAGACGGGAGTGGGGTAGTTCGCGACCGCGCGGCAAAGCGCTTCGCTATCGAAAAAGTTCAAGTCCGTCTTGGCGCCGCCACCGCGTACAATGCAGACAACATCTAAATTGGGGTCGCTTTGGAGTTGTTCCAGTGCTGCAATGATGCTCCCTTCGGTTTCGTTCCCTTGCATCCGCGCATAGACCGTCGTGACTTCGAACGCAAACGGTGAGGCTTCAAGTCGCGTGGTGAAGTCCTTGTACGCGGCTGTGTTTTCGCCGGTGATAAGCCCCACGCGGAGCGGAACATCGGCAAGTTCGAGCTGCTTGTTCTTTTCGAGCAGGCCTTCCATCGCAAGGCGCTTCAAGATGGCACTCTTGGTGAGGGCGAGTTCGCCAATCGTGTAAACCGGGTCGATGTCCAGAATTTGCGCCTGCAACTTTCCGTACGGGATGTACAGTTCTGCGCGCACGAGAAAGTTGACTTTCAAATCGTGTTTGAGCGTAAACGGCTGCGACAGGCTAGAAATCTTGGCGAGAATCGCATCGTATTTGGCGGTGTAGCAGTAAAGGGCGAGGGTGGCCTTGGGCTTCACGTCGCCATCGGCAAAGTCTGCGATGCTCAGGTAAACTCCCGACGGTTTTTCCGCAATTTGCGAAATCACCCCATGCACCCAAACCGCAGGTGTTGCCTCCACGGTGTTCTTGAGCGAACGCATGTACTGCGTGACCGAAAATGTGCGAACTTCTTGATCCATTTTATGAGGCTGCTGCCTTGACCTGTCATTCCCGCCTCCGAGCTCTTTGATCACTTAGTGCTTTAGCACTTATGTGAGCATGATTCGCGTATGGGGAGGGAATCTCCTTTCAAGCGTTTTGACGTTAATTATAATAATAATTAAATTCTGTATGGAAAATTATGGATCCTCCTAGCGGAGGATGACGTAGAGGGAAAAGGACTCGCCGTGTCGAAAGTTGTTTCTGCAATGGATATGCGTCAGAATTTTGGGACGCTCTTGAACCAGGTCGCCATCAAGGATGAAGAAATCGTCATTGAACGCGCTGGCAAGCCTTTGGCACGCCTCGTGAGCATGAATTCTGCGACAAGCGGCAAGCTCGACTTTCGCGATATCGGAAAACTCCCGAACGACATCTGGAACGAATAGTTAAAAAGCACAATTTTATTTTACACACTAATTCATTCCGAACGCCGCTTCTCTTGAATTTGATTTTGTAGGTTGCTTTTATAAAATCAATTTGGGAGGTGTTTATATGAATATCTTGAAAACTGTAGTATTGTCTTTATATGTTTTTTTCTGCGTTGCATGCTCGGATAAAAATTCTAGTGAAAAAGTTTTGCTGACAGAATCCGTTCCCGTGACATTCTCCGGTATTGTATATGGTGAACTTCGTGAAAATGGATTTGTTAAACCCTTATCCCCTAGAATACCATTGATGGATTCGATTCCTTCTGCTACGGAAAGATCAACGCTTATAAATAGCCGATTGTCGAGGGTCATCAAGGCTTATGTGATTAAGAGTTCCATGACTGAAAGCGACTCGTTGAAAATTCGCTTGTCTATGCGAAAAGAAGACAAGACTCCATACGACTTTAAACCGGTGAATCTTGTGCTTTATAGAAACGGTGAAGAAGATGGTTTTTATGTATTCCAGACGATGACAAATTCAAAGGGCAAGCCGTTGCTGTTTTCGAAAAACGAAAATGATATCGGAAATTTCGATGATGCAGTTGTCTTGTGCATTAAAAAGTTTACGGATAGATTTTATTATGACTTGCTAGAATAACTGATGGTTTGACTATGGTGAATGTTTTGAAAATAACAATATCGGCTTTATGCGTGTTCCTCTGTATGGCTTGTTCGGACAAAGGACCGAGTGCAGAAGAATTGTTGAACAATCCTCAAAGAAATGTTGTCTTGCGTCGAGATTCTTTGGGCGCAGAATATTGGCTTGAAGTCGAGAAAAACGAGACCGTTCAAATTTGTTTAGACAGCCGCGTTCGCGAATGGAAAACTTCATTGACATCAAAGGTTGTGAATGATTCTTGCTTTGCGTTTGTCGTCCCGACGATTATTGGCGTTGATACGATTAAATTGAATTTTCCAGATAGCGACAGTTCACACCGCATTAACCTAGCAATCGGGATGAAGTATCTTGATTTCAAGAATGAAGAAGTTCTTCTAGGATTTAATCAATTCACTGAAAGAGAATTAACGTTTCAAGGATTATGCACGACAAAAAAAGGAACAATACCTTGTGGTCCCAAAAACGAAGATCCGGAAAGACTAGCTTCTGTGACAGGCACATATTTGGTCGATAAATATCCTATAACAAATTGCGAAATAGTACAAGTGATGTGGGATAGCCTCACAATAAATAATTCTATGGGTAACGAAGAAAGAAAAATGGTTGCCGAAAAATGGATAACCAGAAAGAAAAATAGCATACGCAATGAAAATTGCGTTACAAGAGATACCGCAGCTAATTCGATAACTTTATTCCAGGCTATGAAATACGCAAACGCACGTAGTCTTCGAGAAAATTTAAAACCTGTTTATATTTTTTCAAAAACCAATGAGGAAAGTCCTCGAATATTATCAAAAGGCAAATACGTTATTAAAGATTACGATTTTCTAAAATTTGAAAGCGAAGCAGAGCTTCTATTCACAACCCTAGTGTCTGTAGACGAAACATCCGATGGTTACAGGCTCCCTTATTATAATGAGTGGATGATGCTTGCTCGCGGCGGAGATAAGAAAAATAAGACTACTTGGGGTAATGAATATGTCTTGAAATATGCAAGATTTAACCCTAAAATAGGTTTTTATGACTCCGAACCAGTAGGCCAGTTACGTCCTAATGGATATGGCCTATACGACATGTTAGGCTTGGTTGAAGAACACGTTCTCTTTGAGAATTCAAACCCCTTTGAGTGGCTAAAGAATACACCATCTTGTCTTAAAGGTGGTGATATAAAGCATGATTGGAGAAAATCAACCTACGGGTCTTACGGATGTGATTTTTATACCGTCAGCAAAGGCGGTTTCCGCCTCATCCGCAACATCGGCAATAACGCCAAATGGAGCGAAAATAAAACAGTTAAATCAAATTCTGATAGATCATCACCAAAAGGTAAAGTGGAAATAGATAAGAGCGAAATTCTTGTCGAGTCTTTGCCTTTGAAATTGGAAACCAATCGTAAATCGAAAACTGATTCTGCTGTTGTACGTAAAGGCAAAGTTTTGCTTACGGGCTTGGTTCCTGTGACTTCCTCAAATATTGTATATGGGGATCTTCAAGAAAACGGAACGGTAGCTCCTGAAATTCCCGCAATTCCGCTTATCAATGCTATCCCAAACGATTGGATTCGTTCCTATTTTGCAAATAGCAATTTTGCGAGAGTTGCCAAGGTCTATGTGAAAAAAAGTCCCAAGACTAGAAAAAAGTCGCTGAAAGTTCGTTTGAACCTTTGGAAAAAAGACAAAACTCCATACGACGTTAAACCGGTGAATCTTGTGCTTTATAGAAATGGCGAGGAGAAAGGTTATTATATATATCAGACGATGACCAATTCAAAAGGAAAACCGTTGCTGTTCACGAAAAACGAAGACGATGCCGGAAATTATGAAGATGCTGTTATTTTATGTATAAAAGATAGTACGGATAGATTTTATTATGAACTTTTAAAATAGTTGATAAATGGTTTTTGATGAATATCTTGAAAATAAAAATGTCGGCTTTATGTATGTTTCTCTGCATGGCTTGCACACTATTTTGTACAGCCTGCTCAGATAGGGAAAAATATATCGCTTTGAATCGTGATTCTTTAAAAGCCGAAACTTGGCTTGAAGTTGAAAAGAATGATTCTCTCAAGGTTTGTATCGACACAAAAGTCCGCACGTGGGAAACCTCGCTGGATACTGAAGTTCTAAACGATTCTTGCTTAAAAGTTCAAGTCCCGACGCTTATTGGTGTCTACCCAATTAACGTGCTGTTTTCCGACTTAGACATATCCTATAAAATCAATCTGGCCGTCGGCATGAAGTATTTGAACTTCAATAATGAAGAAACTTTATACGGGAAAGACCTATGTCAATCGTTTGATGAAGACACAAAGATGGTGTCTGTTACAGGAACTTATCTAGTAGATGAATACCCAGTTACCAATTGCGAAATCACACAATTAATGTGGGATGAAATTCCCTTAAATCCAAAGGATCATCAGATTGAAAAAGAATGGTCAGAAAGAAAAAAGTCCAGCATGCGTAACGAAAAATGCGATGCCCATGATTCTGCGGCAAATATGATTTCTTTGTATATGGCAATGAAGTATGCCAATGCGCGCAGTATTCGAGAAGGACTGACGCCATATTATAAATTTTCTGCGACTAATCATAGATATATAAAAATGGTTATTCCGGACTCGGGTGAATATGACGATTCAATAATCAATCCGCGATATCAATATGTCGCAAATCACTATCGTGAACAACGCAAAGGGCCGAAGCATCAATATGTCATTATGTCTTATGATTTTTCCAATCATGAAGAAAAAGCAATTCATGTTAGCACTGATTCAACTTCTGATGGTTACCGGCTACCGTATTATGACGAATGGATGATGCTTGCTCGCGGCGGAGAAAAAGAGGCAATGACACCTTGGTGCAATAATTCTGCTAAAATTAAAGATGTTTCAAAATACGCTAGATTTGCCAAATATAATGAAAATGTAAGAACAGAACCTGTCGGTCAATTACACCCTAATGGTTATGGCCTGTATGATGTTTTGGGTTTGGTGGAAGAGCACGTTCTTTTTGAAGAGCACAATTGGTTAAGACCTAGTTCTTTTTCTCGTTTATTAACTATTGTTGTAGAACAAGACGGACCTACTATAGAATGTTACCAAAACGACTGTCCATACTGTTTAAAAAAAGGTAAAAATTGTCCGTCTTGTTTGAAGGGAGGAAGCCTTTTTCACGATTGGAAATGGATAAACTATAGTTATCGTACTGAGGATCGATATACAGGTTATTCCGGCGGTTTCCGCCTAATCCGCAACATCGGCAATAACGCCAAATGGAAACTTTAAAAATTATTTTACGCAAAAATACTGAGCCAAAATCCTCGTTCGTGCGTGTTAATATAGTAGGGGCGTGTTCAAAACGCTCCGATTCACGTAATCAGAGGATAAAATGGGCGTTCAAAATAAAAGATGTGTAGACCCGGTTCTTGAAAAACTTGGACTTGGGCATTTTTTCCATGGAAATAAACCGTTAGTTTGGATTGTTGACGATTCGACTTGTACGTCATTATGCGAAGATGTTGCCCCGTATAATGCCGAAGAAAGCGACCTTTCGCAATATTTTGTCAAGGAAGGTGAATTTGGTCCTTACGCAAGCCTTCTGTATGACAAAACTTTCAAGAAGACGTTTTCACCAGATACGCGTCGAGGAAAACGCAATTTGTTGAATCTGCTGAACGATATGCTTGAGGGGCAGATCCCGCAAAAGATTATGGATGTAGCTTCGCAACAGCCGGAACTCAATGATTCCGGTAGCAAGGTTTCCAAATCGTCAATCCTAGATTTGCATTGCCGCGATGAGCGGGATAATCTTATCGAAATTGAGGTGCAGATTCAGCGTGAAACGAATTTCTTGAAGCGCTTGGTGTTTTATTCAAGTCAGATGATTGTGCAACAGGGCGAACCCGGTCCCGACTGGGATTACGATGTCAAGCCGGTCTATGTGATTTCTTTTGCCCGTTTTCGGGTATTTGATGACAATCGGCCGCTTCACCGTGCCGGACTTCTTGATTATGAAACCTCCGAACGGCTAGTTGATTGTGCAAATTTCACGATTGTGGAACTTCCGAAGGTCGCTAGGATGGTTCGCAAGAGTGATTCGGAGGTTGCCAAGTGGATGTTTATTTTTCGCTATTTGCACCGCCTTAAGGAACTTCCCCCAGCTCTAAAAACGGAAAAGTTCGAGGGCTTGCTTCCGTATGCTAAACTAGCTAGATTTAATAAAAAGGAACTAAAAAGGTACAGGTATATTATGCACTTGAAATGGGACAGATACGCTCAACAGTTGGCATTTGCGGAAGATAACCCTGATTTCGTGAACAAAATCAGGCAAGAAACGCTTGATGCCGTGAGAAAAATTATGCAAAAGAAAAAGCTTTCTCCTGATGTTATAAAGGAATGCCTTGATTATTCGGCATCAAATGGATAGAAACGGCAGGCTTTAAGTCTGCCGAAAGAAGGTCAACGAAAAATGCCCCCGACAAAATCGGGGGCAAAAATTTTTGTCATTCTCCGTTAGGAGAATCCATGCATTTCCACTAGCTTAATTCGTGAAGCCAGCAAAGATGTTGTTGCTCAGGAACGGCAGGAATCCGAGAACGATCACAGCGGCGCTTAAGAGAATGATGACTTCGCGTTGGCGCTTGGTGAGACGGAGCGGCGAGAGGTGACCATCGGGTTCATCGACCCAGGCTGCCTTGATGAGCTGCAAGTAGTAGAAGAGCGCAATGACGTTGTTCAAGACGGCGAATGCCACGAGTGCGTAATGGCCTGTCGAAGCGCCGCTGAAGAACAAGTGGAACTTGCCGAAGAAACCGGCGAGAGGCGGGATGCCTGCCAAGCTGAACATCGAAATCGCAAGGGCGATGGCGAGGCTCGGGTTCTGCTTTGAAAGTCCACGGAGCGACTGGAACGTTTCTTCGCGGTGGTGCCCAATGATGCCGAACACGAAGAAGGCGAGGTAGTTTGAAACGGCATAGACAAAGAGGTAATAGATGATTGCCGTCTTTGCGATTGTTGCAGGGCCAAGCAAGGCGACCATGATGTAACCGGCCTGAGCGATGGAACTGTAAGCCATGAAACGGCGGAGGCGGCTCTGCTTTAATGCACCGAGGTTTCCGACAAAGAGCGTTACGCCTGCGAGGAGCGCAATGAGCGGTGCCATCTTGTCTTGAATCGGGGAGAGCGGGCCGTAAACGAGCACGACGAGGAACGCAATAGCGGTTGCCTTCGAGGTCACGGAAAGCACTGCGGTTACTGGCGTCGGAGCGCCTTCGTAAACGTCCGGAGCCCAGGTGTAGAACGGGAACAGCGTGAGCTTGAAGCCGATTCCGCAGAAGAGGAACAGCACGGAAATCCACAAGAGCGGGCTAGAACCGCTTGCGACGGCGGCCTGGATTTCGTTGAAGTGGAGGCTTCCGGAGAAACCGTAGAGGTAGCTGAATCCGAACAGTTCAAATGCCGTTGCTACAGAACCCATCAAGATGTACTTGGTGGCGGCTTCGGAACCGTACTGGTCGCGTTTGTTCCAGGCGGCAAGGGCGTACATCGGGATAGTCGCAATTTCGAGGCCGAGGAAGAATGTGAGCAAGTCGCAAGCACTCACGACCGTGAATCCGCCGAACGTTGCAAATGCAATGGCTCCGATGAATTCGGCAATCTGGTGCATGGGTGGCTTCTTGTCGGCGCCGTGTTCAAAGTAGTCCTTGGAAAGCCACATGCCAAGCAGAGCGCTCACCATGAGCACTTCGCGCATGAGCACGCCAAAGTCATCCACTTTCCAGTTGCAGATAAAGAATCTTCCATTTCCGCTTGCAATCGGGATGAAGTTCAGTAAAATGAATATGGCGATAAAGCCGAAGTTTGCCAAGCGCCAGGGCAACTGCGAACGCGTTGTCACGAAAAGGCGCATCCCGATTACGACGAACGGGAAAATTAGCAGCAAAACGTCAGGTAGAATGAAGTTTGGAATGTTAAACATAAATTCTATTCAACTGAGGTTAAAGGTTTAAATTCATAGACTTTAAATTCTTTCGTCTTTCGTCTGTAGCCGCGAAGCGGCGTTCTACCATCTAATCATAGGTGCTATGCTCTGGTCAAGAAGTTCCGAAATCCAGCCGGGGCAAATACCGATGAACAACAAGCAGGCAACGAGAACGACGATGACCAACTTTTCGCGGAAGCATCCATCGGTGAGGCCTTCGTACTTCTGCGGGAGCGGACCGTGAAGCATGCGGTTCGCGGTTTGCAAAATGTAGACGGCGGTTGTCGTGATGGAGAGAATGGCGAGAATCGTCACGATGCGGGTGAGCGTGGAATCTTGCTGGAACGCGCCAATGAAGATGGTGCTTTCTGCAATGAATCCGCTAAAGCCCGGGAGGCCAAGCCCAGCAAAACCGGCAAGCACAAAGCCAACGCCAAGGAAGGGCATCTTGCGCATGATACCGCCCATTTCCGTGATGTCACGGGTGTGGGTGCGTTCGTAAATCATGCCGATGGTAGCGAAGAAGAGGCCTGTCAAGAATCCGTGAGAAATCATCTGGAGGCTAGCGCCGCGAAGTCCAATGGGCGTGAGGGCTGCAAGGCCTAAGAAGATGAGGCCCAAGTGGCTGATGGAACTGTAAGCGGTAATGTACTTGAGGTCTTTGTGGCGGATGGCGATGAACGGGCCGAGTACCACATTGAAAATCAAGAGCGCGACAACATACGGGAGCCAAATTTTTGCGGCTTCAGGCATGAGGAACATGGCGACGCGCAAGCATCCGTATGCACCCATCTTCATCATCACGCCTGCAGCGAGCATGGAAACAGCGGTCGGTGCAGCGGAGTGACCATCCGGGCTCCAGAAGTGGAACGGAAAAAGCGAACTCGAAACGGCAAATCCCATGAACATGAGCGGGAAGGCCCACATCTGGAAATCCATCGGGAGAGTCGTCTTTGCAATTTCAATGAGATTCCAGCTTGTTGCGCCACTTTCGAAGTAAAGCCCGAAGAGCGTTGCCAGTATCATCGAGGAACCGAACGCGAGTGTCAAGGTGAGCTTTTTACCACCGTAATCGCGCTTGCCGCTGCCGTAGCAGGCGATCATCAAGTACATGCAAAGTGCTTCCATTTCGTAGAACACGAAGAACAGCACCAAGTCAAAGCTCATGTACACGCCGTAAACGCTTGTTGCCAAAAGCTGGATGAGCGCAAAGAAAATCTTTTGATTTCCTTTGATCTTGAGGCTTACAAGTACGCCAGCCCAGACGATGAACGCCGTGAGCGCAAGCAACAGCATGTTGAGACCGTCAGCGCCGACAATGTAATGGGCATTGAACATCGAAAGCCACGGAATATCCGTGAAGAAGCGGAGCGCAAGGGGTGCGGCTGCCGGATCGGTCGGTGTTCCCGAGAGGGCATAGACGGCGTAAGTCAAGTAGCAGACAATTGCAAGGACAATCGTTGCCGATGTGACGTGGATGGTTCGGAGCGTTTTTTCGTACGTGACGGGAATCAGTACGCAGGCGAGAACCGTTAAGAGGGGGAGGACCCAAATGGAGTTAAAAAGTATTGTATTCATGGGTGCGCCTTACAGGGGAAGCTGGCCGAAG
>CACYRP010000002.1 GCA_902776765.1 Fibrobacter succinogenes
GACCGGCAAACCCATCGCCTACACCGCTCGTGAATTCGGCCTCGACCCGAAAGACATCGACAAGCTCGCCAGCAACGAAAACCCGTTTGGCCCGAGCCCAAAGGGCATGGCCGAAGCTCGCAAGGCTTTGGAAGAAGTGAACCTCTATCCGGATGGCGGTTCTTACGACCTCATCGGAAAGATCGCTGAATTCCGCGGCGTAAAGCGCGAACAGATTGCTGTTGGCAACGGCAGTAACGAACTTTTGGACATGATTGCCCAGGTGTTCCTTGGTCCCGGCACCGAAGCCGTCATGGGCAACCACAGCTTCGCCGTCTATAAGCTTGCAACGATGGCCATGAACGCCAAGCTCGTCGAAGTCGATATGCCCGCTCCGGGATACAACTACGACCTCAAGGCCATGCGCGCCGCCGTGAACGAAAAGACCCGCATCGTGTTCCTCGCTAACCCGAACAACCCGACCGGTTCAGACCTCACCGCGAAGGAAATCCTCGACTTCGCCGACAGCCTCCCGGAAACTTGCGTTCTCGTGATGGACGAAGCCTACACCGAATTTATCGAAGACACGCCGGAACTCGTCCCGGATTTCAACAGCCGCATCGCCGCAGGCAAGAACATCATCTGCTGCCGTACATTCAGCAAGATTTACGGTCTTGCAGGCCTCCGCGTGGGCTACTGCATCACCCGTCCGGAAATCGTGAACCTCATCAACCGCGTGCGTGAACCGTTCAACGTCAACAGCATCGCCCAGGCTGCCGCCATTGGCGCCATCGACGACCAGGAATACGTGAACAAGGTACGCGAACTCAACAAGAAGGGTCTCGAACAGCTCAAGGCTGGCTTCAAGGAAATGGGCCTCCCCTACGTTGATAGCCATGCGAACTTCATCGCCGTCAGCGGATTCAAGGATCCGATGGACGCCTTCAAGTTCTTGCAGGCCAAGGGCACTATCATCCGTCCGCAGCCGGCAATGGAAGACGTGCTCCGCATTACCGTCGGTACCGAAGCTCAGAACAAGAAATGCCTCGAAAACATCAAGGCATATCTCGGCAAGTAAACCGAGAAAGAGACTGCACAAAGCCCGCGTCTGGCGCCACTAACGCCAAAGTTCATGGCGTTGCCCGTGTGATTTCTAAGCGCGGTTTTTGCAGCAGAAGCCAAGCAGAAAACCTGGTCCGCGAGGGCCGGGTTTCTTTGCGTGGTAAAATCGTCCGCGACCCGGAAACTCCCGCCCGCGAAAACGACGAAATTTGCATTGACAGAAAGCCTATAAAAGCAAGCGAGTTCGTTTACTTTATGATGAACAAGCCCCGCGGTTACGTAACCACGGCAAACGACGAGAAAGGGCGCGCAACCGTCATGGACCTTTTCCGCGAAGAGTACGCCAAGATGTTCCCCGGCAAGCCTGTACCGCACATTTCGCCCGTGGGCAGGCTCGACGCCGCCAGCGAAGGACTGTTATTGTTCACCAATGACACCAAGTGGGCAGACACTTTATTAAAGACGAAAGATGCGATTCGCAGTAAGGTCACTGAGCACGCGGAAGTACCCCGAATCGGAAATGAACCTCTCGCATATCCCCACACCAAAATCTACCGCGTGCAGGTGGGGGGCCACCCCACTGCCGACGACCTCGCGAAAATGGAGAAAGGCTTTTTCGTCTCGCCCCGCGTCTTTGGCGAAAAAGAAGAATTCATGCACGCCGTGCGCGCCGTTTTCCACCGCGAAAGCGAAAAGAACTGTTGGCTCGAAATTACTTTAGACGAAGGCAAAAACCGCGAAATCCGTCGCATGCTAGCACACCTCGGCTACGAAGTCTTGCGCCTTGTCCGCATCAAGTTTTGCAGTTATGAATTAGGCGATTTAAAGCAAGGCGAAATCAAAGAATTTCACCTAAAATAAAAAAAAACGAATAGTACTCCATTTTCTCAGCGCATGCATTTGCAAAAGAATTTCAAAAATATTTCAACTATAAAATAAATTTATTAGCAGCTATAAATATTTAAAATACGGCCACCACAGCAATTATTACTTATAAATTAAATCTATAATTCACGATATTAATTAAGTATTGGACAAAGCTATAACTGCGTTCTATATTTTCGTCAAAAAAAACATTGAGGCTTTTTGATGACGAAGATAACGAAAACTCCTTCTAAAAAGAAAATCGAAACAGCGAATATTTTTGATTCAAGCACCTGGAATTTTGGAACAAAGTGTTTACAAGCTGGTTGGAAGCCCAAGATTGGCGAGCCGCGCGTGCTCCCCATTTTTCAATCCACCACATACAAATACGAAGACGTTGACGAAGTCGAAAGACTTTTTGCATTAAAGCAATCGGGTAACAAATACACACGCACAGGAAACCCGACTGTCGCCGCATTCGAAAGCAAGATTACAGAGCTCGAAGGCGGCGTAGGCGCAGTCGCTACGGCATCTGGACAATCCGCAGTACTCTTGGCAATTTCAAACCTTGTAAAAGCGGGAGACCACGTTGTAGCGAGCAAACACATTTACGGCGGCAGCTACACATTGCTTAGCGTAAGGCTTGCAAAACTCGGCATCGAAACCACATTCATCAATCCCGAAGATTCTATCTCGGAGCTCCGCAAAGCATTCCGCCCGAACACCAAAGTTCTTTTCGGCGAAACCATCGGAAACCCCGCCCTGGGCGTTCTAGATTTCGAAAAATTCTCGAAACTCGCTAAAGAATTTGACGTACCATTTTTAGTTGACAACACTCTCGCCACGCCATTTCTCGTAAAGCCTTTGCAGCACGGCGCCAACATCGTCATTCATTCCGCAACAAAATACATTGACGGTCACGCTGTAGCCCTTGGCGGCGTTGTCATTGACGGCGGCAATTACAATTGGGAAAACGGAAAATTCCCGGATCTCGTAGAGCCCGATGCGCAATACGCAAACACTTCTTATACACAAAAATTCGGCCGAGCCGCCTTTATCGCAAAAGCAAGAGCCCAATACTTGCGCGATTTCGGAGCCTGTTCAAGCCCATTCAACGCATTTCTCTTGAATCTCGGTCTCGAAACACTCCATTTGCGCATGCCGCAACACAGCAGTAACGCATTGGCCTTAGCAGAATTCCTTTCCAAAAATCCGGCCGTCAACTGGGTCAACTATCCTGGACTCAAATCTAGCCCGAATTTCAAGCGCATTCGCAAATACTTCGATTACCAAGGTGGAAGTGGAGTTCTGACGTTCGGTCTCAAGGGCGGCAAAGCCGCCATCCGCTCATTTGTCAAAGCATTGAAAGTCGCTGCTCTCGTTGTGCACGTGGGCGATGCCCGTACAAGCGTTCTGCATCCGGCAACAAGTACGCATTCGCAGCTTTCCCCTAAAGACAGGCTTGCCGCAGGCATCCCGGACGATATGATTCGTGTTTCCGTTGGCATCGAAGACCCACGCGACATCATTGCTGATTTCGAACAAGCTATTAACGCAAGTGTAAAAGGCGGTAAATAATTGAGTATCATCGTTGATGTAAAAAAATACTTAGGCCTTGATAGCGCACCCAAACGCATTAAAGAATACCTGTCCATCGAAGTCGCTGACCACGCTTATCTGCCCAAAGTAGAAGACATCAAAAGCGATTGGGTTGCTTATATTGCAGCCCCCGCCTTCAAGCTGATTCGCGAAAAAACAGGTAACAACATTGAAGCGTTCGCCTCAATCGGAACGGGTTCCGGCATTGATGTATTGACAGGAATTGAGCTTCTAGGCGCAAAGCGAGTCGGTTTCACCGATTTGCAAAAGAGCGTTGTTACCACAGCCGCACAGAACGTCAGAAACAACATAAAAGATTTTAAATCCATTGAATTCGAATTCGGCGATGGAGATCTTTTGCAACCGATTCAACACGGCAAGCGAAAATACGATGTCATTTACGAAAACCTTCCCAATGTTCCGCTAGCAAGCAATACAAAGATCGAAGACAACAGAAACAGTGGACATTATCTCGAAAAAAGAGAAGAACCAATTCCGCAATTTGTACATGAGCAGATGCTTGATTTGCACTATCTCGCACTCAAGCAAGCCCGAGAATACCTGGCAGATAAAGGAGCCGTCTATTCAACGCTCGGGGGCCGCGTACCATTGAGCGCATTCATCAAGCTTGGTGAATTGTCTGGGCTCTCTTCCGAAATTTTCACATATTCATGGAAAGTGCAAGCCGAGCCCAAAGACGTTATTTCAGGTTACGCCGCCCAAGAAGAAGCTGGGCTTGGGCCATTCCACTTTTACCGGGCCAAAGATTTGCAAAAAGCCTTCGCCTCTGTACAAGTCCATGAATCCGGCAGCCACGCCTTTGAAATCGAAAAGAGCCTCGAACAATCAAAACTTACAGCCTCCGAAGCATACGAAGCATTCAAGCAAGGTGAAATCATAGGCCATACAGTCGCAGTTCTAAAGTCTAGTTTAAGATAAGGCATTCATGAAAAACGTTATCTACAATTTAATTGAAGAATCTCAAAAGTTTCTTTTCAAACGTGCAAAAATAGACGATAAAATCGGCCTAGAAGCAGCCAAATTTGCCGTTCGCGACATTCCCAAACTCAGTGGCAAATTCGAGAAAAGCAATTCGCCTTTAATCCGCTGGATCAAAGAAGCTGTCAAGCATGGCAGCCCCGAAACAAAGGACTTGCTAAACGCTTTGGAGCCAGCACTCCCCTACCTGCCATGGAAATACAATTACGAGCCGCGCCCCGACATGCCTGATTTAGGCAATCAAATGGGATGGGGCGAAATTCTCGGCCCAGAAGCCCCGTATCACGATGAACACTTTTGCTTCGGATTCACGCTTCTCGGGAAAAACACATTTTACCCTTCGCATTTGCACCCCGCCACAGAACTGTATGTCGTTCTTTCAGGGCATGCTATCTGGACATTAGACGGGCACTCCAAAATAAATGGTCCTGGTGAATTTATATTGCATCCATCAGACCACATCCATTCCATGCAAACCGAAAACGAGCCCATGCTTGCGCTTTACACCTGGAGCGGAAAAGACGTAAAAACGCTTTCGAAATACGTGTAATAATTTTATTTTTCAAGTCGTTTATTGACATGGGCCTCAACTACATTCACAATGTAGTCACCCATTTTTTCGCAATCGTCGATGACATCCAGCCGATACCTGATTCAGATAATTTGCAATTTCAACTTCAAAGCTATCGCTAGCGGTTTCATACTTTTCAATATGTTCAAAGAGCTTGTCAAAATTCTCCTCTTTCTGAGCCTTGAGAAGTTCTGGTACCAGGCGAAACATTTTCTGAATTTTTTCAACAAACAAATCAATTTCTTTGCGGGCTTCGAATAGCGAAATAAACCAAATAAGAAACATCACGTTTACCAAATCAAGCCGATCTCGGTTTTCCCGTCCAGCCCAGTTTTTCGCGAAGAGCGCCCACAAAACCTGTATGGCGCATGCGAATGAAAGTCGTCACAAGCTTACTTTCAGAAAGCATCACATATTCGTCCGATTTCATTTCGAGCGTAATGCGACCATCAAAAACGAGGTCGAGCGAACAATTCACCGCCGATGCTAAACGCAATTTTTTATCCGTGAGCGAAAGCACCAGCGGACGCACCGAAAGACTGCTCGGCGCCACAGGCGTTAGCACCACCGCAGGCGTCGAAGGGTGGATAATCGGGCCTCCAGCCGCTAAGTTGTACGCAGTCGAACCTGTCGGCGTCGAAACGAGAATCGAATCCGCCCAGTATTCCGTAAGGCACGTATCATTATAAGCGACATTCACGTTCACCATGCGTTCGGGAGCACGTGCACGTACGTGGACTTCATTCAGCACCGTTTGCTTTGCTATGCACTTTTTTCCGTGATAAACAGCAGCTTCAATCATCATGCGTTCACGCGTCGAAAAATCACCTGCAATCAAGCTATCGAGCGTCTTGGTCAAGCCTTCCACGCGCGATTCCGCCAAGAAACCGACACGGCCCGCATTCACGCCGAGAATCGGGATGTTGTGGCCAAGCGCCATATGCGCTGCCGTAAGCACCGTGCCGTCGCCGCCAACAGCAATCAGCAAATCGGTCTTCTGCAACGCAGATTCTTTCACCACGCGAATTGGCTTTTTCACGAGTTCCTTCAAGGAATCGAGAGCGTAAAACTTTACCTGCGGATGTTCGAGCGCCCAAGCAGAAATCTGCTTCAAGGCACAAGCCAAATCGGCACTTTTGTCCTTAAACCCGACAATCCCAATGTTGCTGAAAGACTTATTCATTTTCACCCTCAAGTTTCGCGTTCGTTCAATGCGTAGCCTTTATACCTTCCGCGCACAATCCCTAGCCCGCTTTTTCAGCGTTCTTCTCGGCGTGTTCAGCAACAAGCACGTTCTTTAATTTCTCATATACGCCCGGGAACACAGCTTCAATCTTATCCATATTCTCAACCGGTTCATCGTTCTGCAACGCAAGCGAAAGTACGCTCAAGGCAAGCCCCATCTGTGCCGATTCCCCTGCATCAAAATCACTACCGTTCACAATCGTTTCCAAACCGCGAATGACAAGGCCATCGTCATACACACCCACTTCGGCACCCGTCTTGCGCAAGTTCACCGCCAACACTTCATTCTTCGGGCGCATTTCAACACGCACTTCTTTAGGCACGCGCAAAATCGTTTCGCCTTCGGCGTAGCAAGCCGCCACCGCCAACAGCGGGTATTCTTCGAGCGCAGTCGCAATCACGTCTTCGCTAAAGCGGCGGCCCTGCAAACGCTTTCCAGAGGCAAGCGGCTTGATTTCCACATCGCCAAAAACATCACCGTACTTTTCTCGACGGCTCACCGTTTCCACATTCGCGCCCATGCGCTTGAGACATGTGAGCGCCCCCGCGCGGCTGCTGTTCAAATCGACATTCAAAAGCTTGATGACGTTGTCCTTGGGCATATTGCCAACCGTCGCCAAGACTGCAAAAGCAGTCGCTTCTGTGGTATCGCCCGGCACATAGTATTCACGCGCCGTGATCACCTTCGTCTCCGAAAGTTCCGTAAATTGCGTACGTTCAATCTTCTTGCCCTGCGCAATCATCAAGCGGCGTTCAAATTCGCTCAGCTGTTCCATGCCGCGGCCCTCGTACTTTACCGCCGCGCCAAAGTAAATGAGCATTTTGGTCCACTGGTCATGAACCGTAGACTTTTCTTCGAAGTTCAAATATTCATTACGGATAAGCGCACGGAGCAAAAGTCTGTTGCGCATCACAGAAGAAACATTCCCCAGCGAATCTTTCTTGACATTCAGTTCATCGCGCAAAAAATTAAAGACAAACTTTGCAGGTTCATCTTTTTGCACCTTAATCTTGAAATACTTCTGGACAGTTTCCTTTGCGTTATTCACGCGGGCAATTCCCGCATCGTCCACTTCGGCAGCAAACGTATAAAGTTGTTCATCGTCCTTGCTCGCAAGCGTCCAAAGCATTACATTATCAGCTTCGTTAAACTTAATCGGGAGCATCGTCGGCACAGGATACTGAAACCCCTTGCCATTGAGCACCAGCTGGTGCCCTTGCAATTCGTAAGACAACCCAAAATCCTTAAGAGCCTCGGCATATTTTTCACTGCCACTCGCCCACGCGAAATCTTCCAGCACGGTGCGGCCATTCACAAGGAGCGCCATCACCAGTGTCAAATTCATCCGTTCTCGGTCGGGGTTCATCAAGAATTCCATCGTCTTTTCCTTAAATTCCTTATTTATAAATTAACGTCTTTCTTTAACTTCGTATTCCAAATACTGCAAAGTCTTAACTGCGCGTGCGGCTTCTTCTTCGGTCTTGAACGCAAGCAAGAGCGTTCCCGCCACGTTTTCGCGAACCTTCATGAGTTCGATATCGCGAATGTTAACGCCTTCTTCGGCCAGCGGCTGCATCACGCTCAAAAGCGCGCCCGGTTTATCCTTGAGCTGCACCGTAATTTCGTAGAACGAGGCGGTGTTGTTGCGGCCAGGGGCAAACAAGCTCGCACGGCCATCGTTACCCGCCTTGAAAATATCCGCAAGCGCCTGCGAATTATCTGCCACCACACTCTGTTCATCATTTTCAAAATTGCCCGAAGCCGGTTTGCCGTTCTTCACAACGTTGAGTCCAATCATCGCCGCAATCGTCTTGTCGAGCCCATCACGAAGTTCGCAAAGAGCACGCGTCGTCTCGTCGCGATTGGTCACTGCAATATCGTGCCACATTCCCCAACCCGAAGCAGCAATACGTGTCATATCGCGGAAAGCACGCCCCGCAAAATGCTGGTAGTTGTGCGAAAGCAAACGCTCCGGCAAATTCCCAGCCAGCGTCGAACTCAGCATCTGCGGCATGTGACTCACCCACGCCATCGTGCGGTCGTGATGTTCCGGCGGAAACACCACTGGATTTGCACCCACAAAATGAATCAACTCCAACAGCGGAGCATAAACCGATTCTTCCGTACCTTCGGGCGGACAAACAAACCAATACGCATTTTCAAAAATCGCAGGATCGTTGTATTCGCAAGTGCGTTTCTCGGAACCCGCCATCGGGTGGCTACCGACAAAGCGGAACGGACGCGGCAAACGCATCCCCGCCTTGCAAATTTCAACCTTCGTCGAACCGATATCGCTCACCAGGATTTCTCGACCTGCGGCGACTTCAGAAGCAGCCCACGAAACACGGCCCAGCGCATCAATCATCTTTAGAATGTGGATAATCGGAGCACAGAGCAAAATCAAGTCGCTACCTTTCGCCCACTTTTCAGTTTCATCATACTCGAAAAATTCATCGGCAAGTTCAAGCTCACGAGCGCGCTTAAGCGTCGCAAGCGAACTCACCGCACGGATAACCGTCGGGAGTTTAGCCTGTTTGATTGCGGCGGCAACGGAACTTGCGAGCAGGCCAAAGCCCACCATAGTAATGCGGCGAAAAGAAAGTCGCCCACTAAAACCATCAGCCATTATTCTTCCACCTTGCGAGTTTCTTCCATGATGACACGGAAAATGTTCCTGAATGATTCTTCGGAGAGCGGGCCACCAGCCTTTCGAGCCTTTTCGGCAACCCCGTTCAGCACTGCCGTTTCGCGACTTTCGTCATACACAGGCAGGCCCTTCTGCTTCTTGATTTTTCCAATCTCGGCAGCGTATGCAGCCCTCTTGTTGAGGATAGCCATCAGTTCATCATTCAGTTCGTCAATGCGAATGCGCCATTCATTAATATCCATATTCGAGAATGTAGAAAAAATAATCTAGCCATACGGCAAACAACAACGTCAAGCATCATATATTGGCGAACCATATTGCCGCAATTCCACCTATTGTATAGTAAAAAAGCAACGGAAATATATTTAGGACGTCAGCGACCCATTGGGGTAAGTTTTCCCCAAAAGCATAGCTTATTCATACATTACCAATAAATATTTCGTTTTGTCTATTTGTAACAAAGCGGCATCCCTTACGACGCAGAACAGCAAAACGAAAATCGCTTCTGCCACAAAAACCGAGGTTGGAACACAAAAAGCTAGCCAAAGCCAGTGCGAATTTCGACAGTTTCTTTTTACATTTTACGTTTTTTCGCCGTATCTGTAACGGGCTCCATACCCATAACCATAGCCGTAACCGTAACCATACGAATTGCCTTCGTCTACACATTGATTGAGTGCAATGGCCTTTTTATCAAGCTTCGCATAGTTCATCTGCTCAATAATCTCTTGGATATTTTCCATCGATTGTTTCTTGTATTCCACAACAATCAAACCAAAATCAACAAGCTTTGCGATAGACTGAGCATCAGACACCAGCGAGTTCGGCGGCGTATCAATAACGACCACATCGTATTTTTTTCGACATTCCTGCACCAACTCGGCAAACGCCTTAGACGCAAGAATCTCGCCAGGATTAACCACATGCGAACCATTCGGCAAAAAGTATGCGCCATCTCCCAGATCAACGACAACGCTATCCAAAGTGGCCAACTTGGCAACCACGTCAGAAACGCCCTTTTCACGCTTGTGCGAAAGACGGGACTTGCGCAAGTCCGCATCAATAAACAGCGTACGCTTTTCGTGCTTGGCAAAAAGATATGCAAGGTTTAACGAAACAAAACTCTTCCCCGCACCGGGCGCAATCCCCGTCACCATTAGCACCTGGCCACCGTTTTCTATGCACGAGAATTCCAGCGCCGTACGCAAGGCACGCATTTTTTCGATAGCAATATCCTCAGAATCCACCTTCGCCAATATAAAGCGCCGATCGTTCACGCCAGGGAGCTTACTGCTAATTTTTGTCTTGGGAATTTTTGCATAAACGCTCACGCCAGTTTCACGTTCAATCTCAGAAGAAGACCCTACACCACGATTACGGAAACGATTCCGCAAAAGAACAAAAATCCAAGCAAGGCCAAAACCACAGCCAAAGCCAATCAACACAATCTTCTTACGATTGGGTTTAACAGGTTTTTGGTGAATGAAAGCCGGGTCCACAATACGCACATTACCAATTTCGCTAGCACGCACCACACGAAGCTGCTGTATGTTGTTCAAAACAGACGTGTAAAGTTCGTTATTGATTTCTACATCTTGCTGAAGCTTCAGCAAATCCTGCTGCGTTGTCGGGAGCACCTTAACCTTACTTTCTTCCTTGACAATTTCCTTACGGAGACGTTCCTGCCGCGAAACAAGAGCCTGCATGGCCGGATGGTCTTGCTTGAACAAGCGGCTCTTTTCCTGATATTCCTGCTGTAACGAAAGTAACTGCGTTTTGAGTTCTACCTGGCGCGTCAATGTACCACGAGTTTCAGCATCCAAATCAACAGTCCCGACCTTGTTTCGGTAACTCGTCAAAAGCTGTTGGGCCGAATCCAACTTTGCCTTAATCGTCGGCAACTGTTCTTCCAAAAATTCAAGCGACTTTTCGGCTTCGGCACTGCGCATTTCGACATTCTGGCGCACATACATTTGGGCAATAGCGTTAAGCACAGTTGCAGCACGGTCAGGGTAACGGTCCATATACGAAATTTCAAGAATGTTCGTATTCTTCCCCTTTTCATCGGCATTTACAGCACCCTGCAAACCCTCAGCCACACTAAGGACAGACGACCTATACAAAACAAACTTCTGCCCTGGGAGAGCATCAATAGACCTTACACAAACCGCAACGGAATCGGCCCCCACAGGAACACGATACGTTTCACCCACCTTGCCCACGACAACACTCATTCCAAGCGGAGAGAACAATTCATAAGAATCATCCGACTTCACCTCGGCAATCCAAGACCCCTTTTCATCCATCAGTGACATGGGCGGTTCAAACAAATCCATGTCCATGCGACCTTCACGATGCATCAGACGATCGAAAAAATCAATCGGCTCCGCGCCATAATTCAAATGCAAAGACTCAACCACCGGCATCAGCACACTAAGGCTCTTGATTAAATGAATCTCGGCCAAGGCAGGGCTCTGCGATTGGAAAAGATCACCAAATTCCGAAATCGCCTTACCGCTTTTTGACTTTGTATCTAACTGGAGCATCGCCGTACTTTGGAACACATCCCGGCAGTAACGTGCGTCAATAATCCCCGCGATTAAACCCGCTAACGAAAGGACCACAAAAACAAGCCAATTACGGCGAAAAATATTGACTAAACTGAAAAAATCCTCAGTGATATCCGTCGGTTTAAAAATCACAGGAGACGGCATACGCTGATTTTGTTCTGGAATATTTGTCATAAATAATATCTATAATTTTTTATCAGCAAAGCTAAGTAAATTATTAATTTGCAATATAGCAAAACTTTAGCTTTTTACATAATTTTGCAACAAAATTCCGATCTTCTCGCGAAAAACTAGCGTCAAGAACACTGCGTTTCCTATAACATATCTACGCCACATGCGGCGAGGTTCCTGAAGCAACCGGTACAGCCACTCGAAGCCCGCACGCTGCCACCACAACGGAGCACGCTTGCATGTCCCCGCAAAAAAATCGAACACCGCACCAATCGTACCTACATGGCAATGGATGTTCAAGCGGTCCCAGTTAGCATAAGTCCATTTTTCTTGCTTAGGAGCAGTCATGCCAATCCACAACAAATCCGGATTAGCCTCATTAATCGCATTAATCATTCTCCGGTCATCCTCAACCGTAAACTGAGACTTGTAAGGCGGAGAATATGTAACAACCTGCAGGTTCGGATAATGCGACGCCGCTTTTTCACGAATTCGCCCCAGCACATTTTCACAAGATCCCAGGAACATCACCTTGCCACCGGCCTTGTTGAGGCGGCACATCTCGTACGTAAACAAATCCCACCCGGCAACACGTTCCTTGGGCTGAGACTTAGCCTTGAGGAAACGGCAAGCACGGACAATACTTGCACCATCGGGAATCAACACATCCCCTTTTGTAAGCGACTCTTCAAAAAGGACATCTCTGCGGGCGTTATTGAAAGAAAACGCATTGATCGTGTTGATCAACAGCTTGCCATCGGGCAATTGCTCCAATTCTGAGCGGCAACAGAGAAGATTCAAGTCTTTAATGTTGAGCATCGCTTACATCCAATTACACTTATTAAAATAGCAAATTATAATATTTTCGGAAGATATTTTTTAGAAAAATTGCATTTTTTTTGAATGCAAGCCAGGAGAGACTCATAGAAATTCAAGAAAAAGAAGTGCAGGCATACGGAAAAGCTTACACGCGACCCCATGCTCAAGGGCAGTTTTTGTAGCCCGACTATAGGTGGTGTGTAAGCTTCCCCATGGGGAAGCTTACAAGCAAGTATATGACCTTTGAATACGAACTTCATGAAAGCAAGGAAGAGGGCCGTGCAGAAGGAAAGCTCGAAATGGTCGACGCCATGTTTGAAAAGACCAAGTTGACCGACGAAGAAATTTCCTCCATTTCTGGCATTTCCCTGGAAGAAATTCAAAAGCGCCGCACGCAACATCAAAAATAAAACCGAGACTTTTCCCATTGGCAGCCTATCATGCCCGAGTTAGTCTCGGGCATATTTGGTTGCGGAGGCTTTATTCACAACAACACGTCTTTCAATATCCCGACAATTCGATTTTCAAAAGACGGCAGCGTGTATTCGGACTTGAACTTTTTATAGCCGTTTTCGCCGTACTGGATCCGCAAATTTTTATCAAGCAAAAGCTTTTCTAGGGCTGTAGCCAAAGATTCCGCATTATTGCGTTCGCAAATCAAGCCGTTTTCGCCATTTACAACCACATCAGGAATTCCACCTTCATTTGTCGAAACGACAGGAAGCTTATATTCCATTGCTTCTAAATTAACCAAACCGAAAGTTTCGTTATGGTAAAACGTCGGGAATGCAAAAATATCGGCGTTTTCAAAATAGGGTGTTTTTTCGGAGCCGTACTTGCGCCCCGCATAAAACGCATACCCATCCAACCCACGATTTTTCACTTCTTCATCAAAACGCGCCGCATTCAGTTCATCAGTTTCGCCACCGACAAAATCACAAGTAAAGCGAACCGACCGATCCTTCAAAATTTTCAACGCATCGAGAAGGACAATCACCCCTTTCGAAACAATCAAGTTCGACAGAAATAAAATCTTGGGGTTTTCATTATGACGTTCAGCAACGGGTTCTTCCTGTAACGATTCCGGAATTCCATTGGGGCAGACAAATACATTCTCTTTCGCCACGTACTTCTTTACATCTTCGTAAAGAACATTCGCCAAAAGAATAACCTTGAGCCCTTTAAAGAACTTTTTATACAGGATATTGTCCAGGAACTTGCCTTGCCGACTAGCAACACCCTTGTTGTGGTAATGAACGACAATCCGAGCATTCGGGGAATATTTCTTTAGACAACGCTTGATATACAGAACGACAACAAAATCCTTATAGAATGCGCCGCCCGCAGCATTGGGGGTAATGTAAACTAGGTCTGGCAGGAATTCTTTTATTGCTTTCTTAAAACGCTTTAGTTGGGACAACAGATTGAAAATTTTCTTGACGCCGCCCTTGCCAATGTCATCAAGATTTTTGGCAAGCATCATATTTTCAAAACGACAGTCAAAAGAATCATTCACGATTTTAGAATCATGAATATACTTGCCGACCATCGCCGCCCCGTGAACCGGAGGCGGCATGTGCATAATGAAGAGGACTTTGGGTTTAGAATTTGGCATCCAAAATCTCCTTGTACCTTACAAGCATATAAGCATCCTGTTTTCTTGTAAATTCCTCAATTTTCAACAAAGCAAAATCTTTGAGATACGGTTCCCAGTCATTAACACCGGCTGATTCAAAATAAGAATCAATCAAAGTTCTATTTTTCTGCATTACATTTTCAAAAGATTCTTCTCGACGAATCAAAAATGCAGTCTGGAAAATATACGTGAAAAGATCATGCCCTAAAGCTCTTTCTCCCGCCATTTCCCAGTCAATGACTTTAAGACGTCCATCGATCTCTAGCATATTCCACGGGCAAAAGTCCCCATGCGAAAAACACGTTTTCAAACAATTCGCATTCAGACTATCGTCATAATGATAGGCCCGGAGAGTTTCAAGAATTTGGAGAATTTCTTCATCAGAAATTTGCCCATGAACATGATTTCCATCAACACATTCCGTTTTCAAAAAAACATAATCATCTGTAATTTTACAATCAAATAGCTTTGGCACTAATCCCGAATCAGCCAACTTTTGAAACACAAAAATCTCGTTGGAACTAAGCTTTTTAGCATTTTCCTTTTGGGAGAGTTTTGCAAAGAAATGCAACCCCGCCCCATCATAACCCAAGATACTTTTCTTTTGATCCGAGCTAGGCGTTCCATAGTTAATGCCGAAAACAGATTCAGTCCCCAAAAGAGACTGCAACAAACCAAAGTCTTGCACAGAAGACGACTCAACCCTATTAAGATAGCGCACCAACGAACAATGCAGAAAAAGCCACCAATACAGCTTGGCAACAACGCCACCATAATTCCCGTACAACGAATAGATAAACCGACTTTTCTTTGTCAGTTTAGGGAAAAAGTAGCTTGTCGTTTTTGTCTTGAATCTATAAAGGGTCATTTTGCATCCTCAGCAACCGCGTTTTCGTAAATCTTGCAAAGAATCTCAGACTTACTTTCCCAAGAGTTTTCCTCGGCTCTTTTTATAGCCCCTTCGGAAAGCCGCTTCAATAGACTTCTGTCTTTATTCAACCGCTCAATGGCTTTTGCAAAGTCACAAACAATTTGACGTTTATTATCTACACGTATTTTTATGCCACAGTTGTCCGTAATCACATTAGCAAAACCTAAATGATTCAGAGCAACAACAGGCAATCCCAAAGACAAGGCTTCCAACAAAACCGTAGACGTTGCGTCACTCAACGAAGTCTGCATAAACACATCACACCCCTGCATAATCTGCAAAGCATTTTCCCGTGGCAAATTTCCATGCCAAACGACATTTTTCAAACGCAAGTCATTCGACAATTTCATCCATTCTTTTCTTTTGGGACCATCCCCAAGAACATGCAATTCAACATTATCTAGCCCGACCATTGATTCCAGCAAAAAGTTGAGAGACTTTCTTGGAATATGCAACCCGCTCCAGCAGAGTTTCAATACACCATCCGCTTGAGAAAAAATCTTTCCCGACTCAGTCATTTTCGTTAAGCCAACTTCTGGTAGAATAACGTTGTCTTTATGGAATAAACGTTTTACAGTATCGGAGTCCTCTTGGGTCGCGCACATAATTTCAGAGGCTTTTTCAATAGCATTTCTAACCCTACGAGAAGTCCTCATTTGCCATAAGTTCAGCAGATTCCTGCTAGTATAGAAAACCAGCCCATAAAAGCCCATTGTATAGAGCAACTTCCAGGGAGTTATATTAAACCCACCGATAGGCCCCCACACAAAAGGCTTGTTCATTCGCCACAAATAGCCGGGTTCACGATACCCGATCATATTTAGCTGGTGTACTAAATCAAAATTTTCTTTTTTATCTAGCTCAAGAGCAAGCTTTAGAACCTTCTTTTGCCAAGCCTTATAAAACCAATAATAGGATGGCGGCCAAATTTTACGCAATAGATTATGACGAGCTCTTTTTACAAAATAAAACCTACAATATTTAAATTCGTCCGGATGGTTCGCCAAATATTCGGAAATTACACTTTCGTATTTACTTTCAGTGATTATGTGCAATTCATGATTTTTCGACAAGCACTTGACAAAGTTCCAACCCATTCCGGGTTCAGAACCTTGATAAGGAGAACATGCGTATGCATTAACTAAGACTTTCATCGAACATCATCTATTTTAAAACGTTTACTCATCATGGCTGTAATAGCCTGCATCGCAGCATCGATACTTTCTTCGGGTTTTACAGTTGTATCGATCCATACTGCATTTTTTCTCGCATTACAAAATTTTTTTAGCACCTTTGTTTGACGAGTCACTTCTTCTAGAGATGTTTCTGGCTTGCGCGCATAGATTTTCTCAGGATTACCACCTAAGCACAGAATCAAATCCGGTGATGGAACAAATAATTCTCCAAATTTAATTATCCAATTAGGAAGTTTTATTCTAAAACGTTTTTGATCAAAATAGTAGTCATAGTAATATCTATCGAAAATAAATACCTTAGATTTTGAGTGTATTTGAACCCATATTTTCTTAAAATATCCAACCGTATAATCAATTAAATAATATCCCCATCGGATGATAGAACCTGCAAATCCAGATGCCTTTTGAGCATGTGGGGTTATACACACTACATTATCTTTTGTTTTTTCTTTTTTTCCTAAAACAACCCCTAAATCAGGAATCAAATTAGGTCTTAAATGATTGTATACTACAAAATGATGAAAGCATTCATTTAATATGGGCGTTATAGAATTAATGATAAAACTCTTTCCACTTCCATCAGTACCCTCAACAACGATTACATAGCCAGGTCTCTTCTTAAACAACCTAAAGAATGCAAAAAACCTATCTTTCAGAACAGAAACCAAACGACCATTAGTCACACTTCTTTTTAAAAGTCTTTGCAATTTTTTCTTGTCTTTCATTAAATCATTTTTATTTAAATGATTTTTTATAAAAGAAAGAACCCCATCGCCATATATACTTTGAATTTCCGCAAAACATTCCTTATTATTTTCTGTCAACACTTTCAAAAATTCATCAACATATTTGTCTTTCGCCTTTCCTGTATAAAGGATTTCTTTAAAGAAATCTACATAAAAGCCTTTTTCTAACGAAAGAACCTTAACAGAATTATAATCTATTACAAATTTTCTTAAATAACAAATTGGATAATATTCACAACCTCGAAATCTAAGTCCCTTATAAAAAACATCTATTTGCACGCCCCATTCCGGTGTTATAAATCTATAAAACTTGGTTATAGGATTTTCATAAAAAGCAGCCAATACAACATTTCCACTTTTTGCAATTTTTTTTATTACAGCATCTAATATTTTTACACCCGCATAATCGACAACAATATCAATATCACTACCACCAGTATCCTTTGGCAAATATCGATATTCCCCAAATACGAAGTAATCAACTTCGTTTTCATTCAACTTCGAAAAGAAAATTGTTAGAAATTGTTCTTTGGTCATACAACACAAGCTCTCAAAAAAATCATATTAACTTTTTTTATCCAATACAAACTGGCATATTTTTTTCTTATACTGAACATGGATTTTTTTATAATTTTCAATATTTTTCTTAAACCGATTGAGACACTCCCCATCCATTAATTTATTTAAACACCCCTCATTTAAATCATTTAAATCTGTATACAAGAAACCAACCTTATTATCTTCTATAAAATCTAAAGCCGTACATTTTCTCCCTATTACAGGAACACCAGCAAATAAAGTATCATATACAACGCCACTACTTCTACGCGAATATTCCCCCTGGTAATTCAGTATTGTATATTTAGAACTTTCAAGATAATTCTTATATTCCTCATCACTTACATATCCAATATGTAGTTTAATATTGCTGGCTCCTTCACAAACCAATCTCAATTTAGATTCTAGTTCAGCATTTTGTGTTTTTCCCGCAATTACAATCATGTACTTTGTCTTAGCAAAAAATTTAGCAACATCCACAAAGCCTTTTTCTTCTGCAATTCGCCCAACCATACAAAAATCATACAAATATTGTTGTTTAGATTCGATCAAATCAAATTCTTGCGATCCTGTATAAATATAGTCGGGAACAACACAATAAGGAATTCCATAAGCCTTACCAACTTCATCATTCGGACAAATCATTCCATCTATTTTATTTTTCGCAAAATAGTATATTATTCGTTTAAAGAATGACCTTACGCCTTCGTTGCTATATTGAATCATAAATAGATTACTAGTCCTACGATAAAGTAAAGCTATAGCTATAAGTACAGTAACAACGGATCCCTGCTGAATAACAATAGTTTGATTTTTAGCTTCTCTAAAAAGTTTTATAGCATTTTTCATTATATGCCATTTGTCTTTTAGCGATGTTCCACAAACATTATATGGAAGAAGCAGCAGATTTTCATCTTTAAAACGTTTTTTATAAACAGGACCACCAGCAACAACAACATCACAAGAATTATCAAATAACAGCTGATACATTGCTGCAATAGGGAAAAAATGCCCCGTAGAAATTCCATTAACGCAGTGACTTCGCAAATCTGCAATATATAAAGTTTTTTTCATTTTATGCTCGTTGCTCATTTATCAAATCAACCTTAAAATTGCCTTCCAATCGTAATTGGTTTGTTGAAAGGTTTGTAAAAGAAATCTACTTAAAGACCTAACAAAATAGGCAACAATAATTACTCCAATCATAATCAACGGTATATTTAAAGGGAAAATACAATTCAACTTTGTGGTAAACACAAGTCCCTGAGCTAAATAAACTTCAAGACACAAGCCTCCAATAAAGAGGATTATAGGCCCGATAATTTTTTTATGCACCACTTTAATCATAAAATCAGATTCACAGAAGTTCCATAAAAAATAACATACACCGAATAATGGTAAAAGAGATAAAAGTTGTATACTTTCAAGATTATTCTGTTTTGTATAGACGTATATGCCATAAAAGGCAACAACACTAACAATGGTAGCTAGTAACGAAATCATCGATCTATATATTTTTGTCGTTTTTTCAAAATATTTTTTTCCACATATAGCCCCAAATAGCATATACATAAAAAAGAAGCAATACTTAAAAAATGTCGCTCCATAAATATTACAAGCAGATTTAGGTTCTACACCTATAAAGATATACCATAAAACAGTTATAACGCCAACAAAACAAAGCACCAAATTCAAATGAGAAGAAAAATATTTCCTAATGGGATATAAAATAGCATAGTATATAAATATGCAAGAAATAAACCATCCCGAACCAAGATTTGCTTTTATTACATATTGAATTTGATCCATATGATAATGAGCAAATAGCAAGGACATTACTATTACAGTGGGGTATATTCTTTGAATTCTTCTTTTATACCAATTGGGAAAATCAACTATTTTTCCTAAAAACAAGGTATATCCAGAACAGAAAAAGAAAAGAGCATCACCAATGGCACCTCCTGTTGCAAGAAACGCGTATTTGCCATACATTGCTGACATATGGCTATTCATAACAAGAATAGCAGCAAAAGCCTTAAGAGCTTCAATACCCAAATCCCGATTATTTAAAACAAACGTTTTCATATAATAGAATTACCTTTAAACAACAAAACAATTTGTTCATCATTCATACTTAAAAAACGTTTTGACAGACAACAACCCAATAAGATATAGAAAAACATGTGGTAGTAACGACATCCAAGTAAATCACCGATGAAACCGCATAAAAACCATCCCGTAATCACAACAGCACAGCATTGAATAAATTTATTATTTGATTTCCAAAGCCCTTTATAAATAGCATAGACCAAAAGTAAATTGTATAAAAATACATAAACAATGCCACCATGCATCAAAAAATTCAAAAAAACAACTTCTATCCCCATACGCCCATGCTTTCCATTACGGCCTTCATCAAACCATTCTGAATAATAATGAGCATATGCACCTTTTCCCCACACCCAACTTTCTGATTTGGCCAAATCCAAAGCCATTTCTCGGTACAAAAAACTTCTCGTATCAGCAGCAAGATCTCTTTTGCCCGTATTATCAATTATATAAGTCTGGATTTTTTCAAAAAAAGTTTGATTATAGACATTACTTTTAAATAAAATCGGAATAAACAAAAAGAATGGCAAAACTAAGCATGTTATGCAAAAAAATCTTATAATATTAATCTTTTTTATTTTATAGACTAACACGTAAGCAGTCAAACCAAACAACAATAACAAATAAAAAATCCTTACAGAATCATATTTATCGGAAGCTCCGAGCAACGCTTGTAAAACAGCAAATCCAATAAGAATCTTATATTGTCGTTTTACATAAGGAAAAAAAACAGAAAGGCAAATAACAAGATGAGCTAAAGGATATTTATGCCATAGAAAACATAATGCTCCCCAAAACATATATTGATAATTTATCTTACTTAAAAGAAAAACACTTAATGGTTTTGTCGATAGATAAGTAAATAAAGGAGGAACAAAAAGCAAAGCAGCCATTTCATTTCCAAATAGAGTAGCCCACTTATTTCCAAAAGCATACATATCATAATTTTCATTAAAAACAGAACGAATTATGGCTATAACCCCTAATATAAGAATTAAGCGCAAAAGAAAATTAGAAAATTTGTCAAAATCATTTTCTCTTATAAATCTATATGGAAAAACAGCCATAGATAATATCATCAAGCAAACAAAAAACATTCTAACAACTCTAGGAGCCATAAAAGAATGTCCCCAAAAAAAAGCAACAATCATTGTAGCTATAGTTACGAACACAATAGACAATCTTATATTTCTATAACTTTCCATTTTTCTACCACTTTGTTTCATTATAAAAATTTTCTGAAAACTAAATACTTAGTAGAAGGCTACCTGATGTTCATAATCCGATATTTCAAAATAATCTTACACAACCAAACAAACAAACGCTGTTTCACGCATCTAAATAGAGACATTGGATAATCCCTTATTTCAAAGGAACCTGTATCAAAATCTTCTGACAAAGAACCTATTTCTTGCCGACTCGCCATAATTCCATATATTTTTCCACAATGGCGATACGTTCTTAAAAGATGAGGTTCCAAAATATTTGGATAATAATTTAAACAATATGTCCCATATGTTTCAAACTCACTAAATCCATTGCTAACATTAGGATCTACAGCCCTTAGGATTACTTCATACCATTCAAATGACGCATTCCGCTCATGAATAACCCGAACCATTTCTTGAACTATTTTTACATTAAAAAACATATGTTCCGAAATAAAACTATAATCTGCTTTTTTAGGCGCATCAAATAGCTTATCTATACATGAAAAGTATGGAGCATTATGTTCCCATTTTGGAAAAAACAGGTATTTACCATTTTTTTTAAACTCAATCGGATTCAACGGAACCGTATCAGCATCCCAAACAAGATATTCCTCATTAGCATATTTACTTAATGCAAAACCAATTTTTAGAAATTGTTGAAAATACCATCCATAATTTTTGAACTTAAAAGACCTACAATCAATAGCGCATTTAATTCGTTTTAAACAAAGATTTGGCAATAATTCATCTTCATCAATAAGAGTCACATTTTCATAACTTTTTGTAATATACCTGAAATTTCTTTTATTCGTAACAACATAAACATTTAAAGGATTTAAATTTTTTTGAATAAAATGGATATTTTTGTTAAAAAAAAGGCATTCCTTAAGAGCTATACAAATAACGACATCCATAAATTCACCTCGTTATTGAAATATAAACATTCATCAAGTCATCAATAATTTTTTGAGGAGAATGACGAGTCAAAGCTTCAATTCTCGCATTTCGTCCCAAATTTTCAGCAAAACTTTTACATTCGCAGATTTCTTTTATTCTTGATGCCATCATAAAAATATCATTTGCAGGAACTAATACACCTGTTTTTTCATGCCTTATAATAGAAGAAACTCCGCCTACATTACAAGCAACAATAGGTATTCCTAACACTTGTGCTTCACATACAGAATTTGGACTATTTTCTATATATGACGGATGGACGAAAATATCTGCATCAACAATAGAATCAACTAAATTTTTCGCATCTACAACACCTTTGAGTACTACATTTACGTCCTTACATTTTAAACACGTTATTTTTTCCCAAGTTTTCATTTCGTGTACACCATAAACATTCCAAATAAAGGGAAAATTCAACTGCTTTAGTATTTTTGCAACACGAAGAATAACGTCACCACCTTTATACAAAGGCCCTGAAATAACCGAAATTATTTTTTTTATTTTTTTATTTTCTACAAATTTCCATATTCTATCCGAATAATAAATTTCAGGCCGCAGCATTTCACTACAATAATAATATTTCGATTCAGGATTTAATAATAAAGAAAGCCTTTTATCCCAGTCCGTTCTTCCCATATAATTTTTACAAGCTCTAAATATTTGCAATTCTCGTTTAACATTTCTATCAATTCCCAACTTCATTATATAATTTTTCACACCAGAAAAACAAAATTCAGACCACGACATCGAATATGGTAACCACGCCTCTCTACAAGCCGTTAAAATTCCCTGTAAATGAATTACAACAGGAACATTTGTACATGTCGCCACTAAACCAAAGACTTGTTCAGTTCCAAAAACATGAATCACATCCGGTCCAAAATCCTCTATAATTTTTTTTATTTCGCATAAGCATTCTTCTTCTTTTGTTTTGTAGCGCCAAAAAGAATGTCTTATTGCCTTTATTCCATAATAAATAAAGCTATCATTTTCTTGTTTAAAGTTGTAATTCCAAGGAAATGCGATCGCTAGTTGAAAATCACTTGCCACGTGAAACATTAGCTCCCTTTGTAGAGAAGCAATCCACCCCCCCCCATTATGAGAATCTCTATTAGCATATAATGCAGGATTTCCAGAAAACCAAAGAACCTTCATATAAAACCTTTTATCAACTAAAAAAATTGAACAAATTAAACAAATCATTCAATAATTAACTTATAATATTAAGCCATTTTTCACCAATAGTATTAATATCGAATAATTTCGCCTTTTCAAAGGAATTCTCAGCAAAAGATTCACACAAAGAATTGTTTGACATCAATAATTCCAATTTATGCACATAATCTTCAACATCAAAAGGTTTTACGATAAAGCCATTTCTATTATCATCAATGACATCCGTAACAGCCGCATAAGAACCAAATTGAAGGGGAACACAACCATAAGTCATAGCTTCAGTAATCGTCAATCCCCATCCCTCAAAAATACTTGTCATACAAAAAATTTTCGCCTTTTGATAAAAAGGCGTCATATCAACATGAAAACCGCAAAACTCCACTAACAGAATTTCATTTTTTTCAATATAGTCAATTAAAGAATTCTTTAATTCGCCATCACCAACTATTTGCAGTTTCCAATTTGGAAATTTTCTATATACTTTAGCCCAAATATCTAATAAAAAGAACAACCCCTTTTGTGAATTCAATCGTCCACAAAATAAACACACATTTTCTTTTTCTGCAGGAATTTCGGATGGACGTAAAACCGTTACCGGATTTGGAATACTTACCAATTTACTTACATTCAATTGATGCGTTACGGATTTATATGCATCAATGAAACCACTTGACAGCAAAACATATTTTTTGCAAATACTATATAGCTCACGATGTCTCAAACTATTAAGATAGCATCCCTTAATTTTTCTTAAAAAATTTATAAAACCTTTTTTTCCAAATGCAGAAAATGATTTATTGATATAGTCTGGAACATTATGCTCCACTTCTATAAAATCTATTTTTTGGTCAATTCTTTTTTGTGCTTTAATGAAAGTCTTGTACGTATTAGCATATGAATCCTGATTTATAACCAAATCAATTTTTTGAAATGTTAAGAAATCCGTCAATAGCTTTTCATTTTTTTTTGACAAGAAATCATTATCACCAGAACAAAAATAACCAACCTTCTTATTCAATAAAGGAAGCAAATCATTTTCACATTGAGAACTAAAAGAGAATATGAACACCCTAAATTTGTCATATTGGCATAAATAATTTGCTAAATGGGTCGTAACACATTCAATACCACCGTATCCTGGATAACGGCCCAAAAGAAATAGCAAATTTTTCATATTTTTCCCAAAAAACGTTTGATTTGCATTTTTGCAATATAAAAAAACACTTCATGAATTGCAATATTAAGCTTATTTACTCCATAAAAAAAACTTTTAATAAATCCACATTTTAGAAAAGCATTCCGTAAAGCAAACAAATATTTACTTTTTTTCGTCAAAAAAATTAAATTAGATATATCGACATTTCCATCGCAAAAACCACGTTTAATACGGAACTCTTCATCAGCAACATCTTTTATCACATCCGGCTCAATAAGATGAGACGACAAAGAGGATCCTTGCCCTAAAGAGACCAAATCATTCACCCTATAGTAATAAACGATTTCGCTCAAAAAAACGATTTTTTTTGCAACAAGCATGCATTGAAAAACATACAATTGATCTTCGCACCAATTTATTTTCTCATCAAAAGCAAATTGCATAGCAATATCTTTTCTGATACAAGAATTCCAAACAAAACCACAATAATGGCTAGACTCCGCCAGTGATAATATTTCGCTTTTACTACTTAGAACTGATTTTGAGGGAACTCGAAAAGATTTCGATTCTTTTTTTGATAGGAATACCTGTTCAAAGCCTCCCTTTATAAGATCACCATTATTAAAATGCAGACTATACAACTCCAAAGCATTTGGTGGCAAATAATCATCAGAATCACAAAAAGTAATCCAACTCCCAGAAGCCTGCTTAAGTCCTAAATTGCGAGCTACACTAACACCTTCATTTTTCTTATGGAAAACTTTAAAACGAGAATCTTGCGAACTATACTTGTCACAAACCGTTTCAGAGCCATCTGAACTACCGTCATCAACAAGTATAACTTCAAAACTTTCAAAAGACTGTTTCGCAATACTATCAAGACAACGTTCGATATATTTTACAACGTTAAATACAGGTATAATAATAGATATTTGAGGTTTATTCAGATCATGCATTACGAAAGCCACTTCTTTAAGAAACTAATTGATTCATTTTTATATTTATCCAGTCTTTTATAGACATCATCGTAATCAATGCTATCAAAAATATTAGCTTCACATTTTTCAACGTTTAAAACTAATCTCGATTCCAAGCCAAACATTTCTAAAAAAGATTGAAACCTTGACAAGCCGCGTCCGATATTACCAACAACAACAAAAGTTTTCCTAAAAATAATCGAGAATACACAGGCATGAAAACTGTCCGTTACAACAAAATCTGCATCCTTGAAACCCTGAATCCATTGTTCCACAGATGGTTGGATTCTATCTTCCAACGGAGCATTCCTATCGTCAACCTTACTATTTACACTAAACGGAGTCAATCGTTTTGTTTTTGCAATGTCATCTATAAGTTTTCTTTTTTCAGTCGAGTCATCCATTATGTAGCATAGCAGATTACCTTTACTTTTTTTCTGATTACTAGGAATAAGACTTTCATAATCACTCCTATCTAGCAGCAAAGTAGGGTCAAGAACATGAACAGCTCTTTTAAAGTTTAAAAATTCATCACACAGCTTAATGCCATTTTTTTCTCTCACACTAACAGCGTCAAACTTTTGAATAAACTTTCTACACTTTTTTGTGTCCTTGTCAGAATATTCCCAAGTATCCGTTCCAAACGAAGCCGCATAAGAAACCCTTTTTAGATTTTTCCATTTTTTTGTAAAATCAAGATATGGAGCTGTTACTGACTGCAACATAGATCTAGCATAAACGGCCCGCCAGATTTGATCGCTACCAACAACAATGGTATCATAATCATGTTCTTTTATCTCAGAAAATTTTTCGATATGTCTCAGATGAACATGTTTTTCAATAAAAGGTCGAGTGTAAACTTGAGTAACTATATCACGATCAAGGCACTTATTATAGTCCTTTTCAAAGCAAATCCTATAATGTCTTCTAAGAATCAATTTTTTCAAAAACCTGTATGCATATGCAAATGGCTTCTTATAAAAAGGCAAAAAATGATATCGAGATTTGTCAATAACCTCAACATTATGCCCCATACGTTCCAAAACAGTCTGCAGAGCATAAGCCTGCAAAATACCACCGTAGTTGGTGTGAAGGGGTAAGGTTAAAATGCCGATTTTCATATTTCTCTACTCCGTCACATTTTTCATTTTACTTGCAACAATTTTCTTGGCAAAGACAATATAATCTGCATTTTTTTATCAACCGATTCCGAAAAAAGAAATACACAAACAGTAGCAGGGATAACAACTACAATCAAAGCATATCCGAGAAAGCAGTTCATATACGGCTTCAACAGGAACCAACATAATGGCATAATAAAAGCCATATGTAACAAATAAACGTTCATCGTTCTTGAGCCAAAACAAGTAAACCAATATTTTTTATTTGGCATAATTGCTATTAAAGACAGAGACATTAGTATAGTTAAACAGTAATTAATCCAACGAAAAGCAAAACCCATTAAATGCATTCCATGACAACTTCTAAAACCAGTACCATAAGGAAATCCATAAAATTTCATGGTTAGCAATATATATATATAAACGCAGATTACCATGCAAATCAATCCTGTTCTTAACTTAAATTGTAAATTATTTTTTTTCAAAACAATTCCAAGGACAAAAAAAAGATAAAAAGACATAACGCGAGGGATATCAAAGTAATCATTCGACACACATTTAAATCCACAAATAAAAGCTATTACAAATGCGATTACAAGCAATTTTTTCTCATCAAAAAATTTCAATAAAACGGGTGTGACAATGTTATATATGAACAGAACCCACAAATACCACATTGCATAACCAACTTTAAGAGGAATACCGTTAGGATATGCACCTGACGCCACCCCAATAAAAATATTCAAAATAGAGAACATAATGCAAGGATAAAGATATCTATATATAGAAAAATTTATGGTTCGTTCCTTATAAAAGTATCCGGATATAAGGGTAAATAAAGGCATTGTAAATGTCATTATGAAAATCCAAAGAAATTGAACCCATCTATCACCTTGCAATTGATAAGGAACAATACAATGAGTTAAAACAACCATTATCATCAAAATGACTTTCAAATTATCCCAAAGATAAATTCTCTGATTTTGTAACATACAAGTTTTTCCTAAAGAATTATTCTTCTTAAATAAGGTTCAAGTCTGTCAACAACTGTTTCGTAAAATACTTTGCTCCTAAATCATTGAGAAATAAAGCACTTGCATAATAGGAATCTGACATAAATCTATTATCTCGTGAATAATCAATAAAAGCATAGCCTTTATTGATTACTGCATCTACTAAGGGTTTAATATACTGCAGCTTAAACGCTTCCGGTATTTGATTATAAAGAGATGAATGCATTGGAGGCATAACAACAACAGGTTTGAATCCTCGTTCTGTGCAGAAATCCAACATTTCACAGAGAGTTTCTTTGCGAGATTTTATTTCACTCATATGTGATGATGATATCGGAGCTGACAACTCCGTAATTGAGAATTGAGCTTTCCATCCCTTAATTAAATCATCCGCACTTTTTTGAAGATTTTTGGGGACAGTCTTACGAATTACAATCTTTTCCAAATTTCTCTTTACTATTGATAAAAATTTACGCATAAATTCACGTGTAGTTTTTATTACACACTCTTTAGGTATTACAGAAAATGGACTACGATATAATTGATAAGCCTTCGTTCTTTCTGACTCATCAAAATTTGATATTGTAGCGGGGTGCAACATTGGATAATATTTAAAATTATGCTCCTTATTGTATTTAACAACCAATCCAGAAAAAGGACATATTGGAATTAAAACTGTACAATTCTTTTGAAAATAGCTAAAATAATTCTTTAAAATGTTGAAATCATGAACCAACGACTGGGGCCCCAAAGCAAAGTTAAACCCTTTTATCGGTATTCCTTCATAATTAAAATTATGCATTCCACTTCCACTACCTGTATTAACCACTTGCAACCCAAAAGTATTTAATTTATATATTTTCTCGGCACCGCCCCATAGCGATTTATACCATGAAGTTTTTCGCACGAGCTTATTAAATACAGAAATAATTTTTGATTTAATTTTTGACATAACTATTCTCTATGTGCATTAAAAACCAGGGCATCCCTTTGATTCGGGAAGATACTGATAATCAATATTAAAAGAAGATAATTCTTCAATTTCTGTATCAGTCATACAAAAATCAAAAACAGCTATATTTGATTGTAATCTATTTACATTTGTAGATTTTGGTATAGGAATTAAATTTCGCTGTATATGGTATCGAAGTAATACCTGACCTATATTCTTTCCATACTTGCAAGAAATTTTCTCCAAATACTGTAGGAATTCTATTTCTTTTTTACATTTGAGTGTTTGCAATGGTGAATAGACCATCATTTGCACTTTTTTTGATGTATAGTAATCAATCAAAACTTTTTTCGTATTCAACGGAGAAGTCTCTATTTGATTAACCATTGGAACGACTGTTCCTGATTTAAGCAATTTGTCTAAATGACGCTCATAGCTATTGCAAAGGCCAATAGCCCTTACCTTGCCAGCCTTATAAGCTTGTTCCATTTCGTACCAAATTTCTTCAAAAAAATCTGGATAAGGACGATGCATGAGCAAAAGATCAATATAATCAGTTTTCAAAAAACGTAAACTTGTCTCAATTTTTTTTGTAACAATATCATGACATGCATGATTTGAGCGCATATAAGGTGAATTTTTCCAAAAATAAATTCCCTTGTTCATCCCCGGGGTAATTTCATTTTGTCTATAAAGTTCATCGCTAATCTTTGTCACAATAAACAATTTTTCACGAATATTACCTCTTTTATGATATAAATTGGAAAAACTATTTCCCAAATCTTCTTCATTATAATAATTGTCTGCAGTATCAAAAAGTCTATAGCCACAATCATATGCTGTCAACACAATTTGGGATAATTGACTTCCGAATAGCGGATAGGTTCCTAAACCGATTGACGGAATTACAACTCCATTATTTAATATCATTTTATTCATTTTTTGTATTTAGATTTTATAAAAGATTTTATTTTTAGTCGCATTTCTGCATTCATACCGATAGTCCAAACCGTCCCCATTATGGAAAGGGTTGTCATGCAGCACGTAGCTATCAAACGAATGAACGAAGGTTCCATAAATCGATTGAACAGAAAATACGGGCCAATAAAGGAAACCACTGTCACAGCCGCACATCTGAAATGAACATTCAACAAATAATGTCCAATATTATATTTTACATATTTACGCACAATAAAGACGCTTATAAATTCTGACAGAAACATTGTTATATTCGCAGCCCAAAACACACTTTCCGGTTTTCCGCCCAACTTTAGGAATATATATGCCAATGGGAAAGCAAAACAAAGCAATGAACCAACAACGATATTTGCAAGAAATAATTTTCCAGTCGCATGAAGAACGATTGTTCTTGGAGTTTTTAAAGCCTGAATCATGCAAAGGACAAACACGAGAATTAGAAAAGATACCGAGTGATCGGGATATTCACCCAGCCAAATCTTCAACACATAGTCAGCCTCAAGGCAAAGCGGAAGGATAAAAATCCATAAAAGGTAAAATGAAAAAGTGCTACTGAGATAAACAAGTTTAAACATCTCCTCTATTTTACCAACCGCATACAGTTTTATAATTTGAGGACGAACCGCAGTTATGAAATTATTGCCAAATTGAGTAATCGCACCCTGTACCTGATAAGCCACAGCACGAGCCGCATTCACAACAGGTCCAAAGAATACGTTCAACAAGAGATTTAACCCCTGTCCTTGTGCCAAAACGGAAACATTTCCAATCAAGTCCGATCCAGAATATTTAAACATATCCTTGTAGAGTGTCTTATCCTTGCACAATTTTAAACGACTTTCCGAATAACGTCTAATGCAGTAAATCCGGTAAAAAAGAATTATAGACACATTAAGAAGGAAAAGAAGCGAAGCATAGAAGATCAGTCTATCAAATGACGCATGAGCAAGAGAAACTACAATCGCTAATTTTGCTATAGACTCCAACATCCCCACATAGGCGTATATTTTCATATTTTCGTGAGCAATTATCGTTGCCTGATATGGGACCTGCGTCAATGAAACAAATGCAGAGAGAATTGAAATTTGATAAACCCAAAATGCGGCGTTCAGTCGGCTTTCAGGAATAACCATCTTTTCATAGAAAAACCAGAGACCAACACTTTCCGCCAACAAAATAATTATTATCCCAATAAAAACATGAGTCAGTAAGGCCGCATTAAAAATGCTATTTAGTCGTACAAAATCTTTCCTTCCAAGTTCAAAAGTAATATAACGCGAAGTCGCTGCACCTAGCGATCCGTTAAGAAATGAGAACATTGTAACAATGCCACCGACAGCATTGTATATACCAAAATCTTCAATCCCTAGCGTCCGCAACACGACTCTAGATGTATACAAGGACACCCCCATAATAAGGAGCATCCTGAAATACAGAAAAAGAGTATTTTTTGCAATACGTTTATTTGCAGATTCTTCGGCCATTGAGTTTTACGGTCTCCAATAAATATTTTCCGCAACCACCTTAGCAGGGTTACCTGCAACAATAGAGTGCGCCGGCACATTACTCGTCACAACACTATTTGCAGAGATAACAGCCCCATCACCTATTGTCACGCCCTTCATAATCTGGGCGCCAGAGCAAATCCAAACATAATTTCCTATGATGACAGGAGCTTTATCTTTATAACCAACCTGAATAATCTTGTGCCCACCGTTATTATCGCGAATCCAAACATCGCGACCAATGCGGGTGAAATCGCCAATCCAAATTTTTTCGGAACAGACGATTTTCAGTCCCATGTTGGTTGCACCGGGACCAAATCTCAAAAGTGCATTTTTAAAAATTTGTATATCGCTTGTGGTCTTGATGAAATTATTTCCGTCAATCTGTAATGTTCCGCCATCTTCAATGAGAAGAGCAGTTTCTTCTTTTGTCTTAAAGTTCCGTTTTTCGCCAAAAGTGAACGAACCGTTGTTTACGACAATCTTTGCTGTCCCTCGCAAGTCAATGGCACAATGGCTCTTGACTGTAAAAACATTGCCATTCCAAAGATTCGCTTTAACATGCCTGTTAAAGAAACTATAACGCAAAGTTCTTATTACATCAATCGGCTTTTTCTTGTTGTGATATAAAAATCTAAGTAAGTTTTTAATTTTAGACTTGAAAGTCACCTTGTGCGTATGCCCTGGGAAATACTTGTTTGCAACTTCATCAAAGGGCATTGTATCCATATCTTTGAACAGAGCATTTCGGTCTATTGGAGGATACTTGACCGGCTCAAGAAGAGCAGAACGATTGCCTGGCAAAATGTCATTTACAGTAAACTCGCGACAAACAAGTTTGCTTTTTATCTTTTCAAAGAAGGCTACACCTTTGGGCGTATTGAGCATCACCATCGATGTACCAAGGTTTTGCTCCAAATCTGGAGCAATTTTTTCAACGCCCCAGAAATCGCCAAGAGTGATGTCTGAATTGCGCGGAATTTCCTTGAACTTGCAATCATAGCAAGACGGGCGTTCAAACATGTTCCAATGATAGCCGCGACGGTAATGATCGTCGTGCCCTTCGCCGTAATATTCCTTACCGTTATCAAAGACAACTTTGCGAGCCAGACTATGCCAGCCATGTTCTTTGTTCTTAGCCTTGACATAGATAACCTTACCGCCATATTGCTTTTCAAGCATATCCATGTATTTACGATATGCCTTAGGCGAATTCGTTGCACGGCAAAGGAAATCGACAATTATCAAATTCTCGTAGTCTTTTCCAAGATAACTGCGCAAAGCACCCATCTGGCAGGGAGAACCGCATGCAAGTACTTTTTCTCCTGCAACAAGAAGTCTTTTGATTTCTTTATAGAGACCGATTGCGGAACTTTGAACATATTTGCTGCTTCGCAAACGGGCCAAATCGCTTTTGTTGTTCGAGATAAAATTGCAGACAGTCAAATCTTCGTTTTGGACCGCGCCACTTACGTATCCGCCATCTTTGTACATTGCATTGGCTAGTGCCGAAAAAAATCCACCTGAGGTGCTGTCAAAACGGATGGCAATATTCTTGTGATATCCGCCAATGACTTTAGGCGGATTCAGTTTTTCTGCGGATTTGACTTTGTCCATGTTCTGGAGCGGGCAAACTTTGTTGCACATGCCGCAGTTTACGCACTTTTCCAAATCGATTTTCGGATACCAGAAACCTTCTTCATCTTGTGGGAATGAAATTGCCCCCTTGGGACAAATATCGCCACAAGCGTTACAACCACAACATTGTTCTTTGTTTGTAATCTGAATCATTTAAGCAATCCACGTTGAACTTTTCCGCTAGATGTTTTGGGAATTTCGTTTACCCACTCATAAACGGCAGGAATCTTATAACCTTCCAATTTTCCTGACAAAGTTGAAGATATTTCTTCAAATGTTGGACGCTCTGCGTTCGGCTTTGCCACCAGACATGCTTTCACGACCTCACCAAGAACTTCTCCAGGATCTGGAATTGCAATACAGGCTGATTCTGCAATTCCTGGAATCAAGGCTAGCTGGTCTTCAACTTCAATAGGGCTTACTTTTTTCCCGCCAACATTGATGAGTTCCTTTTTGCGACTTTTCAAGAATATGTAACCGTCTGAATTTTTTGTACCCCAGTCGCCGGTTCTGAAGTAATTACCAAAAAAAACATCATTGTTTGGATGGTTGAGGTAGCCCTGCGTTACATGTTCTCCTTTAACGCAAATTTCCCCTTCATTTCCTAACGGTAGCGTATTGCCAAATTCGTCAAAGACTTGAATATCCGTATTTGGAGAGGCCTTGCCAACACTATTTAAGGCATTAGCATCTTCATGAAATTCCATAAATGCAGAACGCGAAGCCTCGGTAAGACCATAATGCATGGTTACGCGGGTGTTCGGCAAAAGCGATGCTAGTTCGTTTTTATCACTTTCGGAAAAATAGGCGCTGCCCATTTCTATGTACTTGAGTTGGGACGCATAATTGCCAAGCTGGTTGCCGCTCATCTTTTGCAGAAATTTCCAGCTCGAAGGCACCATAGTAAAACCAGTTACGCCATCTTCTTCAAAGCTTTTGTAAATACGTTTTACATTCACAAAACTTCCGAGTAAAATCAAAGTTTGCCCATTGGACAAACAACAACGAACGCGTCCGAGTCCAAAGGAATGACTGATGGGAAGTGCTAGCAACTCAACATCATCGGTTTTATTGCGAATGAAATCATTGATATTTCGAGCTGCTGCCGCTTCGTTTTTAAACGTCAGGGGTACTCCCTTGGGTGTTCCCGTTGTACCTGTCGTAAAAAGAATGTCAGCCACAGAGTCCATATCGGGGAAAGCAACCTCCGATTGAAGTCCGCTTTCTTGGAAAGAAAAATCCTTGAGAGATTTATTTACCCAAGGTCCTTGAATTTTATCAAAACCGATGACAACAAAAGGATTTAGTATTTGGGCAATAAAATCAAAGCGGATCGGATTTGTTTCTGGATCAATGGGGGCTACTTTAAGCCCTGCCAAATGTGCTCCGAAATAAGCGTATGCAAATTCAATGTGTTTCCCGGCAGCCAAGATAACGCATGAACCTTTTCGATAATTTGGCATGCCCTCAAAAAAAATTTTTGCAGCGAGGCCACGACTAACCAATTCGCCGTACGATACCGCTGTTTTACCGCTTTTTAAAGCGATTTTTTGAGGATTCTGCTTGGCAAACTCAAATATGGACTGCTCAACCGAAATCATTTTGAGGCGAGTTTTTGGGTGAGAGAGACAAGATCAGAAATATCTTCCAAATCCATAATGTCAGATTGACTAAACTTGATAGAAAATTCCTTTTCAAGGTTTGCAATAATATTCAAGTGATTCATCGAAGTCCATTCCGGCATGTCTCCAATGCCACAATCGAGTTCTATCGAGGACGGTTCAACTTCAAGAACTTTTGCAATGACATTTATAATTTGTTCATCCATAAACTACACAATCTCCCTATATACAGATGCTATACTTACACATGGTTTTAAAATTTTCCCCTCTCCCACCTTACTTCACCAATCCCTTTTCGAGGTATTCGGCGAGATTAATGCGGGTGACGCTTGCGACATGGTCGGCAGCGACTTTTTCCATATCGTGCTTAACCATGATTTTTACAAGTTGTTCGAATGTCGTCTTTTGCGGATTCCAGCCGAGTTCGGCCCTCGCCTTGGTCGGGTCGCCCCAGAGGTTCACCACGTCAGTCGGGCGGTAGAAATCTTCGGACACGGCCACAACGGTCTTGCCCGTAGCAACATCGATGCCCTTTTCATGGACGCCTTCGCCTTCCCAGTGGAGTTCAATACCTGCATACTTGAACGCGAGTGTCGCAAATTCACGAACGGTGTGCTGCACGCCGGTCGCGATCACAAAATCTTCGGGCTTGTCGTGCTGCAAAATGAGCCACATGCATTCCACGTAGTCCTTGGCGTAGCCCCAGTCGCGGAGGCTGTCGAGGTTGCCGAGGAACAGGCAGTCCTGCTTGCCCTGGGCGATACGGGCGGCGGCGAGCGTAATTTTGCGGGTCACGAATGTTTCGCCGCGGCGTTCAGATTCGTGGTTGAAGAGGATGCCGGAGCAGCAGAACATGTTGTAAGCTTCGCGGTATTCCTTGATGATCCAGAAACCATAGAGCTTGGCGACGGCGTAGGGGCTGTACGGGTGGAACGGGGTGTTCTCGTTCTGCGGAACTTCTTCGACCTTGCCGTAGAGTTCGCTAGTGCTGGCCTGGTAAATGCGGCAGGTCTTTTCCAAATGATTGGTACGCACAGCTTCAAGAATGCGGAGCACTCCGGTGGCGTCCACGTCGGCGGTAAATTCTGGGGAGTCAAATGAAACCTGCACATGGCTCTGTGCAGCAAGGTTGTAAATTTCAGTCGGCAGTACCTTGCCCACGACTTTCACGAGGCTCATGGAGTCGCCCATGTCGGCGTAGTGCAAATGGAAATTGGGCCTGCCTTCGAGGTGTGCAATGCGCTGGCGAAAATCCACCGAAGAGCGGCGGATGATGCCGTGGACTTCATAGCCCTTGGCCAGCAAAAATTCAGAAAGATAGGAGCCGTCCTGGCCCGTGACACCGGTGATAAGAGCTATGTTTCGTTTTGTCATTTTTTCCTAGTCTTTATTTTTAGATTGCTTCGCAGCGCTCGCAATGACGTTTTTTATTCGCAATGACGTTAATGAGCGAGGCTCTGTTTATACCAATTGAACAACTTCTGTACGCCTTCGTCAATTTCGACTTTGTGGGTCCAGCCGAGGCTGTGGAGCTTGCTCACGTCGATGAGCTTGCGCGGGGTGCCGTCGGGTTTGCTGGCGTCGAACACCACTTCGCCTTCGAAACCAACCGCCTTGACGACGAGTTCGCTGAGTTCACGGATAGTGAGCTCCTTGCCCGTGCCCACATTGATGTGGCAGTTGCGGATTTCGCCAAGGCTCGGGATGGCACCGCCACGGCCTGCGCTGTGGTTGCGGTCCACGGCGCCGTCTACGCTTGCGCCGTAATGCACGCTGGAGTATTTTTCAATGCCGATGATATCGCTGAAATTCACATTCAAGAGCACATGCACCGAAGCGTCGGCCATGTCTTCACTCCACAAGAATTCGCGAAGCGGCTTGCCGGTGCCCCAGAGGGTCACCTTGTTGTTCTCGACGCCGTACTTGGCGAGCACACGTTCAATTTCTCCGCGGGAAGCACAGCCATCAATACCTTCGACGGGGCGCTTGTCCATGTCGACCTTGACGCTTGCCCAGTCGTTGTCGTGAATGAGCTTTGCCAGATAAATTTTGCGCATCATGGCCGGCATCACATGGCTGTTTTCCAGATGGAAGTTGTCGTTCGGGCCGTAAAGGTTCGTGGGCATCACGGCGAGGTAGTTGGTGCCGTACTGCAGGTTATAGCTTTCGCACATTTTGAGGCCCGCAATCTTTGCGATGGCGTATTCCTCGTTGGTGTACTCGAGTTCGCTCGTGAGGAGGGCGTCCTCCTTCATGGGCTGCGGGGCGTTCTTCGGGTAGATGCATGTCGAACCGAGGAACAAGAACTTCTTCACGTTGTGGGCGTAGGCTTCGCTAAACACGTTGCACTGGATTTTCATGTTCATCATCATGAAGTCGGCACGGTACAGGGAATTTGCCATGATGCCGCCGACAAAGGCTGCGGCAAGCACTACTGCGTCGGGACGTTCTTCATCAAAGAACTTCTTGACGGCATACTGATCCGTAAGGTCAAGTTCCTTATGTGTGCGCCCGACAAGATTATTATACCCGCGAGACTTTAAATTATTCCATATTGCAGACCCCACCAATCCACGGTGGCCAGCGACATAAATCTTAGAGTTCGTATTTAGCACAAATCACCTAAAGCAATCAAAAACATTAAAATCTTTCATTTAGACAATTTTTCGCCACAGTACCGAAGGAACCTAGTTTTTTTAAAAGCAATAAAAAAGCTCAATTTCTTCATTTAATGTGTAAAATAAATCCAAATAGTACGAAAAATATAAGAAATAAGACGGAATAATTCAAGATTATCCATATAAATAGAGGCAAAAATGTACCCAACCAACACCCAAGGTGGGAATAAAAACAAACGATTTAAATTTTACGGAATGCGGTTCGCGTACTCATACAGCGAAAGCCCGAATTCAGGGAGCGCCGCAATCAAAAAATCGAAAATATCGGACTGCACATTTTCATAATCTTCCCACTTTACCGTATTCGCAAAAGCATAAATTTCAAGCGGAAGCCCCATCGGCGTAGGTGCAAGTTGTCGAGTCATTAAAGTCATGTCTTGCGCAATAGTATTTCTGCTGCGGAGGTACGCTGTACAAAACGCCCTGAATGTTCCGATATTTGTCAAATGTCTTCCGTTCAAGTGCGTAATCGTGTCATTTTCCGTCACTCCAGAAGACTTGCCGATTTCATTTATTTTTTGCACTAAATACGGGCGCAAAATATCAATTTTCATGAGCGTCTCAATTTCGTCTTCCGTTAAAAAGCGGATGCTCTGCTGGTCGATATAAAGCGAACGTTTGATGCGGCGACCGCCAGATTCCTGCATCCAGCGCCAGTTGCGGAATGAATTTGTTATCAAGTCATACGCCGGAATCACCGACACCGTATTGTCCCAATTGCGAACTTTCACGGACGTAAGCGTAATGTCGACAACCGAACCGTCTGCGTGGTGCCGTTCTATTTCAATCCAATCCCCTTTGCGTAGAAGGTCCGATATATTTATTTGTATTCCTGCAACTAGGCCAAGAATCGAATCGCGGAACACCAAAATCAGCACCGTCGCCATCGCACCAAGAGCAGACAAAATAATCACAGGACTCTTATTGACGACCTGCGATGCCACAAGAATCGTCGCCACGCAGAACATGACAAGCTTGACCGCCTGGAAAATTCCGTGCAGTGGGCGCACCTTCATCCGAGCATTGCGTTCATTCAAATTTTCAATCACATCCAGAACGGCACTTGCTAAAAGGAACGACACCACCGTGAATAAAATATTCCCTACATGTTCGCAAACATCGTAGATAAAACTTTCCTTTGTAAGAATCTGCGGAAACGCATTTACAAAGAACATCAAAGGCACAAACATCAGCCCTCGCGTGATGACGCCTTTATTCACAAGCAGGTCATCAAATTTATTCGGAGTCTTTGCCGCAATCCATTTCGCCAGCGGATGGACCACGAAATAAAGGAGCGTGTACGCTAGTATAACAGAAACTACAAGAATTGCAAATTGAAGATAATCATCCATAAAACTCAATCTAAAAATTTTCGTATATTATGTTTCGAACTATAATCTTTGGAGCAATCATGAAAATAGCTGTTATGGGTGGCGCCGGTTATATCGGAAGTCATACAATCATTGAGCTTTATAAAGCAGGCCATTCTGTCGTTGTAGTCGACAACCTCGTGAATTCAAGCAACGAATCTCTCCGCCGCGTGGGCGAACTCGTTGGCTCCACCATCCCGTTTATAAACGCCGACGTCCGTGACGCTGCTGCCATGGACAAGATTTTTAGCGAAAATAAATTTGACGCATGCATCCATTTCGCTGGACTCAAGGCCGTGGGCGAATCGGTCGCCAAGCCGCTCGAATACTACGAAAACAACATGAACGCCACGTTCGTATTGTTAAACGCCATGCGTAATCACGGCTGCAAGAACCTCATTTTCAGTTCGTCCGCCACGGTTTACGGCAATCCGGCCATCATCCCGATTACCGAAGAATGCCCGAAGGGTGAATGCACAAACCCTTACGGCAAAACAAAGTCCATGCTCGAAGAAGTGCTCCGCGATGTGCAAAAAGCAGACCCGGAATGGAACGTCGTTTTGCTCCGCTACTTCAACCCGATTGGCGCGCACCCGAGCGGCCGCATCGGTGAAGATCCGAACGGAATTCCGAACAACTTAATGCCGTACATTACGCAAACAGCAGTCGGCCTCCGCAAAGAACTCGGCGTGTTCGGCAACGACTACGATACACCCGACGGCACGGGCGTTCGCGATTACATCCACGTTTGCGACCTCGCCGCAGGCCACGTTGCCGCACTCCAAGCTATCGAACGCAAATGCGGGCTCGCCATTTACAACCTTGGCACTGGCCACGGCTATTCCGTGCTCGACGTGGTCAAGGCTTTTGAAAAAGTAAACAACATAAAGATTCCTTACAGCATCAAACCGCGCCGCGCAGGCGACATCGCCACATGCTATTGCAATCCGCAAAAGGCATTCGATGAACTCGGCTGGAAGGCTCAATACGGCATCGAAGAAATGTGCCGCGACGCCTGGAACTGGCAAAAGCAAAACCCGAAGGGTTACAAGGGATAAACCCCACCACCAACATTGTCATTCCCGCCTCAGAGCGGGAATCTCCAATAAAAAAACGCAGCAAAACTGAACTGCTGCGTTTTTCTTTATCATGTGAGCATAGCTCAACAAAACTTAGTCGCGATAGTCACGATGGTGGTGCCTCTTACGCGGCGGTTCCGGGCGGTTGTAATTGCGATGGAAATCTTCGCATTCGCTAATGCTGCGGGCCGCAAAGAACTTATGACGCTTCGGATCCATACATTCGATACGGTCTGCACGGTCGCGACGGTAATCAATTTGCATCCAAACTTCACCATTGTTGCAATAGAAGTCGAACTTGCGTTCCTTCTCGCCACGATAGCATTCGCCACGGCTATACATTTTCTGATCGTTGTCGTAGCGTTCTGCATGAATCCTGTCATGACGATCACACTTCGGTTCTGCAAACTTACAAGTTATCAAAGGTTTAGCCGGAGCCGGAGGAGGTGGCGGAGGAGGAACAGCTCGGGAGCTTTCTTCCTTCTTGGGTTCAACGTTAATCGTCAATGCCATTGCAGAAGTGCTAAGCAGCATCAGCGACATAGCGCAGGTAAGCATAAGCTTATTCATAAAACCTCTTTTATATTTTTAATGTTACAACGAGTTTAATATATTAAAAATATTATTACAAAACCAACAAACTTCCAAAAAAAATGACCCTATATAAAATAAGGTCTTAAAAAGATAGATTCTGCCTATACTTTAAACACAATCAAAAGATTTAAACTATAACAAAGAATCTCGCCTTTAGATTAGTTCTTCAGCGGTGATTTTTTCGTCGTGTTCGGGTTCCTGGTAGCAGGACTCCGGTACCTGGACTTGGTTCTGGAAATAAGCCTTGTGCGCTGCAATCACTTTTTCACGAGCAAACGCGGCATCCTTCCATTCCCCAATCTGCACATCCTTGCCTTCTAGTTCCTTGTAGTTCTGGAAGAAGTTCTTGGTAATGCGGAGGAACATCTGGTCCACGTCAGTGATGTCGCAGAACGGGCGCGGGTTAAATATAGGCACTCCCAAAACCTTGTAGTCCTTCTTGCCACCATCGGTCATGTCGAGCGCACCGATCACACGGCACGTGCAAACCGTACCCGTAATCATGGAAGCTGGGCTATAAATCAGCATATCCAAAGCGTCACCGTCATCGGCCTTGGTGCTCGGGATAAAGCCGTACGTGCAGGGGTAGCTCATGGAACTCAAAAGGCAGCGGTCCAGACGAAACACGTGCAAACGTTCATCATATTCATACTTCAAGTTCGTGTCTTTGCCGATTTCCACGACGCAATCCACTTCGTAGGGATACTTGCGTCCGATAGGAAGATCCAAATAATTAATTGCCATTTGTTCTCCGTAGGCCCACTTTGAGCCACATTATCTTTTTGTTACAACTATAAGTACTAATTTAGCATTTATCCCAAAACTGTAAAGGATTTATTTACCTAGATGCAACTAATTATCCAGATTATCTTCTATTTTCGAATTTTTTTTACTGTAAACCGGCTGTTTTACCCCAAAAGCTTTATTCCTGCCCATTTTGCGACCAAGAACATTATAATAAGCCCGCGTTGTTTGAAAAGATTCTAAAACAGCATCACTTTCGCCACCGACATGACCAGAAACCCTTTTGTATAACCCCTTGCCATTTTTTTCGCAAGGCGTTTCAATCCACCACCAAGAGTCTTGCGCTTTTGTACTAATCCAACCGCGTTGAGTTCCTCGCTCCGGATTCAGCGAATAACACTTTCCCGGTTCCATATTGTGTAATCCGCTACTATATATTTTTCCTGGAGTATATTCTTGATCGGCACCCGCAACAAACGCATTACCTTCACTGGACGAAGACATTTGTTTTGAACTACTCGATTCTACTAATTTCGAAGAAGAAGACCGTTCACTATTAACAGAACTGCTCGACTTCATTTCCGTTGATGACGAAAAAACTTCGATTGTCTTGGAGCTACTTGATTTGAGTCGATGACGATGACGCAATTTCCTTTTCAGAACTAGAAGAATTTTCTTCAGATGAACTACTTTCCATTTTACTACTAGAGCTTCGATTACTGTTGCCTCTATTTTGCAACTCAGCACAAACATCATCCATGGCTTCTATATTAGGATAGACAGAAGTTCCATTTTCCTTAAAAACTATTGTCATCTCCGCACTTTTCGCAGCATTTCGAATAGCATCAAAAAGGAAACTTTCTGAAAGATTACTCAATAAAACACCATCATCATCATATAAAACCTCTTCTTTTTTAATTTATAAAAATTTATACAAAGTCCAATATTTCCAACTCATAAAAAAAGCTCCATTTCATCAAGAAATGGAGCTTTTTTTAACAAATTATATTTTCCACTTACCTTCCACGCCATCGCTGCGTCGTTGTTTTGGCATTGATACCCCAGCTAAACTTGGGTTTCCCTGTATCCGGGCTGTAGCCGACTTCAAAGCGGATTCGATCAAGCGCCGGGATTACGATGTGGAGACCGCCATAAAATGCTCCTTCGTAATTTTTCCAGCCGGGAGCGCCTTTATTCCAAAGTACACTAGCGTCAAAGCCAGCCACAAGTTGGATTCCATAAAAGAAATTGACGCCCCACAAAGATGCCGAACGACGTTCCAATAAAACAAAACGTTCTTCAAGATTCAAAAGCATTTCGTGAACGCCCAAGTGCTGAGCATCCGGCCCATCAAGGCCACGGAAAGAGTTCGTTCCACCGTGATAGAAATAATCGTAATGTTTCACATCACCTGGACGAATACGAATAAACGCTGTAGCACCGGTTACAAAACGGCCCATTGGGTAATAAGCACGCACATCTTCTAAAAATTCCACAAAGTTTTCGCCACGCGAACCACCAACGCCCACATGCGTCACTCCACTTTCAAAATAAATGCCCTTACGAGTATCAAGTTCGCTATCGCGGAAATCAAAAGCAAATCCAAGACCGAATTCAGGCAACACGCCGGGACCCTTTTCAAGATAACGATAAACTATTTTTCCGAGTACGGAAAAATGAGGAATCAGCTTCCAATTTACATCCAAACTAAGTAACCAACTAGCATCCTTAAATTTGCGAAGGTCATCCCAGCTATCCGTTCGCGTAAAATCGATATTCCAGCCCAAAGGCAAGCCCAAGAAATAGGGCGAGCTCATGTAAAAAGCGTACTCATTTTTTTCAAAGAAAGGGGCTACTGCGGTGCGGTAATGCACTTCGGCACGAATGTCTTCGCCAAGCACATTCAGATTCGCAAGAGCAAGCCCAATCATGAATCCATCGCGATCGGTCGTTTTGCTATCCGGCGAAGGGATCCAGCGGAAGATTTCCTTGAAATGGTAGGTTAATTTAGACGAGAGACGAGAGACGAGAGACGAGAGAGAGTCGCCAGATGCGGAAGTTTCACAGGTTACGGTAATTTCGGTAAACAGGTCGAGATCTTGCAAGCGAAGTTTTTCCGCTTCAAAAGTTTTCTGCGAAAAAGTGCTCCCCACCTTGTGGGAGAGTTCGCGCCATACAACATGAGGTTTTGTATGCTTAAGCCCTTCCAAGTCAATGGATTCAATTTTTGTTCCGTCAGCACAACCAACAGCGACAGACTCACTAGAACTCTGGTCGGCAAAAGCGAGCACCGCAGAAAACAAAAAAGCAAAACCGATTATTTTCATAAAATCTATCACTCTCCCCAATATAGAAAAAACAAGGGATTATTTAGCGATTTCAACGGGACTTTGAAAAATTGTTATATTTGGTTCACCAAACTGAGGTGATTATGTTAGACTTTCTCGCAAACTATTGGCCATACCTAGTCGTTCTGGTCGTGGTCGTTCTTTTATTCTTTGTTCTCCGCGGATTCCTTAAAGGTTTGAAGGCCAGAAGCCCCTTCAACATGGAAAACATCCGCAAGAGCACCGAGCCGAACTTCCTCGCCCTCCAGCAGAAGTCCAAGGCTTTGCTCGCCGACGCCGACATGATTTGCGAAATCAAGCCGGGCAGCGATCAGGTCATCCCCAAGAAAGAAGACGTTAAATTTTTCCGTCGCGCCGTTTCGCAAAAGTTCAAGCTTGCCGTGTTCCAGGTTCCGGGCACGAACAAGGTCGTGTTCTTCTTCTGCAAGACTGAAGCAGGCATCAAGAGAAGGCTCCAGAACTTGGTCATCAACCAGAAGTACCGCGAAGGCAAGCACCCCTACATTGACGAAGCTACCGGCGAAAAACTGAGATATCCAAGGTAACCGAAGGTTACCAGTTACTAGTTCTAAGTTTATAGTTACTAGAAATTGTTAGAAAAAAAATTCTAAAGCTGTTGCCCCGGTCACTGCGCCGGGGTCAACTTTTTTAAAGAGTACCCCAACAAGACAAAACGAGAGTCCCAATGCGCACGTACAAAGATTTAGCCATTGCCGAAGAAGAAGACAAGCTAGTCCACGCTATCGAAACATCGCGGAATTTGCTTATCGAAGCGCCTACTGGTAGCGGTAAATCATTGTACATTCCGTGGTTTCTGAGCAGGCACTTTAGCGGGCGCATTGTCGTTTTGCAGCCAAGGCGAATCGCGGCACTGGCCCTCGCCCAATACTCCGCAAAATTGCACAACGAACCGTGCGGCAAGACGGTCGGCTACCAGTTCAGGCAAGACAGTTGCAAGTCGAGCGAAACAAGAATTTTGTTCCAGACGTACGGTAACTTTTTGCAAGAACTTTTGCATGGAAAGTTAAACGCCGATTGGGTTGTGTTCGATGAATACCACGAACGCCGTGCAGACATGGATTTGCTGTTCGCGTATTTGACGAAGAATGCGAACATGCCACGCATCGCGGTAATGTCGGCGGCATTGAACCGCGATGAACTCGAAGCTGCGCTTGGCGTGAAATGTTTGCAGCTCGGTCATCCGCTTTATCCTGTACAAATTCTGCACCAGAAACCCGCCGCCGGCATAAACATTACCGCAGGCCAAGGAATCGAAAGCGAAGTGGTTCGTGCATTGCGCACATTGTACCGCAATAACATTTGGCAAACGACGCTCGTATTCTTGCCTGGCAAAGCTGAAATTGCACGTTGCCACACCGCCGCAAGCGAGGCGCTTGGCGACAATGTCGCAGAGTTCCTTGAACTCTACGGCGGCCAAGATCGTGAAACGCAAGACCGCATTTTCGAAGAAACGGAACGCCCGCGTGTCATCTTCACGACCAACATTGCAGAAACATCTATTACAGTGCCAAACGTGACAGGCGTTGTCGATAGCGGCATCGAGCGCGTGAACGAATACGACGACAGCAAGAAAGTAAACGTATTGCGCACATTGCCGATTTCGTTGCAAAACGCCATCCAGCGCAGTGGCCGCAGTGGCCGTACACAGAACGGTTGTGCTATCCGCCTTTGGACCGAAGATGCCGAAAAACACATGCAACAAGGCATCGTGCCCGAAGTATTGCAAATCGAGCCTTCGGAATTGATTCTGCAAAAAGCAATGCTGGAAACCCCAACATTCAAAATTATTCTCCCTACAGCGATTCCCGAAGCGCGCGAAATGACCGCTACGGCGATGCTCGAAAACTTCGGCATGCTCAATGACGGTTGCATCACGGAACTCGGCAAGCGCACCGTCCAAACGCCGATTTCAAATATTCCGCTCGCCCTCATTCTCGCGAAGGCAAACAGCGCTGCAGACCTCCCCGACTTGCTCCTCGCCGCCATGGCATGGATCCACTCGGGAACCGAATTTGTCCAAAAATCTAAGACCTCGCTTGATCTATTTACGCTCGCGAAAGACACCCTTTCAAAAGCAATAAACGCCCCGCGCGAAGTCACATTCACGCTAAGGCAGTTGAGGGATTACCGTGATAAAATTGCAAAGTCCACCACAGTGGGCGACCTCAAAGGACCTGAAGGTCCGACCCCACACCTCATAGCCCAAAAGCTCCTTACCTCATTCCCGGATGCTCTTGCAACACCAAGCGGCAATGTTTACAAATTAAGCAACGGCAATACCATCCGCCTGCAGGTGGCCGAGGCCCCCTACGCGATACTCGCGCTTTCGATGCTCCGCACCGAAGCAGGCTCCAAATCCGAATTGCGAGTAAATCTCTACGCTCCCGTTCCCAAAGATTTGCTCGAAGGCGATAGCGAAATCGTTCGCTACGAACTGCTGTGGCGCAGCGGTCAAGAACGTTTCATCGGCATCGAGATTCACGAAAGCGAAAGCCCGAACGGTGACGTGCGCGAAATCAGCCGCAAAGAAATCCTCCCGCAAGAAGCCTCGCCCAAGGTCCTCGAAAAACTCAAAGAACTCACGGTAGATGCTTGGCGCGACAAGCTCGAAAAAGAAAATTGGACAGGCCGCTACCTCACGGAAAATTTGCAGACACTTCTTATCAAGATGTGCCTTGCCGCAAAGCTTTATCCGGAATACGGTCTTCCGGAATTCAACGACGAAGACATGGAACTCATTTTCAACGAGCTTACCGACGGAATCTTTTTGCTGCGCGACATCAACGAAGACCGTTACAGAAACATCGTTGAAGATTACTTTGGCAAGTCCATGCTCGCGTGGTTGCAAAAAACATTCCCCGATCACTACGTTCTCCCCAACGGCAAACGCGCCCGCTACAGCTACCAGGCAGTCGCTACCGCCGACGAACAGAGTAGCGGTAAAATTGTACAAAGCGCAGACGGTGTTCTCGTTGAAATTTCCGCACGCATCGAAGACTTTATGCAGCTCCGCGGAGAACACAAAATCGCCGACGGAAAGCTCAAAGTGCGTTACGACATTCTAGCGCCGAACTTCCGCACCATTCAAAAAACATGGGACCTCACGAGCTTCTGGCAAAACACCTACGCCGAAGTCCGCAAGGAACTCCGCGGAAGATACCCCAAGCACCCGTGGCCTGAGAGTGTAATGTAAAACATGAAACGTAGTTGGCAGAACTTAGTTACTAGGTACTAGAAATTCTTTAGTTACTAGAATTCTTAATATGAAATTCTCTAGTAACTAGTAACTCGAAACTCTTAACTGTTGCGAAGCAACCTCAGTAACTAGGAACTCAGAACTAGTAACTTTTAAGTTCTATTTCACGCTATACACAGCAAGAGTCTTGCTGTACTCGTAACCGACAACTAAAAGCGGCTCGCCATTAGGGCTCTTTTCTGCAGGGATAAACAAAATGCCTTCGGGGCCACGATCCTTCGGGTTCAAATAAAAATCTACGATTTTCGGGGCATTCCCTTTTTCGACGCCAGTAATATCGAACACGGCCACAGCGCTCGTGCGTTCAAGACCTGCGAATACATAACGTTTTTCGCCAACGACACCCGTTGTCACATTTTCCGGTTCGCAGCCCTTATCTTCGCTGCGAGCATCCATCTTGACTTTACCTTTCTTGGAATTCCAGTTAAAATAGTCCGGAGCGACCTTAGCGATTGTTTGCTCAAAAACGTCACCAGAATCCCACATCAAGTGCCCAGTTGCACCATCAAAAATGCTAATGGAACGCGAGCCAAAAGAATACATGTAAGGGCACTTGCCATTTGCAGTCTTATCGGGAGCAACATCGCAACGTTCCAGGCTGCTCACCGTCACATTTTTCAAATCGTCCAGCACACTTGATGTAAACACAGCCGGGTCAAGCACGCCCTGCTGCGAAAGCATCATCGGTGTAGTCACATCCGTCCAAGCCTTGTAATCATTGACCGGAGCGCCTTCATTCGCCGTCACGACAAACGTCTTGTTGCTCACCGAGAACGATGAAATTCCATCCGGCTGGCGCAAGCCACGCAATGGATAATTCTTGATTTCAATAGCCTTGTTCTTCTTGACATCAAGCCCGTTACCCAACACAGAATGGTCCACATAACCGAGCGGGAACACATCCAATATTTTCTTTGCGGCCACGTCGAACTTCACAAGGGCGTTGTTTTCTTGCAAGCTAATCCACGCGGTTTTAGAATCTCCAGAAACCGTAATGTATTCCGGTTCAAGCGACTGGACAAAGCTCTTCACGCCCGTTTTGCGAACGCCCTTCGCCATCAGTTTTAACGAATCAAGCCCATCAAAACCCACTACCGTTTTTTGCGGCTTTTTCCAAGCTTTCGCAAAGTCCGTCGCATTAGCACCCGCAGCAATCGACAAAACGCCAATACCACCTTCCGGGTCTTCAGTGAACGTCTCGTCAGGAGAACCTTCACAAGCGACAAGCAAATTCTTTCCGTCTGGCGTAAACGTAATCATGTCGGGCATGTAGCAGAGTTCATGCAAACCAAGAACTTCTAGTTTCTTGTTGTAGCGCATCACCTGCACGTGGCCTTTTTTCCATTCAGGATTATTCAAGAGGCTTACCGCCACAAGGTCACCATGAACCGTCACGCTAGAGGCGCCGCCCGACAACTTGATTTCGTTCAGTTTTTTAGGATTCAGTGGATCAGCCAAATCCACAACTTCCATGACGTTTTCGCCACCGACCACAAACAGCACGTTCTTTTCGGGCATGAACGCCGAAATTTCAGCCGTCGTCATGGGAATCGAAGCCACCTGCTTTAGCGCCGTTCCCATCTGGAACGGGCCCGCCGGAACATCCGACTTTTTCGCAAACGAAACGCCCGAGCACAAAAGCAGACTCATGGCTAAAGCGGTACACTTCATACAATCTCTCCCATGCGGCACAGCCGCGATTTTGCCAAAACTCAATCGAGAATCAGCCACATAATAAGCATGCCAAGTCCAAAACTCGCGGCCATAGACGCCGACTGAACAACGACATCGGACTTACCCTTTTCTTTGTCGGCTTTTTCCTTGGCTTCTTGCTTTTCAGCTTGTTCCTGACTAGCTTGAATAGCAACACTTAAAGCCTTGGCGCAGGTTTCGTTGTTCTCCTTGAGCGCGTTGTAGCTCTGTTCCCAATTCTCGCACTTTGCACGTTCCAGTTCAAGGTCCGAACGGAGCGCCTTTTTTTCTACAGTGCAAGCGCTATCGCGGAGCGCCATCACGCTATCGCGAACCGCAAGTTCAGCAATGAGTTCGGCTTTTTCAGCCGCATTCGCACTCGATGCCGCAGCACCATCAGTCACACTTTTAGCACTCTGCGCCAGAGCCGGCGATACGGCAAAAACAGAAACAAACAAAAAAGAAACAGCCAACAATTTCACAAAAGAGCGAACAACAGAAACCATACAAGCCTCAATTACATCTGTGCCAAGATGCGCTTCCAGCCATCTTCCGGAATCTGCGCACCCATCACCTGAACGACTTCGTTAGACACGATGCTACCGAGGTTCCCCGCGCGTTCCATGTTCCAACCGTTCATATAGCCGTAGAGGAATCCCGATGCCCAGAGATCACCAGCACCCGTCGTATCGATAGCCTTAGCGGACCCAGCCGACACGCGAGTAATCTTACCGTCCTTTGCAATCAAGGCGCCGCGCTTGCCAATCTTCACCACAGCGACCTTAGCCTTCTTGGCAAGGACTTCGAGAGCGGCTTCTTCCTTGACACCTGCATAAGCAAAAGCTTCGTCTTCGTTTGCAATGATGATATCAATCATCTTGTTTTCGAAAAGTTCATCGAACAGCTTGCGACAAGCATCGACCACGCCAAACGAGCTAAAGTCAAGCGCCGTTTCTACACCGAGACTGCGTGCAAGTTCAAAAGACTTCTTGAAGCATTCGCCGTTGAACGCACGATAGCCTTCGGCATACAAAAGCCCCACACCGTCATAAAGCGCAGGCGTAAAATCATCAGAGCCCAAAAAGTCCGAAGCACCGAGATAAGTCCACATGGAACGCTGTGCATCCGGCGTCACTGCAGAGAAAACGCAACCCGTGGCAGCACTAGAAAGCCCGACCTTAGATTCGACACCGTTATTCTTCAAGTGATCTTGGAAAAGCTTGCCGAGTTCATCATCGCCCACTTTGCTGATAAAAGCGGCCTTGCCACCGAGACGAGCCACGCCCACCATCGTATTGCAAGTCGAGCCGCCCGGCACGCGAATTGGATTTTCGAGAGAACCAAGGAACTTTTCCATCTGCGGCCAATCAACCATGTTCATGCCGCCCTTCTGGACGCCTTGTGCAGCAATCCATTCATCGCTCACGTTAGCCAAAATATCAACAAGGGCTGCGCCCATACCAAGTACTTTTTTCATTAGAATCCTCCGCGACGGCGACGTATACGGTCACCCGCTTTTAGTAAAAATTCACGTTCTGCTTCACTCAAGGACTGGATACCATTCCGTTCCACTTTCTTGAGAATTTCGTCCATGCGCTGCTGTTCATCTACGTAGAACACTTCGCCTTCGAGAACTTCCGGTTCCTCAACGCTGTCACGTTGATAAGAGCGCGAGCGCGACTGCCCGCTGCTATACTTTTCGGGATTGCTTGAAAACAGGCGGAAAATTGCCGAGAGCGGTGAATGGTAAAGCACCTTCGGTCCGTTCTGGTAAACCGCCATGTAAAGGAATCCAGCAACCACGCCGCCCAAATGGGCAAAGTGCGCAATCATGTCGCCCGAATTTGCAAAAAGAATATCGAGCGCAATCATCACCCATATAGCATGCTTAATCTTCATCGGGATGATAAAGAACATGAGCAGCATGCGCTCCGGGAAGAACTTATAATAGGCCACAAACACGCCCATCAAGGCGCCCGACGCACCGATAATCGGATTGTTCGTAAGGCCGAGCAAGCACATGAAAAAGCTGAACAAAGCCGCAAAAATCCCGCAGAAAAAATACATGGCGACAAAGTGACGCGAGCCCATCCATTCAGCCACCTCGGAACCGAACATCCAGAGCATGAGCATATTGAAGAAGAAATGCATAAAGTCGAAATGGATGAACATGTACGTCACGTAACGCCACAGTTCAAGCGGAACCCTCGGCATAAAAGCTCCGTAGTAACTGATATAGTCCGTCAGGCTGCCATAGCCAGCCCCCAAGTCCACCTCAAGCCCTCGCCCCAAGAAAGCGATGATAAAGATAGCCGCATTGGCAAGCAACAGCGTTCGCAATGCACCGGGTAAATATTTAAATGGCTTCATATAACCTTCCTAAACTCTTTTAATAGCATTGAGACCATGTTTTTCGGCACGAACTTCGAGAGGATTGCTTTCTGTTCGGCATAGTTTTTGGACGCGCCGCACTTGAGGAGTTCGCGCACAAGGGAACTACTCACCACGAGATGTTCCTGCGCACTAAGCAAGAGCACCGTTTCAACATCGTCAAAAAGCACCTTGTTGTTCCAGGCAACCGCCTGCTCCGCATCCAAGTCCGACGCATTGCGAATGCCACGCACCAAGTAACGCGCCCCCACGGACTTCATAAAATCAACCGTGAGCCCGCTATGAACAGCGACCTTCACATTCGGGATTCCAGAAACCGCAGCTTCCACTAGCGCCTTGCGCGTTTCGGCATCAAACATGTTTTTCTTGTTTGCATTTTGCGCGACAACGACAATCAAAGAATCAAACATGCCCGCAGCACGTTTTACAAGGTCAAAATGCCCCACCGTAAACGGGTCGAATGAACCTGCGAACACCGCCACACGGGATTCGCGGCAAGCCTCCAAAGCAGCCCCACTTAATTTCTTCGATTTCCACTCCATGTAGTATAATTTATAAAATTAGTTACTAGTTAATAGTCGATAGTTACTCGTTAATAGCAAAAAGTACCTTTGAAATTAGTTACTTGAATTGAGTTACTAGATACTAGTTAGAAGTTACTAGTTAATAGTTACTAGAAGACTTAAGAGACAAAAAGCATTTTGTTTAATGCAACCTAGTAACTCAAAACTCAGAACTGCGACAAAGTCGCCCCAGCAACTTAGAACTATAAACTAGCGATGATCACCTGAAAATAATCAGCGACGATTCCCCGTAACGGCGAACTTGGCCTTCGCTAGCCCATTCGGGCAACTTGCGGCTCGGAGCTTCAAAAACAGCGACACCACCAGGATTCAACCACTTGATAAAAGGCCGTAAATCCGGGTAATCCATATCCTTGAATGGCGGATCGGCATAAATCAAATCAAAGCCGCCATTGGCGCAAACGATTTCACGTTTGAGCGTAAGAACATTTGTCTCAAATAATCTGAGTCTAGACTCCGCACCCACGGACTTGTACGAACGTTCAATCATTTTCGCCTGCGGACGAGCAAGTTCCACCGCGGTAACGCTTTCGGCACCACGGCTTACAGCCTCAAGCCCCATAATGCCGCTCCCGGCAAAGAGGTCCAGCATACGAAAACCTTCGACACCCTGCAATATGTTAAAGAGAGCTTCCCTTGTTCGGGAAGCTGTCGGACGAGTTTTCATGGTGTCCGGGGACTCGATATTGCGCCCCCGCAATGAACCGCCAGTAATACGAATAGGCATACTAACGAAGCACAAACATTTCGACACGCATGTTCGTAATCAAGAACTTCTTGGCATATCTAAGGTCAGCCTTCGTGACGCCCATGCGAATCGGTGAATTTGCAAAAACATTCAAGAAGTTCAGCAAATCAGCAAAGTCAGCCGTCGACGTAACGTTGTACGCATAGCGTTTGTACACACCGAAATCTTCGACAACAGGCTTTTCCAAACCTTTCAAGTGAACCTTGTTCGAAGAAGCAAGAGTCTTGAACGCCTTAACTTCAGACGAAATTTCGCTCGCAGGGACAAAGCCTCGCACTGCATCCAAACGAACTTGAGGAACAGAGAACTGACCAAACGCAGCAATTTCAGTTGCAGCTTCCGATGCAATCGGCGACTGGAAAGACTTACTTACAGCCTTGAGTCTATCCATAAGCGTATGCTGCGAAGAGGCCTTCATAGCAATACCGCGCAGGTAATAATAGTTCGGAGCTTGGTAGACGCATTCCGAGAAACCGATATCGTCAGGCACAGCCGTATTCAAGAAAGAAAGGAACTGCGCAAGCGAAGTCTTCTGGTACGAAAGTTTTTCGAGCGGGAGATAGCTGTTGTAGCCTGTTCGTTTGTTATTAAACAATGCCTGAGGCTTAATTTCGCCCACAATATCCTTCACAGACATAGCAGCACGAGCCTTCGCCACAGCTTCTTGCTGTTGAGCAATTTCTGCAGCGGTCGGACTAGCAGGGGCCGTCGGCTTCGGAGGAGCCGCCTTTTTAGCTCCAATCAAACTCACATAAGAGTCAGGGAGAACTCCATCCAATGCAGCAGGAACACCGCTCAAGCTCAAGTAACAGCTAAAGGCAACAAAGGCAAACAAAGCCGCAGCGGCAATCGTCAGATACTTTCTCTTAACACGACGTTCAACATCTGCAACGTTCGTCACATGCAACTGCTGCGAGACACTACCGATGGAGGATGTCCTTTCCGCCACCGCAATAAGGTTCATATGAATCATACACCCTCCATCTGGTTCAAGGCTGCGCCAACGGCACCGACACAGTAAACCATGTTAATGGGATCAACGCTATCATCAGACGGGAGCTGAGCAAAAGACCTCAATAGCGACACGTTGTAATCACCCAGCTTTCCCATGAGGAGTTCGACAAAAGAATCTTCCGTAGCCATTTCACCGCACAAGCGAACATCGTTCACACCGGTGACAACATTTTCTGATTCAGCCAACTTCATCTGTTCAACAATTTCATTGGCAAGAATCGGATATGCGGCATCAGCAGTTTTACCCACCATCGAAAGAGTAGAAACGCAGCGCAAAGCCAAGAGTTCGTCACGACGCATCCAAGCTATCGTCACTCCGTCAAAGTCTGCCTTCACGACGCAAATAGCACCCTTAATCTTATCGCCAACATCCATCACATTCATGAGCGAAAGCACATCGACTTCCAAGGACTTCGGTGCCAGTACGCGGGAACGGAAACCCTTGCGTAGAGCGTCGACCCATTCCTTGCGGATGGCCATCACCAGTTCATTATAGCCCAAAGAATCATCGCCACTCAATGTCATGGAATCAACAATGTAAGCATCCACGCCGGCATTCGTGAAAAGTTCCATATACCACTTCAGATACTGAGCCTTGTTAGAGGCAGCCTCAGGCGGTATATAGACCTTGCGGATAATTGACATTTTTGCAGGGACTGTAACTGAAGTTGCTACGATATCCTTAATTTCATTTTCATCGATCCACTGCTGGAGTGTGTTTTCGAAAAGGAAGATATCATAAATGGGGTTGCACTCCACCGGGAGGACCGCCAATTTGACAACCTTCTTTGCAGAAGAGTCCACGAGAGCGACCTTCATATAGTGGTCGCCGACTTCAACACCAAGGTATAACTTTGATTCGCTCATATATATACTTATGTAAAGTTTTCTTCCTAAAACTAATCAAAAATTATCGATTGTAACATGTTTTCAAGTTTTTTCTTTCCAATTCCATGCACTTTTTTCAAATCTGAGGGGTTTTTGAACGGTCCGGAGGCATTTCGACGCTCAATTATTTTCTCCGCGAGCTTAGGCCCCACCCCTTTTAGCGCACATAAATCATCCACACTAGCCCTATTGATATGGAGTGGAAGTTCAACTTTTTTCTTCGGTTTTCGGTGATAATCTGATGCTGCTGGCCGAGTTTCATGCCCCATCGAAACCTGTTCCGCTAGGGTATCTACTTTATTCATAACAGTAAAGGAGTCCGCACTAGCTATAGCAGACGAGGCATTCATTTTTAGCCCAGATGTCCCAAAAACCTCAGGCGTAGCCCTTTCTAGATTAGCCTTTTCATGAGCTGACGGTAGTGAATTCGCGACAAAAACGGCTTCCCCCACCTCGAATGTTTCGATAGACGGAAGTCCCCAAGGGAGATAACGGACAATCAAACCAATTGTAAAAAGGATTATTGCAAGTTTGAGTATTCTTTTTTCAGATGCGTTCATTGCCTTTTTGTGAGTGTTCATCAAAAGAAGGATATAGCAAACGATCTAATAAAATATTCTCAACGTGGGTAGCGTCCGACGGGACATCCACCGAGATGCTCGGATACGAACTCTGGACAATGCGAATCGGGCGACGCCCAAGGATTCGCATTTGCTCCAGCGAGCGTTCCAGCTCAATTTTGTTCTGCGGAAGCGATGCAAACTCGTCGCGGGCTTCGCGGGAGTAAGCGTAAATGCCCTGGTGCTGGAACCAACGGTCCACTTCTGCAGGCGGTACCGATCGCGTAAAATCGATAGCCTCACCATCGCGAACGAGCACTTTCACGACAGTCTTAAGTTCTGCTTCTGCTGGATCCAGCGGGCACGCCACCGTAACCCAGCAGTCAGGATGCTCCGAAAGGTCTTTCGCCACATCGCGGAGAACCGAAGGTTCTACAAGCGGCTCATCGCCCTGGAGATTCACGACTAGGTCGAGACCGAGCTTTTGGGCCGCCTCCGCAACGCGGTCAGAACCGGTCGCACATTCCCCCGTCATCACGCAATCAAAGCCAGCCGCCGTGACCACCGCTTCAATTTCTGCACTATCCGTTGCACAGACAATGCGGTCGAAACATCCGGCCAGGAGCGCGCGTTCCAAGGTACGGACAATCATCTCCTTGCCGTTGAGCTTCAGGAGAGGTTTTCCCGGGAATCTGGACGAGCCCATGCGGGCAGGAACAATGCAACTGACCATGTTCAAAGCGAAAAAGCGTAACGAGATGCGCGAAATTCGACAAAAAAGCCGACTATAACGCGCCCGCAATACAAAGCACAACTTGTCATTGCAAGGAGTGCTGCGATGCGCCAAGCTCTAACTACATCACCTTCGGGATGGCGAAGTGGTCGTTTTCAACAGCCGGAGCGTTAGCAAAAGCCTGGTCGAGCGTAAAGCCCTGCACCGGCACGTCTTCGCGGAGGATTGTTGCACCGTTTTCGACAGCGGTCATCGGTTCCACGTTCGAAAGGTCCAAAGCCTTCAATGCTTCCAGATGGTCGAGCATTTTGTCCAAGTGACCCTTGATAGCCGGAATATCTTCTTCAGCAATACTTAGGCGAGAAAGCTTCGCCAGTTTCAATACTTCTTCACGTTCAAGCATAAAAACCTCTTTTTTACGGAATGCAAGATAGAAAAATTTAGTGATTAGTGGTTGGTGATAAGTGGTTAGGATTTATGAATTAAGAATAAAAATTTCATTTTTAATTTTTCATTTTTAATTTTTCATTTTTTATCAGGAATGCCTACTTTGCCGAAGGACTTCAAGCCTAGCCTCCATTTCAGCAATTTGCTCTTCGGACACGCCCATTTCTCGTAGAACTTTTTGTGTGTCAGTACGATTCTGAACAATTTTTGCTTCAGCAATTTCAGCTTTTTGATGTTCTGCTTCGGCTTTCTGGCGTTCCGCTTCAATCAGCTTTTGCGCCTTGGCTTGAGCATCGGCAATTCTCTGGCGGTAAACATCGCCAGCGCTGACGAATCCGTACTTCTGTCCAATGCTCTTGAAAGCCATGTTCAACTCCTTCATAACTTCTTTACCGAGATACTCTGCTAAATATAGACTTATTTTTTCGAGCAAATAAGAGCACTCCTTGTCTGGCATTTTTCGCAATCTCGGCTTGAACCGGTTAAATATATCAAGGATGGCATCCTTGTCGTAAGCATGCGCCATCATCGCGATTCCTAAGCCTGTCGCGACATCTTCGCAAGCGAGGCAGTCGCTGTCCGGAATGTCCGACATATTCACAAACGCACAGCGGAACGGCAGCACCATGCCGTGAAAATATGCGGGATAGTCCTTCTCAAGCAATTCTAGCGGGTTCCAGTTATCACACCCGTTATAGAATATGATAGCCATCGTCGGGAGTCCATCAAATAAACGACCTTTGTCGAAACGTTTCATCACAGAACGCATGTAACGCGCAACCTGGTTGAACATATTGGCATCGCGACCGGACTTGTGTTCCACGAGGATTCCCACAAATACGGGCGCACCCGTCAAGACATTCACTCGGAAAGCCAAATCCGCGTCACCCGTTTCGTACACTTCGGAATACGAATCCGGAATGCGGACAAGCGTGTCCAAATTTACCGCAGCAAGGAAATCAGCCACGTCAACATTTACTTTACCCGCAAGTTCAAGCAGCAGCCTGAGGTGATTTACATCAGAAAAAAGCCAGCGAAAAAACGGGTCGTGCGGCTTTCTCGCCTCTTGTTTTTCTTCCATAAAATATCCTTTCTCTTTTGAAAGAAATTTTCATAAAAGCAAACGATATAAGAAAGGATATAGATAACGATATAAGAAGCTCAGTTCATCAGAACTGTTGTCTATAATCTAACAAAGTTATTCAAGAAAAGCAAGAGGTTGTTTTGTCGGGCGTTCATTTTGTCAACTACTGTTAGCAAACAAAGTTTATTCAGAAAAGGTAAACGGAATCGTGACGGTTGTTTTGCCGTATTTTGTTGAGTTAAACCTCCAATGGCTCACTTTTTCTAGTATTTCCGCATCAAAATTGCGATTTTGAGTTGTAGAGGAAACGATGGAAATATCAGAAATTTCACCTTTTGGAGCAATTGTAAATTTTAAGGTAATTTTACCTTTAATTCCAGGATTTTTTCTCAGATGTTTGTAATAAGTAAAGTGAAGCCCCGGTGTTCGTTGACGAATAATTTTCACAATATCCGAAGCAGAACGAGAAGCCTTCTTTTCATACTTGAAATCAATATCACTTATAGAAGGTAACTTAATGGTTCCCTTATATTTAATTCTTGTATGAGGATCATCTGGAGATTGGAAACAAGTCTCCCCAACAGAAATACATAAGCCAGGTATCGGCTTACCACGACGATACCAACTACTATCTAGACCTGCAGAGGAACTATCATTTTTTAAGGTCCTTTGATGCGCAACATTATCATTAGATTCTACAACATTATAATCATCCTTGAAACAACAAATAGGTTTTTCATTTTTCTGAGATGTAGTCAAATCCTTCGTTGCAGTCAAATGGCTAGACTCAGTCACTCTTTTTTCTTCTTTGCAACCAGAAAGTACAAAGGCAACACTCGCGACGACAATCGCGATGAAAAAGTTTTTCATTTTAAAAATTTTCATATTCGCCTCGCATTCTTTCAGCACTGCAAACGTGAGAACATCTGAATATCATTTACAAAATCGCAAAAACAACGCCAAGCGTTTTAATGAAAATTTACATGTAACGGGAGAAATGCCCTACCCTATAATTTCCAGCGCAGCGTACTTGAGGATAATAGTGCGGTTGATGTTTTCGCGATCAAAGCGAACATCAACGCGAGCGTTGTCGCCACTGCCATAAGCCTTCATGATAACGCCATTGCCGTACTTAGAATGTCGAACACGTACACCAGCCTGATAGGGATTCTGGTTTGCAACCTGGCTATATTCATCGTAAACAACTTTCGGGCCACTCGGAGCCGCAGGCTTCGGTGAAGCCACTTTTATCGGATTGCGATAGACGATATGCTTGTCGTTCTTTTTGATGGAAGCAGGCACTGCCGCCGGGCGCGAACCATAAGAGCCGTACGAAGAGCCTCCATAACTGCCGGAGCCGCTACGAGAGCTTCCGTAAGAATTTCCGCTGTATGAGCCGCCGGACGAACGGGAACTTCCATAAGAATTTGACGAGCCATACGAGCCGTAAGAAGGCTTAGAGCGTGTATTCCCGACAAAGCTAGGAACAGATGGGCGTGTATTCAAACACGGCGTAAAGTCCACAACAGACGGATCCAATTCTCTAAGGAATCGGGACGGAGCAAATGGACGGATGTTGCCTTGGAAGAACCTGCGTTCAGCATGGTACAAATAAAGTTTCTTTTCAGCACGGGTGCAACCCACGTAGAACAAACGACGTTCTTCTTCCATCTGCTCGTTAATTTCGGCCATCGAGAGCATCGATGTTCCACGCACCAGCGGGAATATTTCGTCATCGCAGCCTGCAAGGTGAACCGTATTAAATTCAAGGCCCTTCGCCATGTGGATTGTCATGAGCGTCACAAGGCCTTTCGACGTATCGACCTTTTTGTCGCCATCCGTCAAAAGCGAAATGTCCTGCAAGAACGCATCGAGAGTCGCCCCCGGATGGTCTTCGTCAAATTCGCGGATAGCATTGATCATTTCGTCCAAGTTCGCAATGCGTTCATCAGCGGTGGTTTCGTCTTCCTTGCGCAAGAAATCCTTATAACCCGTCTCGTTGATAATCGTCTCGGCGAGAATCGGGAGCGGAGTCTCGCCCGAATTCATCATCTTTTTCCAGCGGATGACCAGGTCGGTAAAGCCTTTCAGCTTCGGCGCGCCGCGCCCCGTGCCGTTCGCTTCGGCCAAGAGGTTGTCCCACAGCGAACCCTCGCCCGCTTTTACCTTGGCGAGCACGCCTTCGACAGTCGTCTTGCCGATAGCACGCGGCGGCGTGTTGATCACGCGCAAGTACGCGGCATCGTCCTTTTCGTTCGCGAGCACGCGCAAATAAGCGAGCACATCCTTGATTTCCTTGCGGTCCCAGAACCTTGTACCGCCAAAAATCACCGACGGGATACGCAAATCGTTGAGAGCCTTTTCGAGCAAACGGGACTGCGCGTTGGTGCGGTAGAAAACAGCCGTTTTTGCATAAAAATCAGGACCAGCTTGCGCAATTGCCTTTGCAATATTCGATGCTTCGGAACGGTCATCCTCGAAATAGCGCACATGAATGAGTTCGCCTGCTTCTTCCTTGGAGAATACGTTCTTCTGCATTTCTGCAGGGCGGACGTTATGAGCAATCACGGAACCGGCACCCTTCACAATATTTGCAGTCGAGCGGTAATTGCGTTCCAGCTTTACAATCGTCACCGGGGCAAAATCGCGGTGGAAGTTGCGGATAATCTTGATGTTCGCGCCACGCCAGCCGTAAATACTCTGGTCGTCATCGCCCACCACCGTCACGTTTTTGGTTTCTGGATTGATGAGCAACTTCAAAAGTTCATACTGCACATCGTTCGTGTCTTGGTATTCATCGACCACGACATACTGGAATTGATGACGCAAAGACTCGACCAATCGAGGCACCATCTGCAACATCTTGACCGTGTTGAAAAGCAAGTCGTCGAAGTCCATCGCGTTCGACTCCGAAAGCTTTTTCTGGTAAGCCGCATAATACTTCGCATAGCGTTCTTGGTCTGCAAATTCCGCATTCATCATTGCAATGTCTGGAGTCTGCAATGTTGCCTTGTCGCCTTTGTACAAAATCGTATTCTTGTAGCGCGAAATCGCACCATGAACCTTTTTCAGCTCGGCAGGGTCATAATCATCGCCCAAATCGTCCTTCAAGATTTCCTTGAGGATTCGCTTTTGATCATCATCATCATAAATCGAAAAGTTCGCATCGAACCATTTGCCACCAAGCGCCTGAATCACGAAATCCTTTGCAAGGCAGAGCTTCAAAAGCTTAAGACACACTGAGTGGAACGTGCCCATCCACATGAACGGCAAACGATTATCCAACAGTTTCTGAATACGGTCCTTCATTTCGCGAGCGGCCTTATTCGTAAACGTCACCGCCAAAACGCGATTGGATTCCACATTGTGGAACGAAACCAAATGAGCAATTTTGTAGGTAATGCAGCGCGTCTTTCCCGAACCAGCACCGGCAAGAATCAGCATCGGGCCATTAATCTTTTTGGCGGCCGCCGCCTGTTCTGGGTTCAATTCTTTATCTAAAACACTACCATCTACAATATTTGCCATCCTGCACCTCTAGTCGATATACAGATGTGCAATATAGAAAATAGGTCATAGGTTTTAGGGGTTAGGCTTTAGGAAATAGCCATTAGTCTTTGGTTACTAGAAATTGCGCTAGATTGATGAGATGGCGGATCAGGTCCGCCATAACGCTATAAAAGGCTGATGCTACACCATGTGCGGCATGAGATTCAGACAAAAAAGCCCGCCGAAGCGGGCTTAACAATGCGAAAAAGCTTTTTTCAATGCATTACTGTCTATTTCACACTACCTGTCACCTATAACCTAGCGACTATTCATCCGCAGTAGATGCGCCGATGGCCTGTTCCAAAGTGGTCTGGCCCTGGAGCGCCTTGTTGATACCGTCCATACGGAGCGTAATCATTTCGCAAGACTTGATGGCCTCGCGCTTGATTTCGTCACCGGAAGCACGCTTAATCACAAGGTTACGTACAGATTCATTCGGCACGAGGAACTCGTAAATACCGCAACGGCCCTTGAAGCCCGAACCATCGCACTTTTCGCAGCCACGGCCATGGTAGAACTGCATGTCCGGAGAAAGGTGGAGTTCATCGCGGAGTTCCTGAGAAATCTCGACCGGTTCCTTACAGTTCTTGCAAATGCGGCGCACAAGACGTTGAGCCAAGACGCCCTTAATTGCGGTAGAAACAAGGAACGGTTCCAATCCCATTTCGAGCAAACGAGGGAAAGCACCTGCAGCGTCGTTTGTATGGAGCGTACTGAAGACCAAGTGACCCGTCAAAGCAGCTTCGATAGCCATCGTCGAGGTTTCTTGGTCACGCATTTCACCGATCATGATAACGTCCGGGTCCTGACGGAGCAAGGCACGAATGCCCGCCGCAAAAGTAAAGCCTGCGGCATTGTTAATCTGCCCTTGGTTCACACCATCAATATTCAATTCCACCGGGTCTTCCATCGTCGAGATGTTGATCGTCGAGTCAAGAATTTCACGAATAGAAGCATAAAGCGTCGTAGATTTACCGGAACCCGTCGGACCGGTAACCAGCACAATTCCGTTAGGAGCATTAATAGCATCGATAAACTGCTTGAGCACACGTGGGTCGAAGCCCATTTCCTTTAGCGGGAACTGACCCGAGTTCGGGTCCAAAATACGCATAACGATTTTTTCGCAAACGCCACGCTTACGCAGAGAAATCGGGAACGAGCTCACACGAAGGTCAACTTCGGCGCCCTTGTAACGCACGGTAAAACGTCCGTCCAACGGTTTACGTTTTTCTGCAATGTCCATTTTGGACAAAAGCTTAATACGCGAAAGGATCTGCGGCATCAAACGTGCCGGAATCGGAGACATCACCTGCAAGTCACCATCGATACGGTAGCGCAACTTGAGGAATGTTTCTTGCGGTTCAAGGTGAATATCAGATGCATGGCGGGCAATGGCTTCGTGAATAAGCGTTGTCACGATTTTCACGACCTGACGACCTTCTTCGTCGGTCAATTCCGGTTCGTCGCTGTTGCCCTGACCGCGTTCGACAGTTTCAAGTTCGTCATCACCAGAAGACCCGATAAGATCAGCAAGGGATTCTTCAGCCGGGCCGTGGTTCGCAAACAAGATATCAATCGTCTTCTTGATGTCCTGTTCAGAAGCCATGACAACGTCAACGTTTTTCTTGACCTTGAACTTGATGGAGTCTCTCAAGCGCACGTTCGTCGGGTCGGCCATGGCGACCACGAGTGCCTGACGGGAATCCTTGGTCACATAAAGAGGAACAATCTTGTGCGTCTTGCACTGGTCTTCCGAAATATATTCGTAAACCTTATCATCCAGTTTGATGGCATCGAGCTTTACGAACGGGACTTCGAACTGGCAGCAGAGAATGTCCGTGAGTTTCTTTTCGTCGATGAACTTCAAATCGACGAGCACTCGACCAAGACGTTTACCCCCCGACGTTTTCTGCTTTTCAAGAGCTTCATTCAATTGATCTTGGGTAATAAAGCCCTGATCCAAGAGCATTTCACCAATACGCTTCTTGGTGACACTCTGCATCTGAACGCCAAGAATATCAGTCAGTTGTTCCTGCTTGACCATGCCAGCCTTCACAAGAATCTGGACAAGGGTCACCTTTTTCCCCAACTGCGCCTGGTACTTGACTTCGTCTTCGGCGTACTTCAACTGGTCTTCGTTAATCAGGTTAACACGAACCAGCAACTGTCCTAAGCTGTTTGAATCCTTCATAGATGTGACCACGCCTGAGCGTTTAAAATTATCCTTCCACCGACTTGTTTTTTGAAAAACACACCACACCCCGAATTGACTAATCCAATTTCATGAATTTCGGCAATTTTGGGCGTTCCTTTTAAATATATACTATTTGAACCATCAAATGTAAACAGAAGTTGATATTCTTCACCCCCATTTAGCGCAAATTTAAGGGGCGAAAGCCCAAAATAATCGCACATTTCGATTACATCTGGGTCAATCGGCAATTTTTTTTCGTCAATTTCGATAGAAACGTCCGAGGACAGCGCCAAATGGTTCGCCTCGGAACTGAGCCCGTCGCTAATATCCATGCAAGCGCCACGCACCCCTTGCTTTACCAGTTGCGCTCCAGCATCTTCGCAAATTTGCGGGGACAAATGGTAATCGACCAGCCGTTGGAAGCGAGAAGCCTCCTCGGGATGGTTCATCAAAAGCCAAAGTCCGGCATCGGATTTACCAAGAGTTCCTGTCACAAAAACGCGGTCACCCGGTTTTGCACCACTACGGAGGAGCGTTATTCCATCGTCGGTCTTACCAAGAAGGGTTGTCGAAAACATCCCGACATCGCCCGAAACCGTATCACCCCCAATCAACGTAATTCCTCTTCTGGCAAAGCCTTGCGAAACAGCTTTTGCAATTCGATCACAAGTTTCTTTGCTCCAGGATTTATTGACGCAAAGTCCAAAGAGCGCGATGCAGGGGCGACCGCCCATCGAAGACACATCTGATACGTTAGACACAATGTGCTTCTCGACCGCCTGCTCAGGACTAGACCAGTCTAGCCTGAAGTGCGTGTTCTCGACCGAGAGATCCTTTGTTGCAAGCCAGCCATCAAAGATGGCGCAATCATCCCCGGCAGACAACCAACTGCGGTGCGCCGGCGAATCGCTTTTTAAGGGAGCGACTCCATCCAAAATTTTACTGACGAACCTAAATTCGCCAAGATCTGGGAATTTCATATTTTTCAAGGTCAATTCTATTTTTCACTCCATAATTTAACAATAAACTTTCTATACTTTAAGCGTGGGACACATATTTTTTATAACGCCATCGTCGCCCGGCAGTCTAGACAAGTTAAACCAGTGGACTTTCCGCTGGCTTTTAGAGCATGGGAACATGGCAGACGATTCCACCCTCTATACATGCAATTCCATCGAAAGCGCCCAGAGCCTTTTGGAATCTGCACTCATCATCGGTCAATCGCCGGCGCTGATTATCTTTGATCACGCCAACCATGCGACCGAGAAGAACCTTGCATTCAGCAAGGAACTCCACAACGGCATTCCGGAATCTTGGATTATCGAGATCATCCCGGACGACATGCCGCTCCCCGAAGATTCCAGGGACGAAAGCACGTTCTGGATCAGGCGCCCCGTAAGCGAAGAAGAATGGTGCGCCACGCTCGAAAACGTTCTGCACAAGAACGGATGTCCGCAATGGGCCAAGTGGACCCAGCACAAGAGCTACAGAGGATTTTAACAGAGGTTTTTAACCGTGATTAAAGGCGTCAGCTATTTTGGTGTGCGCTCTCCGAAGCTCGCGCACATGGATCTTGTACATATAAAAGAAGCGGGATTCAACGCAGTACTCCATACGTGGAGCGAAGAAGACCTGCAATATTATTACGACACCATGAAGGAAATCGTGAACGAGTCTGTCGCCATGGGGCTCTCCGTTTACGTGAACCCGTGGGGGGTCGGTCGCGTTTTTGGCGGTGAAGCTTATTCGGAACTCACTGCCAGGAATCATGACATGTGCCAAGTCGCCCTCGACGGAAAGCCGAAAGTCGCCGCTTGCCCGAACCATCCAGAATTTCGCGCTTACATGCACAAGTGGATTGCAACGGTTTGCGACACGGATGTTTCTACGATTTTCTGGGACGAGCCGCACTTTTACTTCGAGAAGGGCGGGCTTAGCAACTGGAGCTGCCGTTGCGAAAAGTGCCGCGAGTTGTTCCGTGCTCGCTTCGGGTACGAAATGCCCGCCGAACTTACAGATGACGTAAAACAGTTCCGCGAAGAAAGCCTCATTGAATTTCTGGACGAAATGACTCAAGATGTTAAAGCGCGCGGCAAACGCAACTGCGTTTGCATGCTCCCGCCGTGGTTCCCGGCGGGGCTCGATGACTGGAGCCGTGTGGCAAGCCTCGATGCCGTCGATGAAATCGCAAGCGACCCGTACTGGGAACGTGGCGCCACCGAAGAATGGGTCCGCGAAAAGTACCGCGAGACCGCAAACAAACTCGTCGAGGTCGCGAACCGCTACGGGAAATCCGTACAAATGTGGGTGAAGGCTTATCAAATCGAAGCGGGCCGCGAAAACGACCTCGCCATCGCTGTCGAAGAAAGCCGCGTCGCAGGCATCAAGAACATATTCGCCTGGAGCTACCGCGGCACCGAGACGCTCAGTTGGCTTAAAAGCGATGACCCGGACCGCGTTGCGGAAGTATTCCGCTCCGCAGTAGGATGTAGGAAGAACATTACATCACGCGGATAGCCGCGGAGCCGTGAACGGCAAGAGAATTTTGGATAAAAAAGAGGAAGAATGAGAAACTACAACTTTAAAATGTGGCCATCCATATTCTTGGCTACATCGCTATTGTTTTTTGCATCATGCAGCGATTCTGCAACCACGGCAAACGAAGATTCCAACCAACCTGAATCAGAAAAGCCAAGCACATCAAAGCAAACTAAGGAAGCTTACTGGATTCTTTCGGGCCGCGTAATCACGCTCGACAGCAATGCGGTACCGAACGCCAAAGTTTACCTTACCGACACCGATGATTCTACCGGCCGTGGCTATTACATTGATTCGGCAACGACCGACAAAAATGGATATTACTTATTCGATCGCGAGAAAGATAAGCATACATATATCCCTTACAAGTACCATCTACTCGTAAGAGCCAAATATGCAAAGGATTCTCTTTACGCCTTCTATGCCGACTATCCTAGATACCATAGAGTATACGAAGGAACAGAGGATTCACTTTATATTCCTATAAGAGTCCGAAAATATGTTACGGTCTTGATGAGCACGCATAAGTTCGGTGATTTATACAGCAGCTACGGCTCCTCCGCAGAAAGTTATGCGGATTCCATTTGCTTTGGAGCAAACTTCCTTTGCCATACATTTTCAAAAAAAGATTTTGAAAACAATTATTTTGTCAGCATCGACAATTTTCCTGCCGGCGAAATATCTGACATGCGTATATGGTTCGGCAAATATCCAACAATAATATCGACATCTACGACCGTCGGGCACAGAGACACTGTTATATGGGGTCATGAAATTGGAGGCTATCCAGAAGACACGCTCCAAATAACACTCCCCAAAGAGGCCGCAAAAATGTTGGATTCGATGGGTTTAGAACCGTCGCTAGATTTTCTACTCGCCCCCATCCGCACCAAAGATGAATTCGCAAGACGGCTCAACGATTCCCATGACTATTGCTATGACAGGTTGCTGGCAGGCAACGGTTACGAAGTCGAACTCATCCACGCAGAAAACGACGACGATGCAAACCGTTTTTGGGGAATGTTCAAGGAAATGAGTAAAGACATGCCCGTGTCTCGTTGGCTCGACAACACTTATGTTTCCAAGGACCGTTACTACTTGCCACGAGGAGCGCACATCATCGCATCCGTTGAACCGGGATTTACCCTGCCCGATACGCTATACAAGCTGCATAAGTACCATGTCAGCAATTGCCCAATGGTATTCTATAAAAAAGCAAATTCCAACGCAAACCAAGTCGCATATTTGGACGACGACTGTGAAGGAACGACAGAATACGAATCGCGCGACACCGCATTCCTCGCCAGTTTCTGGATCGATACGGACGAAGCTACCGCGGATTTTTCGAAGATCCTATCGGCCGGTAAAAAGGTCGGATTTGAAATGGCTCGCTGCGAAGATGATTCGAAATCCATCTGCTTCCAAGTCAATACGGGAATCGACTCATCAAGTAAAATCTATGGAACATCAAAAATTTTCGATGGCAAAAAGCACCATGTCGCATTTGTCCTCTACAACGAGCACCTTACAATCGCAATCGATGGCAATACCATCACGGACACCGTCCTTGAACTTTCGCAGGAGTTTTACGAAAACAACGTGAGCGGAATCAAGGTCGGGGATTTCACGCTAACCGACTTTATCATACACCGCTATAACAGTGACTTCCAGCGACCGGACTATAGCGACTGGAGACGAATGCGCGTATGGCTTAAGGCGTTCTACCTGCTGCAAAAGTAAGTAGCCGTTTGCAAAACCGACGGTTTGTTAAGTCGACAGTCCCCTAAAGACAAAAAAACTCCCGTTTGGCGGTGAAAACAGCAATTTTTGTTCCATTTCACCGCCACTTTTGCATTTTCAGCATTCAAGCCATAAAAAAAAGCCCCGTCGCTTGGACGAGGCTTTAAAAACACACTGGATGGGGCAAAGCCCCAACTCTTTGGCTCGGTTATGCCCATGCAAGCATGGTCGCAACATTGACGCTTCGCGTCTTGCTAAACGGCTCAGCCATATTTGTGCAAGCACAACTGCGGCATTCGCCTTAGGGCATACTCGCCTTCTGAGTTGTCTTCCGCGCTACGCGCTCCAGGATGACGTAGTGAAATTACTTCGCGCGTTCGAGGTAAGAACCGTCGCGGGTATCCACGCGGATCTTGGTGTTGTTTTCGATGAAGAGCGGAATCATCACCTTAGCGCCAGTTTCGAGAGTAGCTTCACGCATCACGTTACCGCTGGTGTTGCCCTGAACTGCCGGAGGAGCGTCAACAATCATCAAGTCAACGAAGGTCGGCGGGATAACTTCGATCGGAAGTGTAGCCATCGTCTTCGGATCCTTCCACCAAGTGACTTCGACAGTAGCGCCATCGAGGAGCCAAACTTCGCAGCCATTGAGAGCTTCCTTGGAGATTTCTTCAGTTTCCTGAGTTTCGCTGTTGAGGAAGTACCAAGTAGAACCGTCGTTGTAGAGGTAGGTCATTTCGGTGTAGGTCACATCAGCTTCTTCCACCGTATCACCGCTCTTCCAGGTGCGTTCGAGAGTACGGCCAGTCACCAAGTTCTTGATACGAACGCGGTTGAAAGCCTGACCCTTACCCGGCTTCACAAACTGGTTTTCGATGATTTCATACGGCTGACCATCAACCATGATTTTCAATTTTTTACGGAATTCGTTGGTGCTTACAGTACCCATATTATCCTCTTTTGGTTTTTGATTCTAAATTTAGCAATATAATGGACAATTCTGTTAAAACTTTCACGCATATTTCTGAATTTTTAGACTATTTGGGCAAAGATTTTACAGGTTTGACAAGCGAAATGCAAGCAAACCTAGACCTCACCCCTTCGTTTGCCTTTAACTGTTCCAAGCATTACGCCGACCTTATCAAGAAATCGAGCGAGCCCGTCAAACTGCTACGCGAGGTTCTCCCCAGCAAGGATGAACTTATAGAAGCGCCCGGCTTTGTCGATGATCCCGTCGGAGACCTCCCGGCCGGCAAGTCCGAATGCATCTTGCAAAAGTACGAGAATCGAGCCCTTATCGTTTCGACATCAGCCTGCGGTGTGCGTTGCCGATTCTGCTTTAGGCGCAACTACCCCTTCCAAGACACACAGAATATTGCCAGTGAAGTTTCCAACTGGCTCGACGTGCACACGAGCATTTGGGAAGTCATTCTTTCAGGCGGAGATCCGCTAACGCTTGGCCCCGGGCCGTTCCGCGACCTCGTGGAAGCAATAGCATTCCACCCTTCCGTCACGACACTCCGCATCCACACGCGACTCCCCGTGATGCGCCCCGACCTTGTGATGCAACATTTCGAATTGCTCCGCGAATTACCCGCGCGATTCAATTGCGTTTTGGTCGTGCATGCCAATCATCCCGACGAACTGGACGAAGAATCTGCAGCCGTTTTTGTGCAACTCAAATTCAGCGGTTGGACACTCTTGAACCAGAGCGTGATGCTGAAAGGCGTGAACGATGATGCCGAAACGCTCGAACGCCTATGCCGAAAGCTTTTTGAACAAGGTGTCCTCCCCTACTACTTGCACCAGCTGGACCACGCGAAAGGTGTTGCGCATTTTGAAATCAGCGATGAACGCGCCCGCGAACTCATCGCACAAATCCGCACAAAGCTCCCCGGCTACCTCGTGCCGAAACTCGTCCGCGAAATCGCCGGCGAGAAAAGCAAAACGCCTGTGTAATGAGGTCGGGGCTTACGCTCCTTTGAGCTGTGAGGTCACAACCTACGGTTGCTTTGAGGTAAAGTCTCCTCGTTTGTCATCTTGAACGCATCCAGAATGGCAATGCTATTGATTAAAACCAATATCCAACGCCAAGCTGGACTTTGTTGAACAGGTAATACGAGCCGACAATACTTTCGTCGATATATCGGGATCCCTGAGTAACAGATTCTGTTCCTGCGTCTGTACGGCTGCTCCCCCAAGAAACGGTGTAACTGCCACAAGTTTTATCGACCGATACGACATCGGTCAATCGATACATCAAATGGACATCGACAAATAAGCCTGACGAAAACACATGGCCTATACCGAACGAGGCCCCCGCTCCAAAAGTACGGTCTTCATGACATTTGTCAGAACGATGTTCTTTAGGGATGTAAAACTCGCTTTTCCTCATGAGCAAAAAATCAAAAACAGGACCGAGTTCAAAATAGATGATATCCCGAACATGCGCCTGGGCAAGCACCGGAATTTCTAGACTCAAAAGATAGTCCTTGTTCTTTCCTGACCAATTTCCGCCACTTTCGCAATCACAATCGAACCCCATTTGCATGTAATCCGAAGCAAAATAACGATAGTCGATCCCAATCTCCGAATGCAGATAAAGCCACGGCAAGAATTTGTATCGAGCATCAAACGAAAGCGATGCGCCATACCCAACCCCATCCGCATAAACGCCCCAAGGCGCATCGGTAACCTCGACAATTCTGTTTACACCAGCGTGAACACCCAAACGAAGCGGCATTTTCGCAACCGCACCAGCCGCAGGTTCCGCAGCACCTGCAAGCATCGGCAAGCAAGCCAACAAAGTGACCGCCAATTGGCCTATTCTTTTTTTCAACATATTTTCCTCCTAACACAGATAATTGTTACTTTCTTTCGCGACCGAGAATGCCGTTGATGCAATCTTCGAATTCTTCGCTGTTGCTCCGTTCATATCGCAAAGCTTCTGATTCAGAATTTTCATACCTCGAATGTTGCAAATATTCTGCATTTTCATCGCGACACAATTCAGGAGGAACATCGTGTTTGACGCTATAAACACCCACACAAGTTGTTTCTCCGGACTTTAAAGATACAGACACGCTATCGCGATAACGAGCATATTTCAAGTTTAAATCAAACACGCGATTTTCAAAAGCAAACTTCATACTCTTATTCGTTTTTTCTTGAACCGTAATTCCATATTTTTCCGCACTAGAGCCAACAACTCGCGAACCATAAAACACATATTTTATCCGAAGGTCACTATTTGCCTTGCCAAAGAAGTCAAACAAATCATTCACAAATACAGAATTCATATAATCATAATCAGCACGGTCATCCGCGCGAAATTCGACTTTATTTCCATCAATTTTTAAATACTTATTATAGCCTTCATTTCCACAACCATACTCATCATTAACATATATACACTGCGTCATGAGCCAAGTACCATCTAATTTTCCAGAAGATCCACCAACAAGAATATCAGTATCTACTTCCTTTGTAGATTTATCTTCATAATAATACGAAAGTAACAATGTATCATTACGGAATTTATAAGCGAAACTTTGTTTATCAACAAAATAATAATTGGGATCAAAAACAAACGATTCGCCTCGTTTCAAACAACCACCCAAAACTTCTAGAAATACCGTCATCGAATCGCGGACTTCATCAATATTTGCATATCCCGATTGCATCACACGGGCCGCAGCAAACTGATTTGCGAAATCTTCAGTAATATCGGCACATGAATTTCCATCTTCGGTAAAACCAGCGCACCCCGCTAGCAAGGCTATGCATGCAAGGCTATTAGTCAAAATATTTTGTACAACAGATTTATTCTTTTTCATTTTTCTCCACCTTTTTGCTCAATGGAAAGAGCTGTAAATTCAATCGATAAACTCGGTCGTAATTTTTCACATTCGAAACAATATCCGCAACTTTTTTACGGAAAGCATCAAGTTCAGCAGCAAGGCGCTCGTAGGCTTCACGGTCAAGCCCCATCGTCATTCCAGAGACGTGGCGGTAATCGCGCGTGTAACGATCCAACGCTTCGGCGGCCAACTGCGAATATTGCTTTTGCATGTTGACCACCGTTGCCGATACCACTTCGCGGGTACTCGAAACACCTTCGCTCGTTTGATGGTAATTTCCACATTCATCTTTTTGCAAAAGACCAAGAGACTCTTGAAGTTCCAAAGATTCGCGAGCTTCAGCTGCAGAAATGGCGGGCACAAGAGTGTGCCCCATTTCGAGCGGGGTTGCTCCTGGCATAATCGGGGCCAGTTCTCGGAGTACCGGATTTGCCCACGACGAAAAATACGCAAACGATTTCGCTTCCAAGAATTCCACGCGATTTTCTTGCGCAATTTTCATCATCTTTTCAAACGAAGAATTGCGGACATCGGGCTTTGCCGAATCGCAGAACGAAACCATTTGGCGGAAAAATTCAGCCTGCGCCCCCGACAAGTTCATCGCCGGCAAAACTTTTTCTACAGCAACCTTTGAAAGTCGAGTTTTACCGTCACAAACAAGCTTTAGAAAACCAGATGAAGAAAACCCCGCAAGTTTCGCAAACTCACGCCACGTAAATGCGGAACACTTTTTACGGCTCTCGTAAAAGTCTCGAATGTACTCGCGGTAATTTCTGTATTCAAAAACGGATTTCATTTTGCAACTTTTCTTACTTACAAAAATAAAATATCCGTCATCTTAAATCAATATTAATGAAACAAATTTTGCAATTTTAATTAAATTTATGCATTTTTAAACGTTATTTTACAATTTTTACCAAGTCATAAGAAACAACCTGTTTCATATAAAAGGCCCCGCCTTGCATCGACAAAGGCGAGGATGACAAAGAATTATGGATTCAATCGGCCCTACGGGCCTCCAGAATGACAATCTCGTTTAATAAAACACTTTCACGAGAAGCGAGCCGACAATCGTCGAAACAATAACGCTCACTAAGCCCGGCAACATAAAGCTGTGGTTCAGCAAATACTTTCCGATAACGGTCGTGCCCGAACGATCAAAGTTCACCGTCGCAATGTCGGACGGATAGTTCGGAATAAAGAAGTATCCATAAACACTCGGGAGCACGCCCAAAAGTACCGGCCCAGGAATTTCAAGGCTATAGGCTAGCGGAAGCATAGCAACCACCACCGCTCCCTGCGAATTGATAAGCACACTCACCGCAAAGAACGCAAACGCAATCGACCACGAATAATGTTGCACAACATTCTTGAGCCCGCCCTGCATCACATCCATGTAATTTGCAAAGTACGTATCGGCAAGCCACGCAATCCCGTAAATAGCAACGACCGCAACCATGCCGCTCTGCCACACCGCTCCCGACACGGCCTTCTTGGGATTCGCCTTGCAACAAAGAATCATGAACGCCGCCGCAGAAATCATGACAATCTGAATTATGACATTCATCGCTAGCGGTTTCACTTGCGCAACGCCATCGACAATCTTCCCCGTCGGGAATTTGGGGCGAATGTCGTGACCTGAAATTTGGCAAATAGAGAAAATCACAATCACCGCAAGCGCTGCAAGAAAGATATAAACCGCACGTTTTGCATCTTTCGAAACTTTCTTGTCAAGCACAGAAGCCGTAGAGCCAAACATATATTCTTTCATCTGCGGATCTTTTAAGCGTGCCTGATAAGCCGGGTCTTTATCGAGGTCCAGCCCTCGCCTGTACGAGATTGCCGCAGCAGCCATAATGCCGCAAACACACGCGGGAATCGTAATCGCAATGACCTGCAAGTTGTTTATTTCGAATCCATTCGCGTTAGAAATAATGACGAACGAAGCGACCGCTGCTGCAATCGGCGAACACGTAATGCCCACCTGCGACGCCACCGAAGCTACGGCACAAGGCCGCTCCGGGCGAATACCCTTCTTGAGCGAGATATCGCAAATAATCGGCATCAACGTATAAACCACATGCCCCGTCCCCACAAGCACCGTCAAAAAGAAAGTGCAAAGCGGCGCAAGAAACGTAATATAATCCGGATGCCGACGCAGCAAGCGTTCCGCAATCTGGATAAGCCAATCCATACCGCCCGACGCCTGCATAATGCCCGCACAAGTCACCGCCGCGATGATGATGTAAATGACATCTGTTGGAGGCTTGCCCGGTTGCATTCCAAAGCCAAGCACGAGAATCGCAAGACCAATTCCTGAAATCGCCCCAAGCGCAAGGCTCCCGTAACGCGAGCCCACATAAAGCGCCAACAACACTATCAAAAGCTGAATAATCATTAAAGCCATATATCTCCTTCTGAGCGGGTTTAAATGAGCCCGCATCAAAAGAAAATATATACTCTAAATTGAGGAATTGTTAATAAGAAAGGACCGATTCTAAAAATTTCCTTTCGAGCAAGTCGTTAAAATCCGCAGGATTCATAACACTCAACTGAGAATTCTTGCAATACACCAAGCAATTGCCATTGAGCCCACCTAGCCAATTCATGTCCTTCAATACAAGATCAATTCCATCATTTATGGCATAATCAATGACATCATATTCCGAGATTCCAGAGCAGCCCTTACGTTCAAAATATTCATGGAACTGCATCACATCGCATTTCGGTTTAAATTTATCTATAAAAAACACTTCCGTTTTCAAAGAAAGCAAATCAACCGACGGCAACTTCCTTACATTCATACGTTTTTGAAAATCATTGAAAGAAGTCGCATTAGCAATCAAGAGGCTCTTATCACATTCTTGGGCATTAAAGAACAGCACGACAACATCGTCTCGATCACTTTCATACTCATCGATTTTCGATTGAACTATTTTCAAAAAGGAACCACAATTACTATAATAATCAAGCGCGTTGTCAGCCGATATTTTATCTATATACATCACTTCATATTTCCAAAAACGCTTTTTTGTTTTATCGAAATTTGGAATTCGAAGTTTATCATTCAAATACAAATACAAAATTTTTTCAGGAGTCAGTCTAATAACAAAGCTATCGGCATTAAGGTGTTTTCTCAATTTTTTTTCGTTTATTTTTTCTGCGCAAAGCTTATCATATAAAGCATTATCTATAGCATAAACGTTAATTTCGTAAGCTTTTTCTACAGAACTGTTTTTTACAAAAAAACTTTTTTCTTTTGAGACCACATCGAAAACAAGTGTTTTTTGGTCATCGGGTTTAAAGATTGGCTGGTCTATCGGGATCGAAATACTAACCCGTTCATAGGCATTTACAAGATCTAAATCGATTTTTTGTCCGTCAATATTAACATTGCTAAAATAAACCAAAGGCTTTTTAGCAATCATATATAATTGCGCATTTATTATCGCATTTTGAATACATTCGTCTTTCATTGCCCTGGCAATATCATTCGCCAAAAGCGGACAACACACCAACTTCAATGTCGTTGACAAGACATTCATACCCACAGCACTCCTAATCCATACACACGCGAGTCAAACATAAAACTTTTTTATAAAATTTTCTAGAGTAAATTAGCGCAATAAATTATTTCAAATTTCTTATTTTAGTGTCAAAAAAAGCCACCAAAATAAAAAAAACATGCAAATTTATGACACCCTAAAAAAAAGAATTCCAGGTGTGATAAACATCACACAAAAAAAAGAGCAGAACCTCAGTCCTGCCCTTTATTATAAATTTAGTGACTTTTTCTTACAGCACGCCTTTGCTACTGGGAATGCCTTTTACATTTCGTGAAGGAGCGACAGCCATTGCAACAGCACGCGCAAATGCCTTGAAAATGGATTCCAGGCAGTGATGGTTATCGTTACCGTAGAAGAGTTCCACATGCAAGTTCATGCGGGCATTTTCGCAAAGGCTCTTGAAGAAATGTTCGAACATGCTGGCTTCGATTCCGCCTGCAGTTGCAGCAGGGAGTTTTACGTTCCAGACAAATCCGATACGGTTGCTAAAGTCAATGCAAACACGGCTCAGCGCTTCGTCCATTGGAACAAAGTAAAAACCATAGCGTTCAATTCCCTTCTTGTCACCAAGAGATTCAACGAGCGCCTGGCCAAGCACAATCGCAATATCTTCCATGCTGTGGTGCATATCGACTTCGGTATCGCCCTTGCAAGTCAAATCAAGGTGGAAACCGCCATGTACTTGGAACAAGTTAAGCATATGATCCAGGAACCCCGAACCCGAACTGATTTGGCCCCTAGAGCAATCATCCAAGTTCAAGTAAAGCTGAATATCGGTTTCACCCGTCTTGCGAGAAATCTTAGAAGAACGCATAAACACCTCTTATTTAAGCACACGACCGTCAAACACGCTAAAGCGGGCCACACGGCCAAACTTCGGCACAGGAAGCGGGGTTTCAACGCCGTTCAAGTACATTTTGCCAATAGCGCGCGGTTCGCCAATAACGATATACAACGTGCCACTTGCGGTATAAACAAGCTTGTTATCGACGGTAGCAATGTTTGCTTCTTTTACGAATTCGTCATCGTCTTCGTCACGCTTGATGCCCACCCAAGAACGCATTTCACCTGAGCCCACAAGTTCTATCTTCGTGCGGCCATTGTCCGAAACCGGACCTGTTACGGTATCTTTCTTAGAAGATGCCGAAATGAAAATTGTTGCAGAAGCCGGGAGATTTTCAGCTTTTTTCACAGCCTTATCGACATCAGCCTGCGTCACAGTCTCATTCTTTTCGTCCTTGACGGAATCCGCAGGAACCGCTTCGGCACCTTCAGGCATGTCCTGGCTGATTTCGGAAGAATCCTCAGCAGCAACCACCGCTGGCGGATTGGCATTACCATCAGCAGCATCGCCCTTCGTTACAAAATGGAGCCCAACAATGAAAAGCGCCACGATAACCACAATCGCTATAGGCACGGCCTTACTGCGCGGTTGCTTTTCTTCATCCGTCATCGGAGTAATATTCTTCATCGGTTCCATGTCAGGCGTGACAAAATTCGAACCGACTTCTTCAGCATACAGTTTAAGAACGCCCTTGGGATCCAAGCCGAGCTTAGTACTTACAGAATTCAGGTAACTACGGACATAAGCTTCTACCGGCAAAGACTTCCAGTCGCTCGCTTCAATAAAATGAAGCATTTTCACCGAAATTTTCGTACGATCAGAAAGATCATCTATAGAAAGTCCTTGAGATTCGCGAACGCGGGCCAAGAATTCGCCAAGGCGTTCGTTGGGATTCTTCTCATCCAATTGAATCATTTGCTATACCTTAACTTGTAAGCTATCCAACATTTCCAGTGTACGTGCAACCGGTAACCCAACCACGTTGTAGTAACATCCATTGATAGACTTTATCAGGCGCGCCCCATTCGTTTGAATGCCGTAGGCACCTGCTTTATCCATCGGGTCTTTAGAATTTACATAATCTTTAAGTTCTTGTAAGGAACATTTTCTAAAAATGACCTCTGTTTTCTCTTCGGAGGCACAAAGAATTTCGCCATTCCTGGCAATCGCCACACCGGTAATCACAAAATGCGAACGATTGTTCAATATGTTCAGCATTTCGAGGGCGTTTTCTTCGGATTTCGGCTTTCCAAGCGGCATGTTGTCCAAAAAAACAAGCGTATCAAAGCCGAGCACGTAAGCATCGCGTTCCGTGCGAGATACAGACAAAGCCTTGATGCATGCGTTTTCGCGCGGGAAATCCATCGGGTTTGTACTTGTAGGCTTTTCGTCTTCGCCGGAGACAACCACGCGAAAATTGACACCTAATTGTTTTAAAATTTCAGAACGTCGCGGCGAACCGCTGGCAAGAATGATTTCGTTATTCATTGGTTGTTGGTCTATGGTGATTAGTAAACAGTAGTTAGTGGTTAGGGATGTGATTAGTAGGAAGTAGTCGGTAGGAAGTAGGAAGTTATATAATTGCGGCATGGTTCGGCAAGCTCACCAACCTAGTCAGGTCCCTGAGCCTGTCGAAGGGCTGCCTACTGCTTACTGTCTACCTCTCTCGTCTAATTTAATCATAACTCTTCGTGTCGGTGCTGCCTGCATTCAGCTTGATATCCGGCAAGTCGCGCACATAGACCGAGAAGCTCCAGCCCGCTGCAGGGCCAGTCGGAGTCCACGTAAAATCGAGCTGCCAGCAGTGCAACACGCGCTTGAACGTAAATTCATGCGAGACAAACTTACCTTCATTATAATCATAACGAGTGCTATAAGAAACATCCCAGTTGACGGTAGGCTGGAACGATGCCGAAATACCCGTCGAATGCGAGATATTGTCTTTGAACAAATTCTTAGCCACGCGAGTACTGCTGAACGAATAGCGGTAATCCAAGCTCAGCGACCAATTCAGCATTTCGTACTTTTCAAGTTGCGACGGAAGCCCGCCATTAAACGTACCGCTCCAATGGAAATTCTTTGAAAGTTCATAGCCCCAGTACGTGAGTTCCGGGAACTTTACCTTATTTGGATTCGAATCGTACTTGTGGTAGAAGCTATGGCGGGTGTTTATGGTAAACATGTAGTCCGGCAAAATCTGCAAACCGAACGAAGACGAAATATCCGAGAAGTTGAGCGAATCCGCCGCAAAATTATAAGAGAAACTATGCCTTGTCGTAAGCAAGCGGCGTGTACCGTACTGGTCTTCGACCGCCTTAGCCTTCTTTGTCGAATCGCCACGAGTTGTATCGACTTTTGCCGCCACCTTGAGATACTTGATATCAAAGTCATTGTTTAAGCTAAAGCCAACCGTCTGTTGTTTCTGTTGGTATGGATACTGCCCCAAGAGCGGATGCGGCGCAAACGTCTTGACCGTATCAATTTCAGGCGCGTACGTGTATGAAATGCTCGGAGAAAGCACATGGCGGATACCGGTGAACCGCCCGATTTCTGGCACCCAAATACCGTAAAGTTTCGTGTCGGCAGTCAAACTATAGCTGTGGTTGTACGCCACATTACCGTAAGTACCTTCTTCAGGATTAAAGCTCATATAGCGTTTTCTTTTGTTCAAAGAATCGTTCGGATTGCGCCAGTTCGTACCGGTCCAATACCCCGTAAAAGAGGCGCGCGGCGTGATATTGATAACATCAAAAAGGCGACCCGAATAATCAAGGGTGTAAGTACCCGTGTAACCCAGGTAATGCGCGGTCGTATCCTTATCCAGCGTCAAGTCTCTATCGCGACGCATGTTGTAGTTGAATCGGTTCGTAAAGCTGTAGTTGAACTTTTCAAGGAACGACTGGAACGAGCCATCTTCTGCCGCCACCTCACCTTCTTCCAATTCAAAATTGAAAAGGTTTCCGCTCATGCGGTACTGGATATCGGGCAAATTGCGTTCGAGCATTCCCGTCGTAAGGTTGTGGCTCTGCGAGACCTTAACCGTCAAGCTCTTGTTGTTGCCGAATTTACCGGAATAGGCAAGGGAAGCGTTCGCCTGCTGGTTCAAAATTGTGTTCGCCTCTAGCGAATTGTTCTTACGGATGCCCCTGTCGCTCACAAAGGAGCCCTGGCCGCTCAACGTGTGCTTCGCATCGGGAGTCAAGTTCTGGTTGTGTGAAAATTCGATGTCGTAACCACTGTTGCTAAAATCAAATTCTTGCAAGTAGCTAGTGTACTTCAAGTAACCATCCAACAAATAACGCTTCTTATAGCGAATTTCACCCTTCAACGTCGAACGTTCAAAGCGAGCCTCATCACCTTCGATAATGTCTGCCGAGAGCGTCGCATCCCAGTAATCGTTAGCAGCATAATAGAAACCAATATTCTGCAAGTAATAGCCTTGCTTTTGGTCACCACCGAACTTGGGCGTTAAAATACCGGACTTGCGGCCACTCTTAAGCGGTGCAACTATCATCGGGAGAACCGCCACAGGCACATCGGCAATGTTCAAAACCACCGGTCTTGCAGTAATCGTCTCCTTGGGTTTTACCACCATGCGGCGACCATAAAAGTAAAAGTGCTGGTGCGTCGTATCGTTACATGTGCTAAAGTCACCACGAGCAATCTGGATTCGCGTATCCGGCAAACGGCGAACTTCCATGCCGTTCAACTGCTGGTTGTCCTGGAACGTCGTTGCGTAATAGACCTCGCCTATTTTAGACTTGAGGTTGTACTTGAGGCGCATGCCAGAAAGCGACGGATTCTTAGCTTCGCGAAGCACCGGATTACCCGATGCCGCCAGAATCTGATTTTTCTGGTCCATCCAAATCGTATCGGATTCAAGCGTTGCCGTGCGGTACTTGAGTTGCGCCGACTTGTTCAAGTTGAACGTCGAAGTTTCAACATCGTAAACCAAGTCCACGGCGCGGTATTCAATCGTATCCACGCCTGTAGTATCGTTCATCCAATCGACCTCGGTCGTGTCTTCTACAGGCTGTTCGCGCTCTTCGAGTTCAAAGCGAGTCATGTCCTCGCCATAAGAGCAAGGAGCAAAGACCGCAGCGATAAACAATGCAAAAACGGCCCACATGAAACGATGGGTTTTGGACAAAATCACGGTGCAACAAGATAGAAAAAAAAGGGCTGATAGCCCATAGCCCCTTGTGTTTTTTTCATGAATTCAATAAAGCACGTTACGCGGGCGGGGCCCCAGCTCAGAGTTGCGAAGGCCGCACGGGCCCCTCCCTGCACCCTCCCCATCCTTGGCCGACGCTTTCATTATCTTAACGTTTACATATCATCTATAAAAACAAATAAACTTCTCGCTTCAAACTATCTTTTCAACGTTTTATAAAAATTGTGCATATAATTAAAAACGTTCCACAAGTGGAACGTTTTTCGAATTCGAAATTTTTAAAATTTTAATTACTTCAGCACGGCGTTGGCACCGCTTACGGCACCATTGTGGTCAATGGAAATAACATAGCGACCGCTCGGGAGCTGAGAGCCATTCCAGTTGATCGTGTTCACGCCAGCAACAGCATTGTCGAGACCAAGCTTTGCAACCTGTTCGCCATCAGCATTCAGAATGGTCACAGCAACTCGGCCAGTAGATTTAACCGCGAAAGAAAGTGCCTTGCGGTTGAAAAGACGGAGCGTTGCATCACCCTTGCGGATTGAAGCCGTCTTGGTGAACTTCGGAGAAGTCTTTGCCTTTTCCACATAAACACCATTGACATCAGCAGAAGCAAGAGCAACATCGTTCTTGACGAGGTTTCCGCGGCTAAGCACAGCAACAAACTGCTTGTCATTTTCAGTTGCGCTTGCAAACGTTTCGAGTTCCTGAACGTTCACGCGATCCTTGTCGCCGTACCAGTTCTTCACAGCCTTGTTGTCCAAGTCCTTCACGGTAATCTGAGCGCGACGGATGACCGTAGAATAGGTTTCGCCATTGCTCGTATAAGTGATTTCCAGCGGCTTATTGACCTGGCCGCGAAGCTTAGACTTCGAAAATTCAATGTTCTGGCCTTTGAGGCTTACACCATCAACAGCGGTAATAACATCACCAGCTCGGAGATTGGTTTCTGCAGCCGGAGTGCCCGGAATGACTTCGGCCACATGGACGCCCTCGTTCACCTGATAAATGGTGATGCCAACGCCACCAAAGGATTCGTCGGCCATAAGCGGAGCTGTCATCATCGCAGCAATCAGAGAAGCCTTAACAAAACTATTCATAATAATCTCCTTAAATTTCTTCCATAATATATAATAAAAATTTGCTATTTCAAACGCAATCAGACGAAAAACAGCCCTAAAATGAAATTCATTTATCAATTCTGCACTTAAAGTTCTTTTTCTTATATTTAAAACATGCCATATCGCCTTATTATCAAATATTTAAACACAAGGCGAAATTATTCTTTCACGCAACGTATAGGTAAATAGAAGTCCATATAGGCTTGATTAAAATACATATACGTATCGCCCAAATAAAGGAAAATGATGTCTTTTGTACTATCGTCGCCATAAATCCAATACAAAACATTTTCATAGTTTTTATTTTCGGCCTTTGGATAGAGGCCGAGCATCAAAAACGAAAGGCCCGATTCATTACAAGAGAAAGCACTACAGCGTGAACCTATCTGAGACTTAAACTTCGCCAAGTACGAGTTTTTCTCATACATAGAAAGATGATTGTAATCGTCTGAGTAAAATAAATTCAGTTCAGTCGTATCGGGCAATCGCCAGCCAGCAGGGCAAGCCGTTGCAGCGGCCTCAATCGAATAAAAACGGCCTGCAATTTGGCAACCTTCTTGAGCAGAATAACTCTGCGAAGAATCTCCAATCGCATACCTCAAGTTTTCGGCCATCCAAATTTTGCCTCTAAATTCAACAGTCCTGTAAGTTTCGCCATCACGATTATCCGTCAATGTTCCATACTCAATATTTGGATTAAAGTAATATTCCTTCGGAAAATCACAGTTCCACTCTATTGAGGAATGCCATTTACCATTGTAGCAGATATATTGTTCGTTACCCCCTCTATTGCTATCTTTACGTCTTTGGTTGTCCGTACTGCAAGGCGCCTTGTAGAAATCCGTCCATGCATTATTGTAGCACACATAGGACATCGAAGTATCGCGTAGGCCCTGAACCGTTTTACCTTCTGCATCACAAGCTCTATCGCCAATGTCCTTTTCTCGATAAGTCGCAACGTCCCAGCCCGAATCCCGGCAAATATAAATGACACCTCCGTTACTTTTGATTTCGCTTTCTAACATTTTCCCAATGCGATCGCAAGGAACTCCAGTCGTTTCCTTTTCCAATTGAGTTGCAATTTTCCATTTTGAATCTTTGCACAAGTAAAATCTGGTAGAATCTGTCGGACTTTGAACAATTTTAGCAGAATCGCCACAAGGAATGTCCTTGGTCTCGTAATCCATTTTTGTAGTGACATTCCAGCCGTTTTCCTTGCAAACATAATAGCGTTCATTCAAGGAAGTACTCTTGAACATTTTGCCAATTTCATCGCAAGGGATATCCTTGGTATCTTCTTCGTAATTCACCAAAAGATTCCAGCCCCTGGCATTACAGAAGTAAAGAGTGTCGCTGATGATATTTTTTAGACCAGCACGCTTGACAGAACCGAACATGTCAGCACTGCAATACGGAAGCCCGATGCATTTTCGATAGACATTGCCAATGATAAGCGTGGGAGCAACATCTTCGTTACCACTGTGGAAACATCCTCGCGAAGCGAGACTCCTCACCCATACACTTAACTTTTCATAAGGAGCGTAATATTTTTCTTCATAGTCCCTACCCCAGCCCCGCCCCAAGTTCCAGGTGGCGTTCCAAATTCCGCAATATTCAGAACGATCAAGCGTACCTTTTTCAGAAAACAATTGAACAACACTATAAAGCGTGACAGAATCATAACTAAAGATAAGGTTTAACGCATCTTCAACATCAGCTCTTGTAAAAGAGACTTCACGAAACAAGGAATCCAACCCCAAGACTGTGACAAATTCCCTCTTGGCCGTTTTCTCGGCCTCCTCCGCTGGGACACCTTCAGAAACCAGTTTTGACGTCCGACCTTCAATAATCAACCTATAGGGATAAACAGATTTTTCGTAAAAGATCGTAGAATCAGAAGGACGGAAACCGCCACTCGCATCTGAACCAGCAACCGCACTAAATGCAACAGCGCATCCCCCGCCGCTGCCCGGCGCTCCAACATCTAAGAAATCCAAATAATACGAGCTAGATGAAGTCTGTTGTTCATTGCCGCTGGACTGAACAGCCACATCGGAAGAACTTGAGAACGGTGTATTTCCCGAAACAGATGACGTTGCTGACGAAAGCGCTTCGGCGCTTGAAGAGCTCCCCTCCTCAGCGATAAGGTCGCTATCATTGAGATACGCAACATTTTCTGGATCAGAGCAGGCCAACAGCAACAGCACCGATAACAGAAATGCAAAAATTTTCATCCTTCCCCCTTCTACACCCCACAACACACCAAAAACTCTCGTATAAAAATACGCTCAAAAGATTTAAGAAGTTTATAAAAAATCTCAACGTCCAAAATAAGCGTTGAGAATTACGCATTTTTTAGAATTCCAACTTTACGAAAGACCCATAGTGATCACTGGTATAATAAATATTGCAGCCGCTAGTATAAACTAAACGTCTAGGACCTCGGTTCGTTTCAAAATAGTCCACATCGGCTTCGCGATAATCGCCAGAAGGCAGTTTGCCATCGCGGTTGCTGAAACGATCGCCGCCAATCATCACGCCTAACGTTCTCTGCGGATTAAAATTCCAACGTTCAAAACGTTTCCCCGTCTTGGATTCGTACATGCGAATGCCTTCGTTTTTATTCACATAGTTCGGCGGCAAATAGCCATTATCGCAAATAAACCGAGCCACTTCATCTTTCGACGTGTATTGAGAGGCGCTCACATTCGTTTGTACGGCCACCGACCGAGGCTGTTGAGAAGACGAGCCCAGTTTGCCGACAAGGGTATAAGCGCCAGCAATCAACGCAAGCACAATGCACAGAGCCCGCATGAAATCGCGCACTGGCCTTTGCTTGCGTGGCCGGCCAAAATGCATTTGACGAGGATTCGTATTTTCAAGAGTCGGAACGCCATCAAGCAAACCTTTCTCGATTCGCGGCCCCTTTTCGCCTTTTCCAAATGTATTCACGACAATCGTATCGCCCACTCGCGGAGAACGAGACGGACGCCCCAGAGCACTCACATGCACAAAATACTTGATTCCGTTCGCCGTCGCAAAACCGAACCCCTTTTCGTTATTCCACTGAATAATTGTCGCTTTATTTGTAATCGTCATACTGGAAAGATAAATATTATACAACGCCGCGACACCAAAATTGCAGAAAGTCGGAGCAAAAAACACCCGAAATCCAAGATGCGCCGCCCCAAAATATTGCAAAGTAGCATTTTGATGGGTAAAATTATATTGAAAAGTAGCAATTTTGGTTGCCAAAATGTATTGAAAAGTAGCAGAATTGGCGAAATTGAGTCAAAAAGGGCAATTTTTTCTTTTGCGAGAGTAAATCAATTTATCTTATGAAATTTACGCGCAACTTTTTCCCTATGAGCGTTTTTCTCTTCATCACTCAATTGAGTATAAGGCAATAGCGTTCTAAACCAAAAGTCTATTGATTCTGGATTATAAAACACTTTTCCAGCCATCATTTTCTTAACTAGATCAGTTTCCAAATTATAGACTTCATAAATCGCCATCAACGAAGTATTTTCGGGCACAGCCTTTAACTTCGCCTTAACGCCAAAAACAATAATGTTGAATACGCGAAACTGATATTTATTTAATTGCAGAAATTCACACAATGCTTTTATATGCCTATCATTTTGCATAACAGGATTAGGAATAAAATCCTTTTCAGTCTTTGATTTATATCGTTGCCACTGAGGATGATTTTCATCTCCATAAATTGAGCCAACAACATTCTTGCTTTCAATGACATAAACACCAGTTTCATGCAAAAGTAACACATCAATTTCAGAGAACCCACCTCGCACAGGAACATAAACATTCCGCAAAATTTTATAATAACGACCATCAAATTGGCATGCAGTCCAAACAGCTTTACTTACTTCATCTTCTCCAATCTTTCCTGCCATTTCTGCAGCTGAGGGCTCTTTTCCGACAACATCTTCATATGTCGCAGGATATACATGAAAGGGATCTTTTACAGGATTAAGATTTTCTGATTGAGTATTTTCTTCAGAAAATAAAGAACACTTTAAATTTTCTGATTCTTTTGCAGAAGGGCTGCTACACGATTCCAAAGAGTTCGTTTTTTCTTGAGATTTATTTCCTAAATTAGATTCCTCGTTTTCATTTTTCACAATTAAAGAGAGAATTACGACAACAAGAACAATAAAACCTGCAATTATGAAAAAATTACTATGAGCTTTAATAAAAGCAATAATTACCAAAGCTAAACCAATCAACAAAATAATTCCACAACCATACGCCACCACTTCCGGCTTCTTTTGCACCATGGATAGGCCAATAGTTATTATCGCGCCCAAAATTAATATAGGGATAAAAACAGACGAAAAGCTATTTACAAACCCAACCGCGGCTTTTGCCATAACATCATTCGTGTTATTTGCAAAAACCACTGTAGAAAGCAAAAATAAAATAAAAACGACGGTTCTAAGAACTCTACTCATATCTTTTCCCTATACCAGCATTTCGGGAATCCAGAGCAACCCCAAAACTGATTACCTGAATTGTCGCCTTTCTTTGCTGTTCGCAAAACTAATGGTTTACCACATTTGGGGCACACTTTTTCTTTAGGTTTTTCAACAACCTTCGGAGTTTGCTTTTCGGGAACTTCCTTAATCGACTTTTCAATATTTTTTTCGCTCTGAGGTTCAGCCTTACTTGCTATCAGCTCAGTAAGCATGTCTTCATATTTCTTTGCATAATCCGATTTATTTGGCTTACTGCATTTCATGAACGAATCCAGCAATTCATGCATGTCTTTTTCTGAAGACTTTAAAGAATCATCTTGGTCTTCAATTCCTTTGATATAGGCAACAAGCTGATCTAAGCGAATAACAACTTTACGAACTTCTTCTGGAGCCTTTTTGTCATTCAGAATTGTCTTAGGATTAGCCAAAACCACAACAGAACGATATGTCTGCGGGAACAACTTATCAAAAAGACCTTGCGTTACAAAATTATTTTTGTATTCTCGGCGAATTTCTTTGAGAATATTTAGATGTCTTTCATTTTGAGTAACTGGAGACGGAAAACCTTCTTTATGATAAAATTTTCCCGATCCTTTGTGACGAATAAAGTTTCCCTTTTCATCAATTTCAATATTACCATAAAGATTTTTGCATTCAATAACAAAAATATGCTTTCTTGTTATCACTAAAAAATCTATTTGAGCAGAAAGACCATTCTTTTCCAAATAGAGATCATGCATAATAAGCATATCCATACCGCTATTTTTCAATTCGAAAGCAATCTGATTTTCGCCTTTTAATCCAGCTTCGGCAATAATAATCTGCTCATCGATTTTGTCTTTGAGTTTTCCAAAAGCTCTAGATGAAAGCGATTTCATCTTTTCGATAAAAGATTCCGCATCACTATCTTCCTTAATGAAAACCGGACCAAAATACTTAAAAAATAAAGCATCAATAATACCCATAACTATTTCCTCTTTTGCTGTCTTTTATAAATTTGTTTTACTGAGCACTTATCTGCAGAATATGTACCAAGAGAAAGTCCTCGACCAATACAATTTGCGATAAGTCCATCTCCTTTGCGAACCGTATTTAATTTTTCAGCTTGTTTTTTAGGGAAAGTCAATTCTATTTCAGTAACCTTACTACCTAAATTGAAAATATTTATCCCACCAAGTCCTTCAAACTTAACAACATAATCACCCCAAAAATCTTTTTCAACAGACCGAACAGGACCTCCAATAGACAACCTTGTTCCATCAAAAGTTTTTTCAGCAACAGCCTCATTTTGATTATATGTATCAACGATTTCTCGTGTACTAGCTAATTTTCCGGTATCCTTTTTTCGATCATCCATAAAGTCAAATCCAGCAGAAACAAGAAGTTTAATCGCAACAACAAAATATATAAGAGCAAAAAAATCATTCAGCCCTTTCGCAACAGGCGTAGACTCCTTATCCTTAAAAAAGCTTCCATCACAAATACAAATTAAATCACTAAGCACCCAAAAACATAGTACAGATAAAATTAATGAAGAAATAATATAATGATCATTTTTATTCAATAAAAACAAGAAAGCAAACAAGCCCCATTTTACATAACCGCGCCCTTTCTCACCCCAATTAAAATCATGCAAACCACTTAAACCAAACAAGCCAGCAACAATCGTTGCCGACGTTCTACTAATTTTTGGAGTTTCTACTATAGGAGGCTTGACTCGTTCATGCAAGTCATCAACTTTTCTTTCTTTATCATCTGAATTTTCTTGCGGAGGAACAAAGCCTTTTTCTTTTTCGCGCAACCATTTATTTGCCAAATCAGCCATAACCTTGACAGCTTCTTTTTCGCAATTGTCAACAACAATCAATCGACTACCCAAATCAATTGATATTTTCCCTAATAGAAATCCTTGAGATGCGGATATAGCCTGAATTTTATCTAATCGAACTGTTTGTGTATCTATAGACGACGTCAGCAAAGCCGCATCCATAAACAAAAATCGTTCGGAAGTCAAAACAACAAGCCATGTATTTACACCGGAATCTGAAAAATTTGATGTTCCCGTTTGTTTCATCAATCCAGAAGCCAAAGCAAAAACAACCTCACCAGATTCAAGGTATTTTGGTAAAGCTGCAAATTCTTTATTTGTGCCGAAAGAATCAAAATGAATTCCATTCAATTCACAAATACCGCGCCAATCCGCTCGTTCAGTCAAAGATTTATATTGATTGTAGTCAAACATATTGTATTCCAAACCAATTTCTTTCGTAAAGATATACTTTACATTAAAGGAAAGCAACATTTTTGAGAGAAACACCAAAAATTCTCGCATACGCGAGAATGGCGAATCAAAAAAAACGCTCCAAAAAAGAGCGTTTCATGCATTTTATAATATGGATTTTCTCTGCTATGGCAGATACAAGAAATAATGAATTTTCGCTTACGCGATGACAGCTTCGAGAATGGCAGCTACGCCCTTCGCTCAATATGACATGTTTGGTTTACGGCCTACAAGATGACTGGGTAAAATTATTCCATCATTTCGCGGGATTCTTCGTAAGAGGGGCGGTCGTCTTCGTAGTCCTTGATGCTCTTGTCGCCCGGCACAACGATAAGGCCAAGCGTTACGGGTTCACCCTTCAAGTTGATGTAAGCTTCAAGATAAAGTGTCGTAGAGAGGCGGATAAGGCGAAGGTCCATCATCGTACCGCCCTTGTGGATGCTCATCGGATTGCGATTGAAGAAAAGGAATTTTTTATTGATGTATTCAAAGCGGTCTTTTTCGTAGTTAATGGACCATTCGGTATCGCCGTCATTTTCTTGATGGTAGGTGCAACGGTCATTATCGATATCGCATTCGAAGCTTGCGCTTTCTTGATAGCGTTTGTTCCATTCACGACTGAAGGCACACGACTGCACTCGAGAACCGCCATTGCGGTTCTTATTCAACTGGTCGTTAATGACAACGTAATCCATCTTCATTTTCTTGACTTGATTGTAAACGTTCATGAGGATGATGTACGCTTCGATATCCTTGGGGCATTTACCGGTAAGGTTCACGTCTTCGTGGGCCTTCAAGAGAGTTTGTTGCAAATCAATATCGATGGCATCCGGAATTTCGCTTTTCTTGATTTTATCAAGAACCTCCTTAGGCGGGACGCGCACGATTTTATCACCTTTCTTGATGGCGTAACCGAGCTGGTCGCGAACGTAATCCAAGCACTGCTGCACGTGAATATGCACGGTATTCGAACCTGCAGAAACGAAGTCTGCACCGATGCGCACGTTCCATTCGTCGGCCGTATTTTTTGCATCTTTATCGAGTTCGCAGAACGGATCCTCGCGAGTACCATCCACAAAAATCAAGTTGACGTGAAGTTTTGTCACGAGAGATTCTTCTTTATTGATGGCGCTGCCCAAACTCCAAAAATTCGGATTCAGGCGGAGCACTTCGGCAAAGGCCTTGTCGCCATCAAAGGCGGGTAACAAAGAATCATTACGAGCATTTTTTTCTTGCAAAAGTTCAGAATAAGACGTTTTAACATCCATGTTGTTAAACGAATTACGGGCAACAGCCGAAAAAGCATTTGTCGCCAACATCGAACACGCAAAAAACACAGTCAAGTGCATTTTTGAAAACATTTCCCTCTCCTATTTTTTCACAATTTTTTTTACAGCAAAGTTGAGCAAGTAAAGCACAACTCCACCCGCGATAATCGTTGGGCCAACGACGAAATTCAATTGGCACGCGACCAAAAGACCGAGCACCACAAGCACAAGCGATACCAGGACCGAAATCACCATCATCTGGAGCAAATTCTTGGCGTAGCATTCCGCGATGTAAGCAGGAATCGTCAAAAGAGCAATCACAAGAATCATACCCACCGCCTGCACGGCAATCACAACTGTAAGGGCAATGAGCGCGATCAAAAGCATGTAATAATTCAGCACGGGAATGCCACGGACGCGCGCAAATTCCGGATCGTACGAAATCGAAAGAAAGTTGCGGTAGCAAATAGAAACAGACGCCAAGATAAACACAAGCAGAGCCCCCATCCACCAGAGAAGTTCCGTTGGCACAGTCAAAAGGCTACCGAACAAAAAACTCATCATTTCGCCGCTGTAACCCGGCGTCAAATCCGTGAGAATCACGCCAAGCGCCATGCCTGCCGCCCAGATAATCCCGATAAACGTGTCGGAATGTTTACGGTCGCGCCACGTGAGAGTTCCCATGAGCATCGCGCAAGCCAAAGCAAATCCGAGCGCGCCAAGCATTGGCGAAAAGCCAATAAAGCAAGCTAGCCCTACACCGCCGAACGAAGCATGCGCCACACCGCCCGAAAGCGAAACGAGGCGGTTTACGACGACGTACGTTCCCATAACACCACAAGCAATGGCCACAAGTACCGCTGCAATCAGCGCGTTTTGCATAAAATCCATGGAAAGTAAGTCGAGCATGGTTAGGTATTAGGTTTTAGGGGTTAGGGGTTAGGGGTTAGTGGTTGGTGGTTAGGGATTAGTGGTTGGTGGTTAGGATTTATGAATTAAGAATTAAAAATTAAAAATTAAGAGTTAAAATTTCATTTTTAATTTTTCATCTTTAATCATTCATTTTATTATCCTGTTTACTAACCACTGCATACTAGCCACTGGATTCAATGAGTTTCTCCCTTAAATTTAGTAAATGCGGGATGTGAAAATCCACCCAATCGGGCGCTTGTACGTTCGGATTCACAAGAATAGTCGTCCAGCCGCGTTCATGGGCGGGTTCCAGATTGCGGAGCGAGTCTTCGAGCAATACGATTTGCGACTTTTCTGACGAATCTTGAGCCAAAACGCCCCGCGCCACAAGCCATTTTTCGATTTTTTCGTAGGCGCTTGCATGCGGTTTTCCTTCCCAATCCATGAGCTTGAGGTCAAAAACATCTTCAATGGCAGGCGCAATTTCCATGCGTGCCATGCCGGCGCGGCTCCAATCCCCACGCCCATTCGTAAACACAAAGCGATGCCCCGCAAGCGACTTTAGCAAAGCAAATTTTTCGGGCGATACTTTTGGGTAAACTAAGTACTCCGGTTCATGGATAAAGTCAAAGAAATCATCAGGCGCCGTTCCGTTCATCGCCATGAGTCCCGAAAGCGTTGTACCAAAACGATGCAGATAATCCTTGCGGATTTCTGTTGCGGTTTCGAATGTTCCGCCAACCGTTTTTTGGACAAATTCAGCAATGCGGTGGTCGAGCGAATTTAGAACAAACCGTTCCTCTTCGCCGTAAAGCGTGAGGTCGTAATCGAACAACCAAATTTTCGAAGCGTCGTTTTTGATGCCGATATCCAGCGCACTCACTTCGCAACACTCCTGAAAACTTTTAATAACCCATTGCAAGGCCGCCAATTTGGCGAGCCAAATACGTGGCATAATTGTCCGTCATACCGCTCACAAAATCGAGCACCTGGTGGTAAGCTTCGGCGGTCGTCACACTTTGGCCAATTTTTGCTTGTCCAATCAAGCGTACAATTCTATTGGCGCGGTACGAGTTTCGACCATTCTGGCGGTAATCATAAACGCCGTTGATAAACGCATCGAGCACAGTGCTCAGCGTCGTGTAGCTACCGACTTCGAGCTCTGTTTTGCGGCGGTCCGGGTAAATACGTTCAACACCCAAGCGCTTTGCAATGCGAATGCCTTCCATCGTATCGGAACGAGAAAGGTCAATCAAGTGCTTGTCAAGCGAACCTTCCATAATGCGATCGTAATGCTTCACGAAAAGCACAGCCACGTCATCAATCAAGTTCTGGATAGCGCGCCCGCGAATGCTGCTGAGGAAGTCTCTAAAGTTCTGACCGTTTTCTTCGAATTCACGGTCAATATCCACTTCCGGACCGCACAAAAAACTGAACATGTTGCGCACATCACCAAACGTGAGAATGCCAAGTTCAATAGCATCCTCCACGTCGAGAATCGAATAGCAAATGTCGTCAGCCGCTTCCATCAAGTACACTAGCGGATGACGCGCCCACACGCCGTTTTCAATTTCTGGAATGCCCAAAATTTCTGCGGTTTCACGGTAAAGTTCAGCTTCGGTTCTGAACAAGCTCGTCGGGCAACCGTAATAAGCCAATCGCGGGTACTTGATCATCGAGCCAATCGTCGCATACGTGAGGCGCATGCCGCCATCGAGAAAGTGGTATTCCAACTTGCTCAAAATACGATGGCCTTGAGCGTTGCCATCAAAGTTTTCGAAGTCCGCAATTTCCTTGTCGTTCATTTCGGACATCGGTGCGGAATGACGATTCTTGCGGAACCATTCACGGATAGCCGCTTCGCCCGCATGGCCAAACGGCGGGTTTCCAATATCGTGCGCGAGGCATGCCGACTGCACAATCGTTCCGAACTGGTATTCGTTCACGTATTTCGGCAAATGCTTTTTAATCAGGTGATACACCGTAATAGCAAGGCTACGGCCAACGCTCGAAACTTCGAGACTGTGCGTGAGGCGGCTATGCACATGATCGTTCACCGAAAACGGATGCACTTGAGTCTTGCGGCCTAAGCGACGAAAAGCTGTTGAAAAAACGATGCGGTCGTAATCGCGATGGAAGTCAGAGCGGTTCGGGTCCGGATCGGCCGGGTGACCGTAACGCGTTGCAGAAAGAAGCGTATCCCATTGAAGCATGCTATAAATATAGAAAGGTTATAGGCTTTAGGTATTAGGCGTTAAGTAAAGAATCGCGGCTTCTCCCCAAAGAGGATAACTCAACTAGAAAACTAAAGTTTTCAGTTTCGTATAGCCGCCCTATACAGATGCATAAAATGCATGGCTATTTCCTATTACCTATGACCTACAACCTAACTCCTACATAGCGGCGACCGAGACGAACTTTTTCGGGTCGAGTTTTTGTTCGCCATCAAAGCGATAAGCAACAAGGCGCCCGTCACCGCGATAGCCAGCAACGCTGTAATCCAAGCAACAAACGTTATCACGAATAAGTTCAGGCAGCCCCGTCAACCAGTAATGACCAAAGAAAACAGGACGTTCATTTTCGCCATAGAAATCGCGGTTCTGGATTTCAAGCGGAACATCGAGCGGAGGCAATTCCACGCCCGGCTGGAAACTGAGTTCCTGCAAATTCTTGTTCTTCGGGCAAATCCACCAACGGATTCGCGTACGTTTGCGGAGCACACCTTCAGCATCACGGAATGTGAGACCATCTGGCAAATCCAATTCCGGACCTTTTAACAACAAACTCAGCGGATAGTAAAGCGAATCATCGTATTCGTTATATTGGTCATTGGCACGTGCAATCAGTTCGTCAAAATTGCCATCCGTAAAAGATCGGACGCCTTCTAATTTTAGCTCTTCTGCACATTTCAAATCAAAGCAAGCATGTTGCGCACGAAACAAATCCGTTTCCAAGTAAAACGGGAGTGTCTTGAGGAAATCGAGCATTTCCTCGAACTCTTTTTTGCGCCCACGATAACTCTCGACAGTCTTTACATGAATCGCTACTTTGTTAAAAGTATGTTCGCGCAAGAATCCACCATGAATAGCTTCAATATGGTGACCTCCGAGCCCGTTCTCGTGCCAAAAACTAAGCGCATTAAATTCGTGATTGCCCATAAGCGCTACGGCAGAACCCGCATCACGCATGGCGCGCACAAGATTCACAGTCTCGCGAACTTGACTTCCGCGGTCGATGTAATCCCCTAGAAATACAACCGTCCGAGCATTCCCCGGAAATCGATAAGCGCCCCCCTGCTCTTGGTAACCCAACTTTTTAAGGAGCACCACGAGTTCATCGTAGTGCCCATGAATATCACCTATAAAGTCGATACTAGAGTTCATCACACCGCAATCGGGGCCTTGATAGTCGGCCACGGATCGTAATCCACAAGTTCAAAATCTTCGAACTTGAATTCGAACAAATCCTTGACTTCCGGATTCATTTTCATTGTCGGGAGCGTACGCGGTGTGCGCGAGAGCTGTTCACGAGCCTGGTCAAAGTGATTGCTGTACAAATGCAAATCGCCAAAGGTATGGACAAATTCACCCGCTTCGTAACCGCAAACCTGAGCAAGCATCATCGTCAAAAGCGAGTACGATGCAATGTTGAACGGCACTCCAAGGAACATATCGGCACTGCGTTGATAAAGCTGGCAGCTGAGCTTACGCTTCCCCGAGGCACCTACCCCGCCCACATAGAACTGGAACAGGCAATGGCAAGGCGGGAGCGCCATCTTATCAACTTCGGCAACGTTCCAGGCACAAACCAAGTGACGTCGAGAATCTGGATTGTTCTTGAGACTGTTAATGAGGTTTGCAATCTGGTCGATATGTCCACCATCGGGAGTCGGCCAAGAACGCCACTGGTGACCATAAACTGGACCCAAATCGCCATTTTCATCGGCCCATTCGTCCCAAATCGTAACCTTGTTATCGTGCAGATACTTGATGTTCGTATCGCCCTTCAAAAACCACAGCAGCTCGTGAATGATACTGCGCAAGTGGAGTTTCTTGGTCGTGAGGCATGGAAACCCTTTGGAAAGGTCAAAGCGAGTCTGGCGACCAAACACAGAACGGGTGCCAGTGCCAGTGCGGTCAGAGCGATCCACACCGTTATCGATAATATCTTTAAGAAGGTCTAAGTATTGCTGCATGATTGTAATTATATAAAAGTTATAGGTAGTTAGGGGTTAGGAGTTAGGGATTAGGACGATAATCGCGACTGCGCCGCATAATATACGAACGCACTTTTGTGCGTGTTTTTTTCTAAAACCTATAACCTAAGACCTACAACCTATTCCCCAAACAAATCTACGCGTTTGTATTGCTTCGCGACTTTGCCTTCGACTTCGGCTGCGTTCTGTTGTAAGAGTTTGTTCAAAGCCTGCAAAATCAAGTCTTGCGTGTGCTTGGGCACAGGCTTCTTGCCAAGGCGCGCCTTCTGCACCATCTTATGGTTCAAGTTCACAGGAAGCATTTCCACGAGGTCATGATTGCTAAAGTTATTGGCGGTGAGAATTTCATCAAGTTTTGTCATATGTGATAATTTAGCAATTAATAAAGGCGATCCCGACATGCATCGGCTTTGCTCAGCACAGGCTCCGGCCGGGATGACAGAAAAGAAGAGATGCCCGCACCGCGGGCATGACAAATAAAAGAAAAGCCCCGAGCTTAACGCCCGGGGCTTTGTTTGAGACTCTAAAATTTATTAGTCACCAACGTAGTTGCTTTCGCACTTCATACCGTCATTTTCCGGTGTGACGAAGTGCATTTCAATACGACGGTTGTTTTCGCGACCTTCTGCCGTGGAGTTGTCGTCAACCGGGCAGGTAGAGCCGAGACCGATGGACTTGATGCGATCCTTAGCAACGCCGAACTTCGTGAGCTGCTTCATCACTGCCTTAGCGCGGTTCTGAGAGAGCTTGAGGTTCTTCTTGGCCTTACCGCGGTTATCGGTATGACCCTGGATCACAATCTTGAGGTCCTTGTAGGCGTCATCTTCCTTGAGCTTCTTAGCGACTTCCTTAAGGAGTCTCTTAGCATTGGAGGAAATGGTAGCCTTACCGCTCTTGAAGGTAAGACCTTCGAGCTTTTCAGCCTTCTTCTTCGGGCATCCGAATCCATCGTCACCAGCTTCAGCCGGGCAGCGATCAAGACCAGCGCAGACACCTTCGTAGAGGTTGAACATGTTCTTTTCGGTGACCCAAGCATCGCAGACGCCGTCCTTGTCAAGATCCGGATCCGGGAGCGGGCAGCCATCGTAAGAGGGCACGCCGTGTTCGAGCGGGCACTTGTCAAGACCCTTGCAGGACTTAGAAATGAACCATTCCTTAGCGAGAGCTTCGTCTTCTGCAGCCTTTTCGAAGTAGTAGCCGAGCTTCTTCTGAACAACCCATTCATCGCAGACGCCGTCGCCGTCGCTGTCCGGATCATCCCACGGGCAGCCCTTATTACCGGCAGCACCAGCTTCACCCGGACACATGTCGTAGCCCTTGCAGACGCCAGTGTACTGATCAAGCTTGTTCTTGTCGGTTACCCACGGAGAGCAGAGACCGTCGCCATCCGGATCCGGATTGTCTTCCGGGCAACCATTGTTGACGAGTGTACCAGCTTCAGCCGGGCACTGGTCGATACCTTCACAAATTTCCTTGAACTGGTCGAGCTGACCCTTCTGGCTTACCCAAGCATCGCAAACGCCGTCCTTATCCGGGTCCGGATCATCAGACGGGCAGCCGTTGGAGTTGTTGCCCTTTTCGGTCGGGCACTGGTCGATACCTTCGCAAACATTACGGAATTCGTCAAGCATACCCTTTTCAGAAACCCAAGCGTCGCAGATACCATCTTCATCGCTATCCGGGTTACCCATCGGGCAGCCGCCGTTCAAACGATGACCATAGTCATCCGGGCAACGGTCATCACCGTCAGCCACACCGTCACCATCGCGGTCCTGCGGAGCGAGGAAGCCAGACCAGGTAAGACCACCGAACAAGGCGAGCTGCGGGTTCACGCGGGTCTTGGTAGCCTTGATACCAAGGAGGAAGTTTTCTTCGTTTTCCATCACGCGGGCAAAGTGGACATAGTTGTCGTTGCCAACGTAGACAGAAGCACCGAGCTGGATGTCGAGGCCAATCGGCAAGTGGAATACGGCACCACCGGTCACCTGCTTCATGTCGAGCTTTTCCGGAAGACCATACAGAGCGACGTTCCATGTAAAGTCTTCGGTCTGGATATCCATGTAGAATTCACCGAAGAACGAGAGGAAGTCCAGCACGTAGAATTCGAGAGCAGCACTTGCAAACGGGAAAGACATGTAAGCCTTGTCCATAGACATGCGGTAACCACCGTTGACATGGACGAGGAGAGGCATAACGTCAATCTTGGAAAGGTCGAACGTCAAAGCAGCACCGACTGTCATCACAGACTTAGCAGTACCGTACGGGAAAGCCATGCCAACTTCCTTGGCAATGTATTCCGGTTCACGAATCCAGACACCCTGCTTGGAGTTCTTGGAAGTCTTGAAAGAATATCTGAAGAAAGCAGCGAAGTCGATAGGCACATCTGCCGGAATCGGAGCGCGAGCCTTCAAGCTAGCAGTCACGTTACCGATGTAGCCAACCTTCGTACCAGCGAGTGCAGCGCCATCGCAGCCCTGTTCTTCGCCACAAACGGAATTGCCGTTGAACTGGTCATAGAAGACCGGCAACGTCACACCGATGTCGAAGTAGTCCAAAAGACCAATAGCGAGGCCTACATAGGCGCTGATACCGCTATAGTTAGCGACTTCAGCCTTCTGGTTCGGGTAATCATTCTTGAAAACATAGTGGTAACCGTTTTCAGGATCAGCCTTGAACATGCTATTGCCAAATGTATAATCGCCCAAAGCTGTAAACACAAGCTTCGAATGACCAAGAGACTGAGCTGACTGTGTCTTATTGACACCGACGAAGCCCGTCTTGTTAATCGTATTGGCATGACCAGCGAAGGCGGACGCCGCCATTGCCAGAGCCAATCCCATTGCTACTCGTTTCATAGAGTCTCCTTAATTTTGACCAACCCTTGCATAGAGTGGTCCTTATCATAGTAATGTTTAAGTGAAATATAACTCTTTAAAAAAAAGTCCGCACTTTTTGTCCGTTAAAATAATTGACAAATAATACATACTTTCTTAAAATCGCCATTTGATTTCTTTTTTTTTACACAAATTCACTTAGAAAATGAGCTTTCGAAGATTTCTGGACAGCATCTGCAAATGCTTGTAAACCCACTTTTACCAATGATAATATGGTCCAGAACCGGTATTTGTAAAATTTTACCCGATGCACAAAGGATTCGTGTAATCGACATATCCTCGGAACTAGGTTCCAATGAACCTGATGGATGATTGTGGACAAAAATAACGGACACGGCCCGATCTTCAATAGCCAAGGCGAAGGCTTCGCGCGGATGCACCGGAGTTTGATTTACAAGTCCTGTGGTGAGTTCATGAACGCGAATGATGTAGTTTGCTGAGTTCAACGAAATCACAACTAAATGTTCTTGCGACTCGTATTTCATGTACGAAACCCGCGAAAGCACATCTTCGGGAACAGAAACCGGAATCGCCTTGTCGCTTAAAATAAAGCGTCCCGAAAGTTCAAGACACGCCAAGATTTGCGCCGCCTTAACTTTTCCAAGTCCACGAATTCGTTTGAGGCTCGCAAGCGTCGGGACCGATGTTTCTGTAGATAAGAACTGGGAAAGCCGCCGAGCAAGCTCGAATACATCGCAATCGTGGCAACCGCTCCCCAAAATAATTGCCAACAATTCTTCATTGCTCAAAGCGCTGACACCGACGTATTCCATTTTTTCACGCGGCATCAAATTAAATTCAGGCCTTGCAAACAAGGCCACTTGATTATGATTCATCCATTTTTCTCCTGCTAAAAGGGTTCTACTATATAAACACGCTTTTAGCAGGATTTTGGACTAAAATTTTTTGAAAAAATTTCTTTAGGTATAACTTATCGAAAGCAGATACTTTCGCAACTAGACATTAAAAGAAGACATTGAACACAAGCTGAAGTGCGAACACACTAGAGTTGTTTTCAACAACCTTTCCAATGCGTACTTTGTCACTTTCGAGAGCATATATTTCGGTATCTCTATCTTCAATACCTCTAAGATCCCAAATAAAGCGGAGACCTAAATCACATTGCAAACCGCTAGCGACGAAAGAGGTTCCAATACCACCAACAACGGACGGAATAAACGTCTTGACTTTCCATTCATCGTTTGCATTACGCTTAACGGTCTTATATTCGCCATCCTCATAGTCATAGTACTTCAGAGGTTCGCCATCCGGGTACGTATATTCGTATTCGTGGTCCGTATCGAAATTGAAGCTAAGACGAATACCGCCTTCGATATACACATAAGAAGTATGCAAGCGCAACATGAGCGGGATATTGACATTGTAGAACGACTTTGCGTCATTTACCTTGTATTCACCCCAATAATCATCAATTCCGCCTGCGCCTTTGATTTCTTCGGAAAGATAGCCAAGGCCAAAGTTCAATTCAGGAACAAACGAAAGGATTGGATTTAAAGGGAACTTGAGGATAAGACCGATATCCCCAGAAACACCGATCCATTCATTTTCACCATACTGCTTAACGAAATCTCTGTCCGTCGGATAATTAGCAAAGAAAGCACCACCAATACCAAGATGAACACCCAAACGCATACGCTGGCCATTGCTGTTACCGCTATTGCTAGTGCTACCATAAGACGAAGCTCGGGCTTCTTCAAAAGTTTTGTATTCTGGTTCATTATTTGCCGGAAGCTTGTTGCCGTAGCCGTCATCGACAGTACCTTCGGACCTTGCTGGTGGAATATCGTTACCATAGCCATCATCTTCGGCAAAGGCATTTGCACTAAGGCACATCATAGCGATAGCAGAAGCAATCATAAACTTTTTCATTTTTTCTCCTTAAAACAACATCTGGTGATGTCGTAAAAACGGTTTTATTTGATGAGGGTAAAATACAAAAACACAGAATAACATTTCCAGAACTTTTTATAAAAAAGTTCCAAAATTGTTTTAAAATACTACAACACACCTAAATTTGGAGATAAACCGCAAATTTGGATGTATTAATAATTATAGCCTAGTCCCGAAATAATAATTGACTACAATCTGTATATTCCACACTTTCGTCTTATTTTTCACAGACCTTATTTGATCATCAACGGTAAAGTAAATATCGTCATGTTTTTCAATTCCGCCAACATCAAGAACAAAACGAGCACCAACATCAATATCATGATGATCATCCGCCCTGAAAGTTCCACCCAAGCCAAAAATAAGGGACGGAACAAAAGACTTTGGTTTCCAGTTACCGGATCTCGAAATCGAAATCGTATTTCCATCAATGTCCGAGCCACTGAGGGTATGCGAAGAGGCAAAGTTAAGGCTCATGCGGGCTCCAGTTTCAAGATAAAATTGCCGATGCGGAGTAAAACGAACCGCAACAGGAATCTTGACTCCATAGGCACCGCGATTTTCAGAAACATCGTAATAAGAAACAGAACCAGCATCTCTAGAGCTTATAATCATGCCAAAACCCAATTCCGGCACAACACTCAAATACTGGTTGACCCTGATGTTGAACGCGCAACCCAAATCAAAGGCCACATTCATCCATTCATCGCTTCCCAAATATTCAGAAGGATAATCCCAATACCCCCCAAAGCCCAAACCCACATGAACACCGGTGATGAATGGATCTACAGGGGGATCGTCAACGGCAAAAGCATTGGGACAAAAGCTCATCAACGCAACAGCCAATGTTGCTAAAAAACGTTTCATTCTAACTCCTTTTTTATAAAAATTTTCCACAAAAGAAAAATCTTCCATGGTGAATATAAAATAAAAAAGGAAGAACTAGTTTCGGGAAAAACGTTCCAGGAACGCGCTCAATCGCTTGTTTTGAGATTGATTGAACACAAAGTCTGGCGTACCCTGCTCTACGACAACGCCCTGATCCATGAAGAGAACCTTGTTCGCCACATCGCGAGCAAAAGCCATTTCATGAGTCACAATGACCATCGTCATGCGGTCTTCGGCGAGTTGCTTGATAATCTTGAGAACCTCGCCCGTAAGTTCCGGGTCCAAAGCACTCGTCGGTTCATCAAAGAAAAGGATTTTCGGCTTTAGCGCAAGCGCACGAGCAATCGACACGCGCTGCTGCTGGCCGCCACTGAGTTCGCAGGGGTAAGACTTTTCCTTGCCTTCAAGCCCCATCTGTTTGAGCAAACGACGTCCAGTGGCGCGGGCTTCTTCACGCGGAATGCCGAGCACGCGAATCGGAGCAAGCGTCAAGTTCTGGAGAACGGTCAAATGCGGGAACAAGTTGAAGTTCTGGAACACAAGGCCTGTAGAAAGGCGGATTTCACGGAGCACATTAGCGGGAGCGTATTTTATCGGTTCGTTGAGGGCTGACACAACCAAGTTTTTTCCATCAACACGCACCTCGCCCGCCTCGAAAGTTTCGAGCTGCGTGAGGCAACGGAGAAGCGTACTCTTGCCTGAACCGGAAGGTCCGATAATCGAAAGCACTTCGCCGGCGTTGAGTTCCAATGAAATATCCTTGAGCACATGCAAGTCGCCAAAAGATTTTTTCAAGTGCTTAACTTCGAGAATCGGAGATGTATCTTGAGAGGCGCCATTTGTAATTACAGACTGGTTGTTTGCAAAATCCATACCACGCCTCACTTATAATAATTCAACTTGCGTTCAACGTAAGCAAAGAACATGCTCAAGAGCAAGTTTGCGATGTAATAGAATACGCCCGCCACAAACAACGGATAAATGCTCGCGTAGGCAGCCTGTTGCTTTTTCGCTAACGCAAAAAGTTCCGTCACGGCAATCACTTGCGCCAAGGAAGTATCCTTCACAAGCGTGATGACTTCGTTTGCACTGGCTGGCACGACACGCTTTACAACCTGCGGGAGAATAATGCGGTAAAAAGTCTGAGCACGAGTCAAGCCAAGCATATAAGCAGCTTCGTACTGCCCCTTGGGAATCGACTGGATGCCGCCGCGGAAGATTTCGGCAAAGTAAGCGGCATAGTTTATCGAGAAGGCGACAATCACTGCCGGAAAACGGTCAAACGAGAAATCCACGCCCGCGTATTCGCTCAGGTAATACGAGCCAAAGTAAATCGCCACAATCTGCAAGAGCAGCGGAGTGCCTCGCATCACCGAAATGTAGAACGACACCGGGTAGCGAATAATGCGGTAACGACTCATCTTTAGCACTGCAACAAGCAAGCCTAGAGGAATCGAGAACAGGAGCGTCAGCGCGAAAATAGCAAGAGTCGTGCAAAAGCCGCCCCAAAGAATAGGCAAAAGCGTTGATAGTTCCGACATGAATAACCTCAGAGGCGCACTGCGCCGAGCCCATACCTCAAAGCTCCCGCAGGGAGCGACCTCACACCTATTTTCCAAACCATTTGGCAGAGATTTCAGCGAACTTGCCGTCAGCCTTCATAGCGGCAAGCACGTTGTTCACAGAATCGCGGAGTGCCTGGTCTTTTTTGCGGAACCCCACAGCATAGACTTCATCGGAGAGACCTTCTTCGAGAACAATGTAGGGCTTAGCGTTTGTGACAATCCAATACTTGGCGACAATTTCGTCGAGGAACACGGCATCAACACCGCCCTTGTCCAAATCCATGAGCGCCGTCTGGTTGTCGTCAAACGGAACAATTTCCTTGGCGGCCTTGCCTGCTTCGGAGGCATCGAGCAACTTCTGGGCGGTAGAACCGTTCTGCACGGCAATCTTCTTGCCGGCGAGAGCCGCGAGACTTGCAAGAGCCTTGTCCTTCACGGTGAAAATCATGCGGTTCTGGAGATACGGTTCGCTCAAGTTCATAGCCATGGCGCGTGCCGGGTCAACGCTCATGCCGTTCCAAATGCAGTCAATCTTGCCGGTGTTCAGTTCCTGTTCCTTCGCGTCCCAAGAAATTGGCTGCGTCTTGAGTTTGAGACCGAGACGCGCGCAAACTTCAGTCGCAAGGTCGATATCGAAACCAACGATGTTATTGTCCTTGTCGCGGAAGCCCATCGGCGGGAAGGAATCGTCGAGACCGAGCACGAACACGCCTGCCGCCTTCACCTTGTTGAAGGATTCGTCGGCAGCCGTCTTGGTTTCGGACTTCTGTTCGTTACAAGCAGAAAGGAAGGCGGCACACGCAAACGCCGCAAGCATTGCAAAAAACTTTTTCATAAGGGTTCCTTTTTTAATTTCTGATAGAAATATAGGAAAGAGACGCTCAGCTTCGCCTGCCGGACACCACCGGGCTACAATTTCTTTTGGGGATTTTCCGAAAAATTGACCTTTTCCCGAGAATTTTGGACAATTACGAGTTTTTCAATACTTTTCCCCTCGCTATTTTTTACATTAATACCATGAACAAATTCTTATCATCAATTGTACTTTTAGCAGCAACGGCTTCATTTTCGTTTGACGACTGGTTTGGGCATGAAATCGCCCCATACGTCTATACCAATCTTGATGGAGGTACAGAAACCGCTGGTTACTGGCTTTTTTCCGACGATCATCAGCAAAACGGCTTATCAAGGACCCTATTGCCAACCGAGCTCGGCAATGAATACTGGGATTTTGCGATTGAACCCCTTCTTGAATTTTGCAATGGTGTTTGCGGCACAGCCGTACTTGATCAGGGAACTTCTACAGCAGCCCCATTCATATCAGCATATATCAATGTCGCAGGAGAAACCTCTAAAACAGATGATACCCCAATCGCCGCAGACGCCTCTGACTGGGGAGGTATCTGCATTATATACAAATCCGAAGTTGCACCGATTCTTGAACTTGGCCTCAGCCAAAATGTTGAAGCAACCCTAAGCAATGCCATTCCTGCAAAAATTCTAGATGAAGCCCCAAATGTGGCAAAAACGCAATGCATTCCGTGGTCTGAATTCGAACAACCCTCCTGGTACACAGGCGAAGTAAAAATTAATGGAGAACAAGCGGCAAAGCAACTTGTTTACATCAATTTCAAAATCCAGGCAGATCCCGGCCGCTACCGTTTTAACCTCTGTGCCATAGGACCTTATAAACACGCTTCTGTATTCAACCAAGACATCGATAATTATTGTCAATTGCCAAATGACACCAGTGCAACAGCAGCAATTTATAAGCCCAAACAGACGCTACACATCGGCACATTCTCTCGCCTCAAGTTCCACTTCATCAAAGATCGCAACAGTTTATTGGTAAAAAGTCCAATAGCATCTGAACTTAAGGTTCTCATTTCCGATGTTCGCGGAATACTCAAAGGAATATATGAAGGAGACGCCGCAACCAATCATTACATTCCGCTTGATAATTTGAATCGGGGCGTCTATATATTGAATGTTGTTTCCGGCAATAATACGCAAAAATACAAGATTCAAATAAGATAATTTATAATTGCAATCATACAAAAAGGGCCGCATCGCTGCGGTCCTTTTTGCGTTTAGGGCGATGCCCGCTCGGAGGCGGGCATGACAATACCGAAAACTAGTCCTTGCCGTACACCTTTTCGGCGTAGGTCACGGTTGCGCCGAGGTATTCGCGGTTCATCTTGGCGATGTAATCCACGGTGATACCCTTCGGGCAGGCAGCCTGGCATTCGTAAAGGTTCGTGCAGTTGCCGAAGCCTTCCTTGTCCATCTGAGCGACCATGGCCAAAACGCGCTTCTTTGCTTCGACCTTGCCCTGCGGCAAGAAGCTGAGGTGAGAAACCTTAGCAGAGACGAAGAGCATAGCGGAAGCGTTCTTACATGCAGCGACGCAAGCACCGCAACCGATACATGCAGCAGCGTCGAATGCGCGGTCGGCATCAGCCTTGGGAACCGGAATCGTGGATGCTTCAGGAGCAGCACCGGTGTTCACAGAAACGAAGCCTCCAGCCTGGATGATGCGGTCGAATGCGGTACGGTCCACAGCGCAGTCACGGATAACCGGGAATGCGGCGGCGCGCCACGGTTCGATCACGATGGTGTCGCCATCCTTGAACTTGCGCATGTGAAGCTGGCAGGTAGTCGTTGCATGGTCAGGACCATGCGGCATACCGTTGATGACGAGAGAGCACATGCCACAGATACCTTCGCGGCAGTCGTGGTCGAAAGCGAAGCCTTCCTTGCCCTGCTTCATCTGTTCT
>CACYRP010000003.1 GCA_902776765.1 Fibrobacter succinogenes
TGAGGATGACCTTCGTTTCGTCGATGTATTCCATCGTTTCGAATGTGCCGCGCTTTTCTTCGCAAAGCGTCATCATGGCGCCGACGTATTCCTTAGGCGTAAAGATTTGGGCTTTCACATACGGCTCTTCGATGTAGTCATAGCGGCTAGCGTCGGGGAGCTTGGACGGGCTTTCGATTTTCACCATGGAGCCGTCGCTCATGTAAACGTGGTATTCCACGTTCGGCACGGTCGTGATGATGTCCACATTGAATTCGCGGTCCAAACGTTCCTGCACGATTTCCATGTGCAAAAGTCCGAGGAAGCCCGTGCGGAAGCCAAAGCCGAGAGCTTCGGATGTTTCGGGTTCCCAGCAGAGGGCGGAGTCGTTGAGGCGGAGCTTTTCGAGGGCTTCGCGCAAGTCCTTGTAGTCTTCCGGATCGATGGGGTAGATCCCCGAGTAAATCATCGGGAGCACGTCCTTGTAGCCTGGGAGCGGTTCTGCGGCAGGGTTTGCTGCATCCGTGAGTGTGTCACCGATCTTCACGTCGCTAATCGTCTTCACGTTTGCAAGCACGTAACCGACCATGCCTTCGGAAAGTTCCGGGCGCGGGTCGCGACGCATGCTGAACGTACCGACTTCTGTCACTACGTATTCGCCGCCTGTCTTCATCATGCGGATCTTCATGCCCGCTTTGAGGGTGCCTTCCACAATGCGGATGTAGTTGATCACGCCGCGGTAGGAATCGTAAACGGAGTCAAAGATGAGCGCCTTGAGCGGTTTGCCGGTATCACCCTTCGGGGCCGGGATTTCGTCAACAATCTTGTCGAGCACTTGTTCCACGTTGAGGCCTGTCTTTGCGGAGATGCGTGGAATTTGGTCGGGGTCGTAACCGAGCAAGTCGCCTACGAGTTGTGCCACATGGTCGGGCTGTGCACCCGGAAGGTCTACTTTGTTCAAAACCGGAATGATGGTAAGATCGTTTTCAATCGCAAGGTAGAGGTTCGAAAGCGTCTGGGCTTCGATACCCTGGCTAGCGTCCACTACGAGAATGGCGCCTTCGCAAGCGGCGAGGGAACGGCTTACTTCGTAGGTGAAGTCCACGTGCCCCGGGGTGTCGATCATGTTCAGAATGTATTCTTCACCGTCCTTTTCGTAAACCATGCGGATGGCGTGTGCTTTAATCGTAATGCCGCGTTCGCGTTCCAGGTCCATGTCGTCCAGGAGCTGGTTCATCATTTCGTTCTTGGAAACTGTCTTGGTCAGTTCGATCATTCGGTCGGCCAAGGTGGATTTGCCGTGATCGATGTGGGCGATAATGCTAAAATTACGGATATTGTTGTTTTGCGGCATATTAAAATGTTGAAGAGTTTTTGCGTAAATATAGAAATCTTGTGCCTGTTTTATGGAACTCGCTGTGAACCCTTTAAAAAAAAACTATATTCTAGTCGAACAATTTGTTCTTTTATAACGATAACGACGGAAGAAAAGCTTTGTTTAAAAAGTTCATTATTTGCAGTGCCTTGTGCCTTGCCGCAAACGCGTTTGCCGCGGGAAAAGTTTTTAATAAGGATTATACGGGTGTTTCCCAAATTCTTGCAGAAATTACAACTCATGAAGGAAAAATCGTTGTAGACTTGAATTTCAAGGCTGCTCCGAATACCGTTGCTAACTTTGTTGAACTAGCCAAATCCGGTTTTTACAATGGTCTCGTTTTCCACCGCGTAATTCCGGGATTCATGATTCAGGGAGGTGACCCGAGTGGCGATGGAACGGGCGGTCCCGGTTACACTATCGACGATGAAACGAATGACCTCAAGCATGAGACCGGCGTGATTTCTATGGCTAATAAAGGTCCGAACACTGGTGGTTCGCAGTTTTTCATTACGCACCTGCCTCAACCTCACTTGGACGGCAAGCATACGGTGTTTGGCAAGGTCATTGAAGGGCACGACGTCGTGTGCCGCATAGACCCGAATGATCCGATTTTGAACATTACAATTGTGGAAAAGAAGTAAATATGAGTTCCAAAAAAGCGACATCTAAAGCGCCTGCAAAGGCGAGTGCTTCTGAAAAGAAAGCTGCAAAGCCAGCGCCGAAAAAGGCGGCTCCGGCTAAGGCTGCTGCTCCGGCAAAAAAGGTTGCTGCAAAACCCGCTCCGGCCAAGAAACCGGCTGCGAAAGCGGCTCCCGCTCCTGCCAAAAAGGCTCCGGTGAAGGCGGCGCCTGCAAAGGCTGCTCCGGCCAAGAAGCCCGTCGCAAAGAAGGAAGTTCCTGCAAAAAAAGAACCTGTCAAAGCTGTGAAGGCCGCACCGGCTCCGGCAAAGAAGCCGACCGCTAAGCCTGCTGCCGAAGTTTCAAAGAAACCCGCTCCGGCAAAAAAGGTTGAACCGGCAGTCGAGGCCAAGGCTCCTGCAGCTCCGAAAAAGGTTGTCGAAAAAGAAGTTGTAAAGGAAGTCGAAAAGAAAATTGAGAAGGAACCTGTTAAGGAAGTTGCTGCGCAAATTCCGGAAAAGATTCCTGAGAAAGTTCCTGAAAAGGCTCCAGAAAAAGCTAAAATTGAGGCCCCTGAAAAAGTTGAAGTGAAGAAGGCGTCCGTGAAGTCTGATTATCCGTATGCAGTTTTGCTTGAAGGCGGCAAGAAGCCTTGCAAGTTCATCATGTTTGTTGAAATTGACGAACAAGAAGAACGCGCCAACAAGAAGAAGGTTACCTCAGAAATGAAGAACCTCGAAAAGAAGCCGACTTCTGCCATCCGTCACAAGATTTCTCTTGCTGAAGAAACTCAGGAAGAATTGACGGAACGTATCTTGAAGGAACTTGAAGAACAGAATGCTGCGTTCACGCGTGAAGCAGCAACGCAGATTTGCACTCGCTGCAACAAGAACCTCGTGTCTCCGGAATTCTGGGTCGATAAGCATCTCGGCTACTGTGAAGAATGTGCCGCTATTTTGCACTTGGGACAGTCCAAGGAAGCCCGCAAGGTGGAATACCAGTTGGGCGCTATGGGCGGTGACTCTCTCGATGAAGTGGAGGACGATGATATCGAAGGACCGGACGCAGCAGCTTTGAAGGAAGCTGAAGAAGAACTCGCCGATTTCGACGATTAATTCACACTGGACTTATGCTCGTGATTCCCGCGACTGCGGAAAGCTACCAAGAGTTTGAATAAATTAAAAACCGAGGTTTGAAGCCTCGGTTTTTTGTTGTTACGTCATGGCGATTATGGACCTCGCGACTATCTTTGCGCTTGTCTTCGTGCTTTTCCTCGCGCTTGTCCTCGCTTGACGAGGATGATAAGGATGACGTAGATGGCATGAATGACTTGGATGACGGGGATAATCTGCCATTCAGATTGCTTTGTCATCCAGAGGTATAAAAACAAGCCTGTGCTGGGCCTGCTGAAGTAAAGAACTCAGTTTAGCTTGTTTTGAATAAATTAGTTCACTTTTCTCATGACGCCGATGACGCGGCCTGCAATTGAAAAGTCTTTTTTGTCGTTCACGATAATCGGCTTGTACTTCGGGTTTGCCGGACGCAATTCTACATGGTCTGCGCTCGGGTGGTAGTACTTGACCGTAGCTTCGTTATCGATTTGTGCAACGACAATTTCGCCAAGGTCTGCGGTCTTTTGCTGACGGGCGAAAATCAAGTCACCATCGAAAATACCGGCGTTGATCATGGAATCACCTTTGACGCGCAGAGCAAAAACATCGCTGCGGCAGGCGAGGAAATCTCTGTCGATTGTAACAGTCCCTTCGAGATTTTGCACGGCAAGAATCGGTGTACCGGCGGCAACGCGACCGACAATAGGAATCTCAATCGTATTGCTTGCAACTTCCTTATTCGATTCCTTGTCATCGCTCAGAATTTCGATACCGCGGCTGAGACGCGGGGAGCGATTGATGTAGCCTTTCTTGATGAGGGCGGCGAGGATGGAACGCACACCGTTTGTAGAAGAAATATCGAAGTGGTTGCCGATTTCGCGGACTGTAGGCGGCATGTGGTTTTCTTTTGAATACTTCTTGATGTATTCGTAAATTTCTTCTTGTCTGGCCGTCATTTCCTTGCGGTTTTCATTAAGTTTTTCCATGTTTTGCCTCTCGTCATAAAGGGTTCTGGAATTTATACAATATAAATATAATGCACAACTGGGCAAATGTCAATATTTTCAGTGCACAAAAGTGAAGTTTTTATGAAAATTTCTGTTTATGATTAATTTTTTTGCCAATAAGTTCATTTTTTATTCCATTTTTTTGCTATATTTGGAGCACTTCGGGGTGTAGCTCAGCCTGGTAGAGCGTCTGCTTTGGGAGCAGAATGTCGTCAGTTCGAATCTGGCTACCCCGATACGAAAAAGGACCCCTTGCGGGTCCTTTTTTCGTATCATAGATAGTCAGTGAGAACAGACGAAGTCAGTTCGACAAAATCCGCCAATGTTTGAACGGAGAGAAAACGAATGGTGGATTTTGCGCTGCACGCGTGCGTACAGCCCGTAGGGTCCGAGCCACTCGGCGTAGCCGAATAGGGGCGAGGACATTAAAATCGGCGAGAGCATAGCGAACCCAGCCGGTTTTAAGCCTTGACTTGAGCGCAGCTCAAGCAAGCCCGGAGGGCAAAACGCGAAACGAAGTGAGTGTTTTGGCCATCTGGCTACCCCGATGTGCAAAGTAGGGTAGCGAAGCGAAACCGAAGCCAGCGCCGCCACAAAATTCGCCAATGATTAAACGGAGAGAAATCGTATGGAGAATTTTGCGCTACGTCGTAAGACGTAGCCCGTAGGGTTCGCGCCGCTCGGCGTAGCCGAATAGCGGCAAGAACAATCTGGCTATCCCGATGAAAATGTTTTTTCGCGAATGAAATCTTGACTGGATTCCTCCGCCTTCGGCGTCGGAATGATGGAGCGCCCGGAGGGCAAAACGCGAAACGAAGTGAGTGTTTTGGCCATCTGGCTACCCCGAAGCTGCATAAACAAAAATCTCCGCAACACAAGTGCTACGGAGAGTTTTGTTGTTTGGGGGATATAGTCCAAATATAGTCATTCGTTTCAACGATATAAAACTTTTTACTTCATTAAATGGTATAGCTGTATCAAGTGTAATTGTGGTTTGTTGTTTTTAAAAACTAATTTTCATCCTCATCAATGACTTGTGCTTGAACTTTTAAAACGTATCTGTTCACTGGTAACGCTATTATGATATTTTTTCTTTGGTAGATGGTATAGAGGCTTTTGTCGATATACGTTTGTTCGTATTGATTCTTGTCTACTTTTAATTTGGAACCGCTGCTGAAATAAAGGTAATATTTGTGGACGCCTCTAAAAGATGTTTCTTTTTTGTAAGTTACGGTTTCTATTTGAACAGTAGATTTTTCACTGTTTGTCGGTGGTAAATCGAAGGTTTTAGGGACTGCAGTTGCCAATGCCCAAGATACGAGAATCGCTGGGACGAGATGTGTTACAACAGAATAGCCCTCAACATCTTTTTTTCCTTCTTTGATGGATATGAATCCGAATGCGTAGAATATTGTGGCTGCCCCAAAGCAAATGGATGGTGTAAAGAAAATGTCGTATAGCGTTTGGTAATACACATAATCAGCAATTGAACTTAAAAAGTCATCATCAATTATAAATCCAATGGAATTAGCGTCTACTTTTGTTTTCGCTATAACAACAATGCAAATAAAACAAATTGTGACAAACGCAAGAATTGCGAGTATCTTTTTTTCCGGTGGTATAATTTCTTTTATTGGGGTATAGGCTTCTTTATTGTCTTCTGAATGATTTTTGATAGGTAAATCGCCAGTTAGTTCTTCGATTCTCTTCTCTACTATATTGATTCTTTCGTTTGTTGAATCTTTTTGAATAATGTCCAAGACTTCATACAGTTCCTCAAGCGGGAGCTGGCGAATTTTTTCTTCGTATTCTTTGAGGTATTCTTGCGTGAACGGCATGATGCTAATGTACAAAAATTTGTTCGTGATATTCCATAGTTTCGGGGAATATAACAAAACCTCGCGGGGGAGTTTCCGCGAGGCATCTTGAATTGCTGTTGTTTGTTTATGGCGATTACTTGAACACTGCCGTAATTGTCTGGCCTGCGCTCACTTGTACCAATCGCGGATTTTCGGTGGATCCGTCGGACCAGCCCGTGAATACGGTTCCGGAGCTTGCGATTGCGGTCAGCAGCAGTTCGTTATTGCTGAAGAATTTGCATTGATAATTGTTGCTCGGGAGTTTCATCCCGTCAACTAACACGGAGCCGTTTCCGCTTGCGCCAATCGTTACAGAAACTTCGTTTTCGAGGTCGAAGCGTTCGACCATTTCTTTTTTGATGGTTTCGCTGCGGTTCTTGGCATAAGCAATTAAATTGTTGCCATTCGGATCCCACTTGAAGTTGCTTTGGTTGCGTGGCCATCTCTTTTCGTCACGCTGCTGTTCCGAAGAGGGGATGGTTGCCATCATGGATTGCACGGTCTTTTGCACCTTTTCGTAAGTCAAGTAGCTATTGAGAAGGATGCAGGCGTTGTTGATGAAAAGCCGTTTGAAGTCGGGATTTTCAAGGAGCTTGCTCAGCATGGTGCCGGGGCCTGCACTTGCGCCGCCGCCACCGAAGCCTCCGAAGCCGCCCCACATGCCGCCTTGATTGCCTCCCTGGCTATTGGATTTTGCACCGAGTACCCAGTCGAACATGTTCTGATTATCGACGTCAAAGCCGCTGATGCCCGGCGAGAATCCAAATCCGTGGTCGGTATCGAATGCGACGAATTTGAACGGGTGACCGTTTCCGCCCCAAGCGCGAACGTTGTTTGTAGGCCAGTCGCCATTGTGGAAATACATTTCGGCGAACATGTATTGTGCAAAACTGTTGACGTTGATTTTTGATTTTATTTGTTCGTATTTTGTGTTGTTGTCGCCAGCAAAATTGCCGCTGCTAATTTCGTTGTATAGTTGCTGGTATTCTGAAGTCGAGGCGCCATTAGTGCCACTCGCTTCTAGGGTTGTTCCCGCAATTTTAACCATGTTGATGGACTTGGAATCGATGCCATAATTTGTCTCAACAAAGTTTCTGTTCAAGCGTTCGCGCAAGTCGTGAATGCCGAAGTATTCACCGTTGTAGAACACAACCACTTGGCGGCTGCGCTGGTAATCTACATCGGTGCCTTCCATAAGGGCGGTCATCATGGCATCGCCAACATAGTCGCACCAGAATCGGTTACCGTTGTTGCGCAAGTTGAATGACTTGATTTTTTTTGCTTCTGGGCGAGTCTTGAACAATGAATATTTGAGGACCTTGTCGCCGTAATTATCGTTATCCATCTTGATGGCAACGCTCTTCTTGGGTTTGTAACGGCTCCAGTTTCCGATGATGGAAATGCCGGCGTCGATTTCCCAGGCTTTGCTCTTGGAGGAACTTCCGTTTTCGAAGTATTCCACGTGAGCGGGGAGTTCATCGTCTTTCCAGAAGTTTGCGCCCTTGCAGGGTTCCGTGCATTTTGGGTTGTTGTCGTCGGTTACGTTTCCGCCTCCGCCCATGTTGCCCCAGTTGCCCATGCCGCCGCCGATACCGCTGTTGATATTGCCTGTAGCGTAGAGGCCGTCTGTAGAGTCGAACATGTCGTGATGATTTACGGTGATGGCTACGACCGGCATCGAAACGTTTTCGTTAATGAAGTACGTTTGTGTCGTAGTATCCATAGCCTGACCGTTTACAAATTCAGAACAACGTATAACCGTGTTTTCGGTAAGCGTTTTAGCTTCTGTAATTTGAGCGGATTGTTGGGTGGGGAAGGAACCGTCAAAAGTGCAACGGATTTCACCGCCTTTTTGCGGCGTTAGCGGATTGATGGTGAGGTTGGAATAGAAACCTGCTGCCGGGAGGAAACTGTCCTTGGGTTTGTGATTGTCATCGTAATCTTTTAGCCCGCTAGAAGATGAAACCGCATTTGCTGCAGAAGAACTGCTTGTGGCTGAGGCGTTGGAAATAGCATAGGAGCTAGAAGAATATGTTGGGGGGAGTTGGGCTGGTGTTGAACTGCTTGCAGGTGCAACTGCAGAACTAGAAACCGTAGCCGCTGATGATGAACTTTTTATGGGATCTTCGCTAGAATTGTTCGATGGTGGTACTTGCGAGGATTCGCTGGAATGCTCTATGGACGAAGATGAAACTTCTACGGAAGCCGATAAATTTGGATTTTTGCTTTGTTCAATAGACGATGACGAATCTTCACTGATTAGTGATGATTCATTCAACGGAGCCGCTGCATTATCGTCGGTGCAGCCGCAAAAATAAGTACTCGCGAAAACGAGACCCCAAACTACGAGTTTTTTCTGCATATCTCATTCCTTGAAAAACTCTAAACCCACACGTATATCCATAATATATAGTGGTTTTTAATACGTTTGATTGTATATATTGAAAATTTTATTTAAGCGTTGTGAAAATTGTGATATTTGATAAAACGGTTGAAACGAAAATGCTCAAAAAAAGTGTCCCGCGCTTACTGAACACTTTCAAAAATATGACGGTTGCTGTGAGGCTTGAATTTGAATGTTCTAGCAGAAAAAGTCTTTCCAGATCTGATTGCCGAGTTCGTTGAGTCGAATCTGGACTTTTTCGATTTGCTCGTGAAGCCCGTGGTCGATGATTTCTTCGATGGTTGTGAACGAAATGTCGGAACGCAGCTTTCCCAAGAGGCGTATGGATTCCGCATTGCTCTTGATGGGGAATGCGATGTTCTTTAGACATAGTTCCGCTTTTTCCAGGCAGTAGCGCAGGGAGCGCGGAAAGTCCTCGGAAAGCAACAGAAATTCCGCGACGTTATGCGGTGTCACGTCGGAATTGCGACGGTGAAACATCTCGTAAGCGCCAACGCTCTTAAGAACGGCGTTCCACTGCACGGTATCGAGTGCCATGCCCACCATGCTCACGTCTGGGAGCAAGATATAGTACTTGACATCTAGAATTCGCGAAGTCTGATCGGCTCGTTCGAGCAGTGTTCCAAGGTGCGTAAAGTTCCACGCCACATCGTGGCTCATAGTTCCCTGGATAATGCCTGCCGTTAACTGGCTGAATTCCTTGACGCTGCTGTAAAACGCATGGGGTGCAGCCAGAACCTGCTTGGGCATTTCAGGGTCGCTCAGTTTCAAGTAAAACTGGTTGATGGCAATCCACAGCTCCGAAGAAATCCTTTCGCGCACACAACGGGCATTCTCACGCGCAGCTGCCACGCATGAAATAATGCTGCTCGGATTTTCCTTGTCGAACGTCAGGAACGTCAATGCGTTTTCGAAGGAGGCGTGGGCGTATTTCTTGAAGAAATCGTCCGCATTGCCAGCGATCTGAATCACTGGTTCCCAAGGGCGCACTTCACCAGGCAAGTCCAGTTGGAGTTGTAGGTTCACGTCGATACTGCGCGCCACGTTTTCGGCACGTTCTATGTAACGGGCAAGCCAATAAATGGAATTTGCGACTCTACTTAACATATTACACTTCCTACTTCTAACTTCCTACTTCCTACTGTTTACTGCTGTTGCTGTTGTTGTTCCATCCATAGCTTGGCCTGGCCAAGTTCCGGAGCCTTTTCGTTTTCGGCAATGACCCAAGTATCCTTACAGCCACCGCCCTGCGAGCTGTTCACCACGATAGAGCCTTTGCGGAGCGCCACACGTGTAAGACCGCCGGGAAGAATGTAGGTTTCGCGGCCCTGCACAATATAGGGGCGTAAATCCACATGGCGTCCTTCGAAACCGCCGTTCACAATGCATGGCACGCGGCTGAGCGAAATCATCGGTTGCGCAATGTAGTTACGCGGGTTCGCTATAATCTTGCTCTTGAACGCTTCGCTTTCTTCCTTCGTCGATTTGGGCCCGACGAGCATGCCGTAACCGCCAGATTCGCTTGCCGCCTTGACAACCATGTTTTCGATGTGGTCCAACACATGCTTCATATGCTTCGGGTTTTCGCACACGAAAGTCGGCACGTTCGGAATGATGGCCTCTTGATCCAAGTAGTACTTGATAATCTGCGGCACGTAAGTGTAAATTGCCTTGTCATCGGCGACACCGCAACCAGGAGCGTTCGCGAGCGCCACGTTTCCAGCCTTGTACGCTTCGATGAGTCCGGGCACGCCGAGACAAGAATCCGGGCGGAACACCTTCGGATCCAGGAATTCGTCATCGACACGACGGTAGATCACATGAACCTGCTTGAGTCCACGCGTGGTGCGGGCATACACCTTCTTGTCCTGCACAATGAGGTCATCTCCGGTCACCAAGTCCACGCCCATCTGCTGCGCGAGATAGGAATGTTCGTAGTAAGCGGAATTGTAGATTCCAGGCGAAAGCACGACAACCTTGGGAGAAGCAATGGGTTCGGCCAAGTATTCCAGCGATTTGCGCAGGCGGGTACAGTATTCATCTACCGGGCGGATCGAACAGTTTGAAAACACCTGCGGAAACGTGCGCTTTAGAATCTGGCGGTTCTGCAACACGTACGAAACCCCACTTGGGCAACGCATGTTGTCTTCAAGCACATAGAAAGTGCCATCGGTATCGCGGACGAGGTCTGTGCCGGTAATGTGCGCCCAGATTCCCTTGGGAGGCACAAAGCCTTCCATCTGCGGGCGGTACGCGGTGCAGGTGCTAATAAGGCTTTCGGGCACAATCTTGTCGCGCAGAATCTTGCGTTCGTTGTAGATGTCTGTCAAAAAGCAGTTCAATGCATCGGTGCGCTGTTTCAGGCCCGCTTCAAGGTGTTTCCAGTCGGAGGCGCTTACAATGCGGGGAATGACATCGAAGGGGATGATTTTATCCTTGCCATCCTTGTTGCCGTAAACAGCGAAAGTAATGCCATTGTCATAAAATGCCGATTCTGCAATTTTCTGGCGGCGTTGCAGTTCTCCTTCGGGAAGCTCGTTGATTTTTGTAAACAACGGTTCTGCGGCCGGGCGGGGCGTCCCATCGGGTAAGCAAAGCTCGTCGTAAAAGCCTTCGGTATCGTAGTTTCCAAATCGCATGTTGTGTTTCCTTATGCTTTTATGTTTATTCCTTCGCATCCACATTCACGGACACTTTCAATGTATGGTCGCCGCCTCCGGTAATGACGCCTTTCAATGGGCTCACATCGCCAAAGTCGCGCCCCCAGGCAAGCACGATGTGTTCGTCTCCACCGAGCACGTTGTTTGTCGGGTCGAGTTCCACCCAGCCGTGGCCGGGAACGTACGTGCTGACCCAAGCGTGTGTCGCATCGGCGCCGACGAGCTTGGGCTGTCCTTCGCACGGGTGCGTGTGCAAGTATCCACTCACGTAACGGCAGGGGAGGTGCAACGACCGCATGCAGCCAATCATCAAGTGTGCAAAATCCTGACAAACTCCTTTTCTCCCACGCAAGATTTCTTGCGGCTGCGCTCCGATTCTCGTAGCGCCCGACGTGTACTTGCAATCCGTGTAGATTCGAGTCATGAGTTCGTTGGCGGCGTCGAAAATCGGGCGGTTCGGTTCAAAACTTTCGAGCGCATAATTGCGAACGGATTCTTCGAACTTCGCGAAAGGGGAGGCATAAGCGTACATCGCGGCGTCCAGCGTTTCTTCGCTTGTCGGGCGCTCCAAAAGTTTCGCCACCTGTTCCCATGGCATGGTATCGCTCGGGTTGGGCGGCTTTTCGGCCTGCACGTCTACAATCCCTGTTGTCTTGAATCGAAAGTGCTTATGTTCCTGCTCGATGCTGAACGCCAAAACCTTGTTCCCATAAATATCGGTCCGTTCTTGCTGAATCGTTGGATTCGGATCCACTTCGATGCTGTGGCTAATCCAATTCTGTCGGCTAACTGTTCGCGGAAGCATGTGCGCCAGATGGTTGCTGTAAAGAACGGGAAGGTGATAATCGTAAATCGTTTCGTGATCGATTTGGTAAATAGGCACTTTAAACCTCCGACATCTTTGTGGTTGTGGCGTGAAGAACGCCTGTGCGTGGAGCGTGGCTTAAGTAGAGCCTAGTGACGATTTCGGCAATCCGTTCGATAGAGCTTATCTGTACATCAAGTAGCTTTATGAGTTTCTCCCTATTATTGTTTACGGTTTCTGCAAGTTGTTCAATGTTTGCCAAGCGGAGTTCTGCAAGCACTCGCATCAGTTCGCGGTCCAGTGGCGAGAAGGTCGCTTCGCTTTGGTTGTTGCCGGGCAAATGCTTTGACGCTTTCCGCAGTTTTGCCACTTGATAGGCGACGCTTCGCGGGTTCGATTCGTCGGAGAGCAGCAAGTCGATTACCGGCACCACCTGCAAACGGCCTCCATAGCGGCGGTGGTAAGTCATGAGTCCGTCGCCAATTTCGAGCACGGCCTGCAACAATCGCAAGTTCGTCATTTCATCGGCAGGGGCCGTAGAAAGCAAACTCTTGATGAGTTGCAATGTGCGGATGGCGCATTCAATCTCGCGACCGAGTTCCAAGAAGCGCCATTCGTGGCCGCGCGTCATGGAGTCTGCAGCAAGTCCGGCCACAGCGGCACTGTCCGAAAGAACAGCTTTCAAGTACGGCAACAGTGCCGCCGCACCTGGCCCCGCCGGAATTTCCGCAATGCCAAAGCCGTTCAGGTAAAGCCACAAGTCTTCTGAAATGCGGTCGCGCAACTGCATTCCCAAATCGCGAATCTCTGTCAGCACGCATTGCATCCCGTCCTTGTTGTCTTTGCGCAAGACAAAGTAACGGAGCGCATTTTCTGGGTCTTGCGCGAGTCTCGACTGCGATTCGTCCGAGAGTCCCGCTTTCAAGATCCACGGCAGTTCCGGCATGTCCATCCACGATTCGTCCGAAAGCCTGACAGCGATGCCTCTCGCAATACGCGCCATCATGTTCGAAGCCGAAAGGTCTCGCCCCAGCCTGAACAAGTTTTCGGCGGCTCGGCTCGGCAAATTTCCGCTCGCTCTCGAAGGCGTAATCGCTTGGCCTGCCGGAGCGAGTAGCGAAAAGTTTGGCACGGGGCTTTCCGAAAGCACCCAGATGTCCTTTTCGCCAAGCCCTTTGCCCATAATTCCAAGCCCGCCTGGCATGACTGCCGTTTCGGTTTTCGTGTTGACGGCGAAGAATCGCATCAGCGAAACAGCTTGCGTGAACTCTAGGCTATTTGCCTTTTCGCTGTTGCTTTGCCTAATGTCACCTCGACTTGTCGGCGAAGAATCGCGGTAGGCGTAAACGGTTGCGACATCCATTGCCTTTTCTGCAATCCATTGTTCCGGCGCTTCTTCTATGGTCTGCATCAAGGCGAGCTGCGCTGTTGACGTCATCGAAGAATAGGATTTCGATTCTGTTGTTTTGGTACTCTCTGCATTGTGGAAAGCTTTCTTGAAAATCCATTTATCCGATTCTGCAAAAACGCGTTTTGCGTCTTCTTCGTTCCCGAGCCAAACCGTTTCCACATCGCGCAACAACAGCTCTTCGCCAAGCAACTCGCGGCAAATCTCTGGCAAGAACGGCTTGAACATGGGGGATTCCAGAACGCCCGTTCCCAAGAAATTTGCAATCGCGACATTACTTGCGCGGACCGTACTGATCAGGCCTACGGCGCCTTCGCCGCTATCGACGCGAAGCTCCAGCGGGTCGCACATTCTGTCTTCAACCCTGCGGAAAATCGTTCCAATCTTTTTGAGGCCCATGAGCGTCTTCATGTACACCTGCAAATTGCGAACGGCGAGGTCGTCGTTTTCAACAAGCGGAATTCCCAAGTAGCGCGCAATCACGGCATCTTCGGCGCGTCGCGGATTGTCTGGGCCCGAAGCGAGTAGCACAACTTTGTCTGGTTCTCCTTGTGTGTGAATGTCCTTGTGCATTTCGTTAAGACCGTCCATCAATTTCTTGAAAAAGACTGCCAAGCGTTCCGTGCGCATGCTGCGGAAAAGTTCCGGGAATGCGCGGCTTACGCCAATGCGGTTTTCGAGCGCACGGCCTAAACCTTCGGGCACTTGCAAATGGTCTTCCACCGCTACAAACGATCCGTCTTTCAGGCGAACGACGTCTGTAGCCGTTAAATTCACGAAAATACCTCCGGCGGGTTGAACCTTCCAAACGACCTGTAAAAAGTCGGGGTTTGCAAACAACAGCGCGGCGGGCAACTTGCCCTTTTTCCAAAGGCTTTGTTCTCCATAAATGTCTTTTGCCAACGCGTTAAAAAGTCGTGCTCTTTGCGCTACACCCGCTTCTAGCGTTTTCCATTCATCGCTCGAAATCACCAAAGGAATAGGGTCGGTGCTTTTGTGGCTACCGCTCATGCTCGACGAAAGATCGTTTTCGTCCAAAACGTTGTGTAAACGCCTGCAGCGGTGCTCAAATTCCACCTTCGACAATGCCGAAATAGATTTTATAAAAGTGTCTTCAGTCTCTACGTATTTCATATTCTTGTAAATCGCAAAAAATGTGCCAACCCATTTATACGTAGTTTTTGCATGATTTTGTTACAAATTTTGTTTCTTTTACAATTTTTGAATGTAATAATATGGGCTGATTTTTCGTTTTTTAGCTCAATTACCTTGCTTTATCCCAAAATTTCCACGAAAAAGAGGGCCTTTTTTATGGATTGAACTTTTGGCATGAATTTTGCATAGCTCTCGCGGAGACATTTAAAATTATGAACACTGCTGAAGTTTTGATCAAATCCCTAGAAAGTGAGGGTGTCAAGTATATTTTTGGAATCCCCGGCGAAGAAACCTTGGAACTGATGGAAGCGATTAAAAAATCCTCCATCAAGTTCATTACGGTCCGTCACGAGCAGGGGGCTGCATTCATGGCCGATGTCTATGGCCGTTTAACAGGGAAGGCGGGCGTTTGCCTTTCGACGCTCGGGCCTGGCGCTACAAACCTTGTGACAGGTGTTGCCGATGCGAACTCCGACGGTGCCCCGCTGATTGCCCTTACAGGTCAGGTCGGCACGGAACGTATGCATTTGACGAGTCACCAGTATTTGGATCTGGTAAAAATGTTTACGCCGATTACCAAGCGCAGTAAACAAGTTGTTCGCCCGGACACGGTGAATGAAATTGTCCGTATTGCGTTCAAGTACGCCGAAATGGAAAAGCCCGGTGCATGCCATATCGACTTGCCCTGCAACATTGCCGCAATGGAAGTCGAGGGCGAAGTTGCCCAAACGCCGTTAAAGCATCATCGTGAAAATACAGTGTACGCCAGTACCGATGCAATTCTTGCCGCTGGTGGAGTCTTTGCGTCTGCCAAGAATCCCGTGATTCTTGTGGGCCATTCTGCCGTGCGAAACCATGCATCCGAGGCTTTGAGCGCATTTGCGTATTCGTCGAAGATTCCCGTGGTGTGTACCATGATGGCTAAGGGCGTGGTCTCTAGCGACAATAAGTATTTCATGGGTTGCATTGGCATGCCGCAAAGGGATTTTCCGAACATCGTTATGGAAAAGGCTGACCTTGTGATTGCCGTGGGCTACGACGTCGTGGAATACGCCCCTGCAAAGTGGAATCCGAATGGTGACAAGAAAATAATTCACATCGACGAAACGCCGAACCATGTGAACAAATTCTATCAACCCGAAGAAGAAATTATTGGCGATATTTCGGCATCCTTGGATGCGCTCGGCAGCGTTTGCCCGAACACATGGGAACCGGAATGGGCTTTGCAAATCCGCCAAATGATGATCGCGGACCATACACGCTATGATCATGATACGACATTCCCGCCTTCGCCGCAGAAAGTGCTCCATGACATTCGACTTGTAATGGACGAAGACGACATCTTGATTTCGGACGTGGGCGCCCATAAAATGTGGATTGCAAGGCAATACAATTGCTATCATCCGAATACTTGTATAATCTCTAACGGTTTTGCGACCATGGGAATTGCTGTGCCCGGAGCCATTGCCGCTAAACTCTTGAATCCGAAAAAGAAAGTCTTGGCGGTTACCGGTGATGGCGGCTTTATGATGAACAGCCAGGAATTGGAAACTGCATTTCGCGAACACATCCCGTTTGTGACGCTTATCTTTACTGACGGAGGCTATGGCCTTATTCGGTGGAAACAAGAGGAACGTTACGGAGATAGTTTCTCGGTCAATTTTACGAACCCGGATTTTGTGAAGTATGCGGAATCCATGCACTTGAAAGGATACCGTGTCGAACGCACTGAAGATTTACCTCGCATATTGCGCGAAGCGTTTCGCCAGAATGTGCCTAGCATTATCGAGTGCCCGGTGGACTATGCCGCGAACACCGAACTCACGGAATACCTGAAAAATCTAAACGTATAAGGAATCTTATGGGATACATCAATAGCCTATTTACGGGACAATCGGAATCATTCGGTGTTGCCGTATCCGAATCTTCCCGTTTTCTTTCCGTTGATAACATTTCGGGACATCCCGCCGTTTACCGCCATTTGAAACCCTGCGGTAATGTTGAAGAACATAAACAGCAGAAACAGAACTTGTAAAAGACTCCTCCACTCCATACAAAATAGCCATCGGTAGCAATACCGGTGGTTATTTTCTGTCTTGACGTCATGGCGAGCGATAGAATTTAGTCCATTATTTCTTGCTTTCCGGTTCTTTGTTCAAAAGAATCTGTAATACTAGAATCTTTTTAGAAGAAGATGTTGTGCCTAATGGTTTGGCTTTCGGGCCGGGAGCTTGTGTAAGCAGTTTTCCTCATGAAGCAGCGGAGATAAACATTGAAGTAAAACATCTTCTTTTTAAATTGTGTAAAATTTTTACAAATTACTCCATATTATAGCCAGATTTACCCATATTTTTCTACAATCTAGTATTCATTTACTACATTAATAATAAGCTCATTCCCTCAAAAAATATAAAAAATGAACGAAACCTTTGAAATTCCCAACGAGGAAATTATATCAGATTCTCGAAAAAATCTTGAGAATCTAGTTCAATTTAGAGAACTTCTAATCAATTTAGGAATAAACGCACAACATTCAAGAATAGCAAAATACATAAATTTTTTTGAAACTCTATACAAAAATTCAGATTTTGATCCCTCAAAAATATTTACCGAAAAACATGACGACCGTTTTCGCACCATCAGCGATTGGACTGTATATACACTAAGAGAATGCAGCGAACTTTACTGGATTTACAGAGCATTAAAAATTCAAATGCCTAAAGGTATAAAAGAAAAATTACAAATAATTAATTCTGGGAAAGATTTTACTGCTTTTGACACGAATTCAACAAGTAGAGACACACAATTTGAATTACGTATAGCCAGCTATTTTTGCAAAAATGACCTTATTATCGATGTCTCAACAGAAACAGACATTATTGTCGAATTTGAGAATTTCTTTTTGTATATAGAATGCAAACGGATTCATAGCGAAAAAAAATTAATGAGAAAAATCTACGAGGCAAACGATCAACTTAAGTCCAGAATGCCCAAAAAACGTGGGAATAAGCCATGCTATGGCATCATTGCAATAGATGTTACCGCATTAGCATATCCACACCAAGGCTTAGTATTTGGTGTGACTTCAGAACATGTTCGTCAATTAATACGAGAAAAACTTTTTTACATTGCAAGTAACATAAATTCAGGAAGCGTCATGGCTCAAAATCCTAGACTTTTAACGATTTGGGAAAACATACACATTCCTGCTAGAAAAATGCAACCACCCGGTATTGAAACCTTTTTTTCGTGTAATTTCATTTCAAAACAATTTCAGCACAGATGCGAAAAACAAAAATTCACGCAAATCAGGGACATTATAGAAGCAACCATCGAAGAAAGTACGAAAGAAAATATCGTTAGAAAATTAACATTTCGCAAAAAAATTTCATTACCCAAAGAATTTGTTTTTGAATATAACAACTCACTATTACAACAATTCTTTGACAACAACGAGTATATCAAAAAAAATTGGATGGACTTAGATCCAATCTGCAAAGCCGAATATAAAGAGGACAAAATCTATTTTTCCGTTTTAGAATTTGCAATGGCTCTAGACGAAATAGACGGCAAAAATGAAATAGCCAAAGTTGACAAGTTCCCTTTGGAAATTTTACTAAACATGTTAATTAAGAGATTCCCTTATAACGAAATTGGTCCAAAATGGTTAAATTCTGAAGAAGACTAGATAACCCCTACCCTTCGGCAAAAAACAATCCCTGCTCTGTTGGCTTACATAACATTGAATGTTGCCTAAATTTGATATTTAGGCAAGCATTTTTTTTTGCGAAATATTTTTGATACGACCTTGGTTTGGTTGCATAACTCGGATGGGCTACCGGATATGAATCTACAAGGCGCACTTCTATTATGATTTTGTCAAGTACGAGGATTTCTTATTATGTGAGAATGATGGATGGTGTATTATATGGGTTCGTCCAAATTTAAGTTATAAAGAGTTTGTCGAAAAAATTCTTTTTTTTGCATAAAAATGAATATAGATATTAGATTGAAGAATATGAATTTTTTTAACCCTATGCCTAGGATATTAAATAACGTTTAACCTTTGAAAACAGCCTTTCAATACAAAAAAAGAGAGCCGAAATTATCTTTCGTCTCTCAATTTTTTTTTGTTCTAGTAACTAGAATCTAACGGGAATGCAGTCGCTAGGCTTGTAATTAAGTGGTTCGCATAGAATTTTCCTAACCACTAATCACTGTCTACTGCCTACTTCCTACTACTTTCCCTTCGGCAACTGCACAGAAATATGGATGTCCTGCAACTGCTGCAGATCCACTTCGCTCGGGCACTGGTCCATCGGGCTAGAGGCACTCGTGTTCTTCGGGAATGCGATGTAGTCACGGATAGATTCTTCACCTTCCATGGTAGCAACAACGCGGTCGAGACCGAAGGCGAGACCACCGTGCGGAGGAGCGCCGTACTTGAATGCATCGACGAAGAAGCCGAACTTGGTCTTCACCTGTTCTTCGGAGAGACCCAACAGGCGGAACACCTTTTCCTGAACTTCCGGGTTGTGAATACGGATAGAACCACCGCCGATTTCCACACCGTTAAGAACAAGGTCATAAGCTTCAGCGTTGCAATCCTTGAGGTTGCCGCTGAGCATCATGTCCAAATGTTCCGGAAGCGGGTTCGTGAACGGGTGGTGCATGGCCATGTAGCGGCCTTCCGTGTCGCTGTATTCGAACATCGGGAATTCGGTAATCCATACAAATTCACGCTTCTTCGGATCGCGGAGACCCTTGATACGGGCGACTTCCAAGCGGAGCTGGCCCATAGCCGTTGCTGCAATCTTTTCCGGACCGGCGATGAAGAACATCATGTCGCCGCACTTGGCGCCGACAGCGTCGCGGAGTTCGTTAAGTTGTTCGGTCGTAAAGAACTTGCCGACCTGAGTTTCCACTTCGTCATTTTCCTTGACGCGCATCCACACGAGGCCCTTGGAACCGTACTTGCCGACGAAAGCGGTGAGTTCGTCAATCTGCTTACGAGTAAAATCGACACAGCCCTTAGCGGCGATACCGCGGATCTTGCCACCAGCGGCAACGCAGTTCTTGAACACGCCAAAGTTGGACTTGGCACCGATTTCGGACACATCGTGGATTTCGAGGTCGAAGCGGAGGTCCGGCTTGTCGGAACCGTACTTGAGCATAGCTTCTGCCCACTTCATACGGCGGATGTGACGCGGCGGTTCGAAGTTCCAAACCTTGCCTAAAACTTCAGTCACGAACTTGTCGAACATTTCCATGACTTCGTCCTGATTGACGAAAGACATTTCCACGTCAATCTGCGTGAATTCCGGCTGACGGTCAGCGCGGAGGTCTTCATCGCGGAAGCACTTGGCGATCTGGAAGTAGCGGTCCATGCCGGCAATCATCAAGAGCTGCTTGTACTGCTGCGGAGACTGCGGGAGGGCGTAGAACTTGCCCGGGTTCACGCGGGACGGCACGAGGTAGTCACGTGCGCCTTCCGGAGTGGACTTGCAAAGGCACGGAGTTTCGATGTTTTCAAAACCGTTAGAATAGAAGAAGTCGTACACGGCCTTGAGGAAGCGGCTCTTGAGGAGGAGCTTCTTCTGGATCCACGGACGGCGGAGGTCCAAATAGCGGTACTGCAAGCGGAGGTCGTCGTTTTCCTTGCATTCTTCGTTCGGGTCGTTAATGGCGAGCGGAGAAGTGAGGGCGGCGTTCAAAATTTCGAGTTTGTCTGCCTTGACTTCGATTTCACCCGTGGCGAGCTTTTCGTTGGTGTTGCCTTCTTCGCGGGCATAAACCTTACCAGTCACGTAAATAACGTATTCGTTACGGAGCTGTTCGGCGGTCTTCAACACGTCGGCGTTGTAGTCCGGGTTGAAAACGATCTGGGTCTTGCCATACTTGTCGCGGAGGTCAACGAAAATCACACCACCATGGTCGCGGCGGCGATCCACCCAACCGGCGAGTGTTACGGTCTGGCCAACATCTTCCTTGCGAAGCTGGCCGCAGTTATGTGTACGTTTCATGGTTGTATCCTTGAAGATAATTTTTCGGCGGGAAATATAGCAATTTAGAACTTAGAACTTAGAACTTAGAGCTTAGAAATTGCAGAAATAGTTACTAGAAAACGAAGTTGGAATTGTGTTATTGACGGAGCACAGTCATTCTCGACCGAAGGGAGGGAATCCAGGCATTCTATGTCAAAAAAATCTAGGAATTTTTTTTATAGTGGTGGGGGAGGAATCCCCCTCGCTTCCATCGTCAGTCTCCGTGACAAAGGTCCCTGAGCCTGCCGAAGGGCCGCTACCCCTTCGAGCGGGGACACCCCGCAACGCCCCGTTTTACAGCCCTTTTGTAATTTCTTTCACTTTTTCGATAACCTCTTCTGGAGTTACAAAATTCAAAACGCTATATGCCGAAAATTCGGCTCCCATATCCTTAAAGCTGGCTCCAAAATGGTAAACCGTATCGTCAACGAGCAAGAACCGGTCATGGATGATTCGCATGGTCCTTATGTCAAATTCTGGATGCTGTTTCTTGTATAAAGCAGCTTCTTCCTTGAATTGGTGTGATATCCGTGCAGAGTAAATGGTAACAGAAACCCCTTCTGCCTTCATTGTTGCAAACTTCAATACGCTAATGTCCGCAAAAGGATTAATAAACACGATAGAACGCTTTGCTGATTTCACAAGGTCGGCAATTAGCACATAGCCATCGAACCTCGTGTTTGGTGCGAGAACACCGCCGCTTGGAAGTTGTGTTGCTTTCACGAAGAAATCAATGTGTTGTTCAACTGCAGAAAGACGATTGTCAACATTGTTTATTCTTGTTTCTTGATTTTCAATGAGTTGCTTTTGTTCCTGCAAACGGTTTGCAATCTGTAGGTCCGTAGCAATTCTTCGTTGATTTATGGCATATCCTTTGAGCATATAGTCCTTTAAAATCTGATTTGCCCAACGACGAAAATGCGTGCCTTGAATGGATTTAACTCGATAGCCGACAGAAATGATAACATCTAAATTATAATAGTTTGTTGGTTTTGTAGAAAAATCGGAATTTCCGATTTTTCTCACGGATTGGCTTTTTTCAAGCTCTTTTTCTGAAAAAGCATTGAGAATATGCTCGTTTATGGTTGAACGGGACTTTGCGAATAACAAAGTTCTCCAAGGAATTCCGAGGCGATTCATAGCAAATAAATCTAGTTTGGCATGTCACCTCGGAAATCGCGAAAAAGTACGGTCTATTTCAAAACTACATATTGCGTTTTTGCATTGCCGCATTTAACCATGTACATACCACGGCTTAAACCTGCGCTCGTCATGATGTTGCGGAGTTCTCCGATATGTTCGGCTTGGAATTCGCCGATAAACGCTCCGAGCGGGCTAAATACTTTATATGTGCTTTGAAGGCTTTTTGGTGCAGAACGCATCTTGAATGCAATTGCCTCTGTAGAATCTGAGGGGGGCTCGACCTTTGGTTCTTGCCACAGAACGAATTCGACTGTCGTTGCACTGCGGGCCGGGACACTATAGCTGCACTTTGTCCCGTCTACATTGACTTCGCTTCCTTCCTTGAGGTTGCTGTTGTCGTCGGTGACGTAGGGCTTGAAGCTAGCAATTTTTGTGTTTCCGAAGTCAAAGTCCGCCTTGAATTCCTCGTTCTTGGAATTGAGAATGACGACTGCGATTTTCTTCTTGAGTGTGTCGCGGTAGGCGGTGACCTTTACATTTGCTTCGGGATTCTTGGTGGCATCGATTCTCCTTGCGCCGGGGCGTGCGAATCGGCTGTAGTTCCCCATGACCCAGAGTCGCTTGGTGGGTTCTAGATTGTCGGGGCTACCTTTTCCTTGCGGCCAAAGGGCTCCGTTGCCACAGCTGGGTTCGCTACAAGAATAAATCCACCAGAAATGCCAGGCGTTCATGTTCGAAATCGTAAGGGCGTCATGAATCATGCCTGCAACGCGGAGAGCACTTCCCATGCCAACGTCTTCCTTGTTGCTTCCAAGATCATAGACTTCGGTTTCCCAGAATTCTTTTCCGGCTTCGTGGATTTCGGGGTAGGCGGCCGGGTCTCCGCCATATTCGTGCGTTCCAAAAATGTCCGTGTATTTCAAGGCGGCAGGGTTGTTGAAGAAGGCTTTTTTGTAATTAGGGAATCCGTACCAGTTGATGGCTTCGGTGCCAATGATTTTGATGCCTGTGGTATCGAGAGTGGGGCCGAGGTAGTCGCCAACCCAACGCGCCAATTCATCGGGTTCGTAGTGGTTATCGCCGGTGCCGTCGGGCTCATTTTGCGACGAAACTGCGTATAAGTTAACCCCCGCTTTTCGCATGTCTTGCGTAAACTTTAAGATGGTGTTGGCCCAGTCCTGGGCGTGATTGAAATCCAGGTGCTTTTTGTCGCCGTCGTAATTTACGGTGTATTTAGACGTCCATGGGGCGGCCCATACTTTGACGCCGTATTCACTCGCTTTCTTGGCGATACTTGTTTCGGAGGTGGAACCGTCCGGAGCGATGCGGATGCGGTGCAGCGTAAGCCCAGCGCCGCTAGTGGAGTCCCAAAGGAAAGCGGCGTTCTTGTCGGTGATGGAACCCGCCCATGCTGATGCGGCGCCAAAGCCGCTGATGCGCTGGTATTCTTTGTCAATATTTACGTTTATTGTTGCAGCACTCGCGAGGGTGCTTAAAAATGCGATGGAACCCGCAAAAAGAGAAAATCCCTTAATTGAAAACCTCATAAAGCCTCCTAATTAAACCTTACTTACTTTAAAATATGTTGGGAAACTCGCTTGTTATAAGGCTAAAAACGATTTCGTTTTGATAAAATGTCCAAACAAGGCTTAATGGCTCCGCGGTGTCCTCTCTCGTCACTCGTCTTTCGTCTCTCCTCTCAGCTTACACCCTCTGTAACACCCCTTACGGGGCTTGTAAATGACCTACATTTAGTGTAAAAAATGACCTTACGGCACGGATTTTGCAAGTGGTGCAAATTTTCCATTTGTCGCCGATTTTAGTCTTTTTATCTTCATTTTTCGCAAGTAAACAATATTTTTGATTTTTTTTGTCAAAAATCTTGTCTTTTTCGAATTTTTGCTAGTATATTCTTTTCTGTGTTTAATGAAAATACCCTATTTTGGGGTGTTTTGGTTCAATTTGGAGATTTAAATGGCAGAAGATTTGCAAGCCCTGATGGAACGCATCCAGAAGGATGCTGTTGAAAAGGCTGAACTCGCAGCAGCAGATATTATTTCTAAGGCAAAAGACAAGGCCGCCGAAATTGTGAAGGCCGCCGAAGACGAAGCCAAGGCAAAACTCGAAAACGCCGATAAGGAAGCACAAGCATTTACAGAACGTAGCGAACGCACTTTGGAACAGTCCGCACGTGATTTGCTCCTCTCGGTGGGCAAGAATCTTGAAAAAATGATTCTCGATCTTCTCAGCCTCCAAGTTGAAAAATCTCTCGATGAATCAACTGTGAAGAACATGCTTCTCACCGTTGCCAAGAGCTATACCTCCGATATCGAAATTGATTTCTCCGAAGCCGATGCGAAGGCTCTTTCGAGCTTTGTCATGGGCGAATTTGCGAAACAGCTCAAGGCTGGCGTCAAGGTCGAAAGCGACAAGGGCGTCAAGTTCGGCTTCCGCGTCAAGCTCGATGGCGGCAAGGTCAGCCACGAATTTACAGAACAGGCAATGGCGGAATCTCTTTCTGCCTTGCTCAGACCGCAGCTTGCAAAGATTGTAAACAAGGCCGCCCAGGGCAAATAAGGCGGTCCAATGAGCAGTCCAGCATATTTGATGGCATCGCTTCCGATGCTAGAACTGGGCGACGTTCCGCCCCTTAGCATGGCCGAGTTCCGTGGCCGTTGCGAAGGTGTGCTGGATGCCCCAGAACTCGAAGCGCTCGACGCTCTCTTAGCGGGCGAGGAGTGCGATGATGAATTTGTTCGGGAATACCAATCCCGTGAAACCCAGATGAGAAACGTTTCCGGAAGGCTCCGCGCCCAGGCGTGGGGCCCTGAAGTGCGTTTTGCGGAACGTTCTTTCTCTGGTTATGACGTCACCTTTGCAAAGATGATCCAGGACGCGTTCATGAAGTCGAATCCGATGGAAAAGGAACAGGATATCGACCGCGCCCGTTTCTGGCTTGTCGACAATCTCGCCGGTGTAGGCGAGGGAACGGTCAAGCATGTTTATGCCTACGCCATCAAGCTCAAAATTTGCGAGCGCTGGGCGGGCATCAACGAAATTGCGGGTGATAAAGCCGTCATCAATGTTATTAATGCTAACGATCCTGCGTTTAGGCAGGAATGATTGGAGGTCCATTTTCAATGGCTAGTATCGGAAAAATAACCGGCGTTAACGGAAACTTGATTCGTGTAAAGTTCGAAAGCGCCGTTTCCCAGAACGAAGTGGCTTATGCAAAGCTCGTTACGAAGAACAAAGAAGGTAAGGCTGAAATCATTCCCCTCAAGAGCGAAGTGATTCGTATCCGCGGTGATTACGCTGAACTCCAGGTATTCGAAGATACGACTGGCCTCAAGGCTGGCGACGAAGTCGAATTTACCGGTGAACTTTTGTCTGTTGAACTTGGCCCTGGCCTTCTGACTCAAGTGTTTGACGGTCTCCAGAACCCGCTGCCGAAGCTTGCTGACGAATGCGGCTTCTTCTTGCAGCGCGGTAAGTACTTGAAGGCTCTCCCGCGTGATACCAAGTGGGCTTTTACTCCGGTTGCTAAAGTGGGCGATGTGGTTGTTGCCGGTGATACCATCGGTACGGTTCCCGAAGGCGTGTTCTCGCACCGCATCATGGTGCCGTTCAAGCTCCTTGGCAAGTGGACTGTAGATTATGTGACTCCGGCTGGTGACCGCGTTGTCGAAGATGTTGTCGCAAAGCTCAAGAACGATAAGGGCGAAACCGTCGATGTGACGATGGTGCAGACCTGGCCGGTCAAGATGCCGATCAAGGCTTTCGAAGAACGCTTGCGCCCCTCCAAGCCGCTTACTATGCAGCAGCGCATTATCGATACGTTCTTCCCTGTGATGCAGGGCGGTACGTTCTGTACGCCGGGTCCCTTCGGTGCCGGTAAGACCGTGCTTCAGCAGCTTATGAGCCGCTATGCCGACGTGGATATCGTGATCTTGGCCGCTTGCGGTGAACGTGCAGGTGAAGTGGTGGAAACCCTTCGTGAATTCCCGGAATTGATTGACCCGCGTACAGGCAAGTCCCTCATGGAACGTACGCTGATTATTTGTAACACGTCTTCGATGCCGGTGGCTGCTCGTGAAGCTTCCGTTTATACCGGCGTGACCCTCGCTGAATACTACCGCCAGATGGGCCTCAACGTGCTCTTGCTTGCTGACTCGACTTCTCGTTGGGCTCAGGCCTTGCGTGAAATGAGTGGCCGTTTGGAAGAAATTCCGGGCGAAGAAGCCTTCCCGGCTTACCTCGAATCCGTGATTGCATCGTTCTACGAACGCGGTGGCGTTGTCCGCCTCAAGGACGGTTCTACAGGCTCCGTGACGATTTGCGGTTCCGTTTCTCCGGCTGGTGGTAACTTCGAAGAACCGGTGACCCAGGCAACCCTCAAGGTGGTGGGTGCATTCCTCGGCCTTAGCCGTGAACGTTCCGACCAGCGCCGCTTCCCGGCTATTCATCCGCTGGATTCCTGGTCCAAGTACGAAGGTATTATCGATTCCAAGAAGGTGGCCGAAGCCCGCACCATTCTCGCTAACGGCGTGGATGTGAACAACATGATGAAGGTTGTGGGCGAAGAAGGTACTTCCATCGAAGACTTTATTGTTTATCTGAAATCCGAATACTTGGATGCTGTTTATCTGCAGCAGGACGCTTATAACGAAATCGACGCCGCCTGCTCTGCTGACCGTCAGAAGTACGTGTTCGACAAGATTTACACGATTCTTAAAACGCCGATGTCGTTTGCCGAAAAGGATGTCGCTCGTACGTTCTTCCTCAAGCTCACGCAGGCTACCAAGGACTGGAACCGCGTGGCGTTTGACAGCCAGGAATTCAAGGATCTTGAATCCAGTATTTTTGCTTCCGTGAAGGAGGTTTCTCTCAATGCATAATGTTGCTTACCATCGTATTGAACGCATTGCCGGTTCTGTGATTACTTTGAGAGCCGAAGGCGTTGCTAACCAGGAACTCGCTCAGGTTACAAGTTCTTTCGGTACATCCCTTGCCCGTGTTATCCGCATTGATGGCGACCTCGTGGACTTGCAGGTGTTCGCTGGTGCTCGTGGTATTTCTACTGACTCCGAAGTGCGTTTCCTTGGTGAACCGATGAAGGTTCCGTACAGCGAAGCTTTGCTTGGCCGCGTGTTTAACGGTGCCGGCAAGCCCCGTGATAACGGCCCCGAAGTGGACGGCGAACGCATTACCATTGGCGGCCCGTCAGTGAACCCGGCAAGACGTATCATCCCGAAGACGATGGTGCGTACGGGTATTCCGATGATTGACGTGTTCAACACGCTCGTGGTTTCGCAGAAGCTCCCGATTTTCTCTATCGCTGGTGAACCGTATAACGAACTTTTGGCCCGTATTGCTTTGCAGGCTGAAGTTGACGTGATTATTCTCGGCGGTATGGGCCTCAAGCACGATGACTACCTCTACCTCAAGGATTACCTCGAAAAGAACGGTGCTCTTTCCCGTACGGTGATGTTCATGCACACAGCATCTGACCCGATTGTGGAATGCTTGCTCGTTCCGGATGCATCCCTCGCTGTGGCTGAAAAGTTTGCAACCGAAGGCAAGAACGTGCTCGTGCTCCTCACGGACATGACGAACTTTGCCGACGCCATGAAGGAAATCGCTATTACGATGGAACAGATTCCGTCGAACCGTGGTTATCCTGGCGACCTTTACTCTCAGCTCGCAAGCCGTTACGAAAAGGCTGTGGACTTTAGCGATGCTGGTTCTATCACGATTTTGGCTGTGACCACTATGCCGGGCGACGACGTGACGCACCCGGTTCCGGACAACACGGGTTACATTACCGAAGGTCAGTTCTACTTGCGCAAGGGCCGTATCGAACCGTTCGGTTCTTTGAGCCGCCTTAAGCAGCAGGTGAACGGCAAGACCCGTAGCGACCACCGTACCATCATGAATACCATGATTCAGTTGTACGCAAGCTACAAGGAAACCTTGGAAAAGCAATCCATGGGCTTCAACATGAGTAACTGGGACCAGAAGCTGTTGAAGTATGGTGTGCGCTTCGAAAAGGAAATGATGGACCTTTCAGTAAACATTCCTCTTGAAAAGGCTTTGGATCTCGGATGGGAAATCCTCGCCGATTGCTTCACTCCTGAAGAAACCGGTATCCCCACCAAGATGATCAACGAATACTGGCCGAAGAAGTGGTAATATGGCTAAGGTCAAGTTAACTAAAAACGCCCTCAAGGCGGAACGTGACGCACTGAAGCGCTTCCAGCGCTATCTGCCGACGTTGCTTCTGAAAAAGCAGCAGTTGCAGATGGAAATGCGTACGCTCCAGGAGAAGGTGATGGCGAAACGCGAAGAAGAGGATAAGCTCCGCAAGAGCATGGCTTCGTGGATTTCGCTTTTTGCCGAACCCATTGAGTGGGATAAGTATCTCTCGGTGAAGAGCGTCGAACAGGGCGAAGGAAACATCGCCGGCGTGCGCATCCCGACGTTCAGTGGCGTGGAATTCAACGTGAACATTCCGGATTTCTTTACGACTCCGGTGTGGCTCGACGACGGTATCCGCAGCTTGCAGGGACTTATTTCTCTGCGCTTGGAACGCCGCGTGCTCGAAAAGCAGTACGAGCTTCTTTCCAAAGAACTCCGTACCACGAGCCAGCGCGTGAACCTGTTCGAAAAGGTCAAGATTCCCGAGTCTAAGGATAACATCCGCAAAATCAATATTTTCTTGGGTGACCAGCAGACAAGCGGTGTGGCCCGTAGTAAGCTTGCCAAGGGCAAGGCTACGGCTAAGGCGCTTGCACTTGATGCCCAGAGTAAGGAGGTTGCCGCATGATTACTCCTATGAAAAAGGTAACCGTTCTTACGCTTGTTAGCCACAAGGAAGAAACTTTAAAAGCTTTGCGCGAAATGGAAATTATCCATTTGACTCCGCTCCAGAACGCTGTTGGCGTGTCTGTGAATGGGGCAAAGGGCGCTGTTGCCCGCGTGCAGAAGGCGATGGAAGTTGTTCCGGATAAGCTCCGCAAAGGTGTAACGCCTGCGGAAAAAGGCGCAAGTGGTGTAACGCTTGTCGAAGAAATTCAGACTCTTATTTCGGAAAAGAAAAATGCCGAAGTTCAGCTGGAACAGTCCCAAGAGGAACTGACAAAGCTCGGTGCTTTTGGAAACCTGGATCCGAGAACCGTGAAGGAACTCGCCGCCAAGGGCATTTTTGTGCGCCTTTATCTTGCCGATACTTCGAAAGATCCTTTTGAAGTCGAAGGCGAGTGCGCTTACAAGCATGTCTTTGCCAAGGATGAAAATGGCACTTACATTGCCGTGTTCAGCAAGGGTGATGCTCCTGCAAAGGTGACTGGCGCCTTTACCGAAATCACGATGCCTCAAAAATCTCTCGAAGAATATCGACAGATTGAAGAAGAAGCGAAGACGACGATTTCGGCTGTTGACGAACGCTTTGCTCAGCTTGCTTCTGTAAAGGACGAACTCGAAGATCGCCTCCTTGAAGTGACGGATCGTTACAATCTTGTGGAAGCCTCTGCAAGCATGCTCCAGAATAGCCAAATTGCTGCGCTCCAGGGATTCTGCCCGGAACCGCGCGTTGCCGAAATTAGGGCGGCTGCAAAGGCTAACGGCTGGGGTATCCGCGTCGAAGATCCAACGGATGAAGACAACATCCCGACGCTTCTTGGTTACAACAAGCTCTCGCGCCCGATGCAATGCCTCTATGATATTATTGGCATTTCTCCGGGTTACAACGAAGTCGATGTAAGCTCGGTGTTCCTGTGCTTCTTCAGCATATTCTTTGCGATGATTGTGGGCGACATGGCGTACGGCCTGTTGTTCCTTGGACTTGCTGTTTTTGCCCGCACAAAAATGCCGAAGGCGAGCAGCGCCGGATTCCACTTTATCTATTTGATGAGCTGGGCGACTATCATTTGGGGCGCCATCAATGCAAACTTCCTCGGCCTTACGCCGGAACTTGCAGGGTGGAGTTACTACCTCGATATCGCGAACTATAACTTTATCCCGGAAGGTGTCCGCAACGTGCTCTACTGGATTCGCAGTAACGCTCCGACGGATCCGGCCCGCTTTGAAGTGTACAAGCAGTTCTGCCAAGGCTTTACGTTCTTGCCGGAAACATTTGTCCCGAAGGCTGCGGGTGCGTCCCAGATGCAGCATATCCAGCTGTTCTGCTTCTGCATTGCCGTTGTGCACTTGAGTATCGCTCATGCGTGGAACGTGGTCGTGCGTATCAAGCGCAAGTCCTCGACGTTCATGGCGCAGGTGGGCTGGCTCATGGGTGCTTGGGTCATGTTCTTCCTCGCTTGCAACATGGTGCTCGGAATCGAAATGCCTAGTTTCGTCATCCCGATGTTCATCGTAGAAGCAGTACTTCTCGTGCTCTTTACGGTGCCGCCAAGCCGTCTCAAGCAGGACTTTATCAGCATCCCGATGCTCGTGCTCGACGTCGTGAACAGCTTTACCGATGTCATCAGTTATATCCGTCTCTTTGCGGTGGGTATGTCTGGTGCCGCTATCGCTGAAGCGTTTAACGACATGCTCTCGCCACTCTTTGGCTCTGCTGTTGGCATTGCTGGTGCTGCATTCATCTTGCTCTTTGTGCATGGCTTGAACATTGCTCTTGCCGTGATGGGCGTTGCGGTGCATGCTGTTCGTCTTAACACTCTCGAATTTTCAAATGGACTTGGCCTTGAATGGAGCGGCTTTGCCTTTACTCCTTTCGCCAAGCAAAAAAATTAAACCAAGGGTTAAATCCCGCTACTTAATGAGGATAATATAATGGAACCGAATACAATGGTGACTCTCGCTAAAATGGGTGCTGCAGCTGCGCTTGGCATTGCGGCTATGGGCTCTGCCCTTGGTTGCGGAACGGCTGGTATGTCTGCTATCACGATGTGGAAGAAGGCTTACGCTCAGGGTAAGTCTGCTCTCTTCACGCTTCTCGTGTTCGTGGGTGCTCCGATTTCCCAGACGATTTACGGCATGCTTTTGATGAACTTCATTCTGGATGCAGCAAAGGCTAGTGACTTTACGAACTGGGGCGGCTGCCTCGGTGCAGGTATCTTCGGTGGCCTCGGCATGATGGCTTCTGCTTGGTATCAGGGCAAGTCTGCAGCTGTGGCTTGCGATGCTCTCGGTGAAACCGGCAAGGGCATGGTGAACTACCTCATGGTGCTCGGTATCGTCGAAACCGTCGCTTTGTTCGTGCTCGTGTTCTCCATGATGGTGCTTCATTAATCCAGTGAGGTAGCACGTATGGATCAAACACAATTTTTGACGCTCGCAAAGCTCGGTGCGGTGGCGGCCCTTGGCCTTGCTGCAGTGGGTTCTGCGCTGGGCTGCGGGACTGCCGGTATGGCGGCCATCGGTGCTTGGAAAAAAGCGTATCTCAAGGGTAAGAACGCGCTATTTACGCTGCTCATTTTTGTGGGCGCTCCGATTGCGCAGACGATTTACGGCATGCTCCTGATGATGTACATCTTGAACAAGTCGCAGGCTGCTCCGGGCAACTGGGCTGCTTACCTTGGCGTAGGCATCTTCGGTGGCATCGGCATGATGGCTAGCGCTTGGTACGTGGGCAAGTCCGCTGCTGACGCTTGCAACGCTCTTGGCGAAACAGGCAAGGGTCTCGTGAACTACCTCATGGTGCTCGGCGTGGGCGAAACGGTCGCGCTGTTCGTCATGGTGTTCTCGATGATGCTTGTGTCGTAGCCTGGTTACGAGTAGGTTGTTGGAAGTGCACGGCAACGTCATTGCGAGCACAGCGAATCAATCTACTTGAACGTTCTAAAACAAAAAAGACTGCTTAACGGCAGTCTTTTTTTGTTGTTAAAAGGCACACAAAATCGCTAATTTTATTTGTCATTTTCATATTTCTTTAAGTATATTAAAAGCATGCAAAACGATTCTATTCAAATTTCGCCGAGTATTCATGAGTACCTTTTGACTCATGGTTATACCGATAAATTTTCTATGACTCCCATTGCCGGTGCCGGTTCTGGAAGGCGTTATTTCCGTATTGCCGATGGCGAACGGAAGTGTGTCTTGCAGGTTAGCGCCGAAGTTAATGACGATTTCAAGCATTTTGTCGAATATTCCAAGACATTCCGCGAATATGGCTTGCCGGTTCCGCGCGTTTATTGTGTTGATGAATCCACATGCCAGGTCTTGCAAGAAGATTTGGGCAAACGCAGTCTTTTGGACGAAGCGTACCCGAACGGGAGCAAGGTGCTTTCGGGGAGTGTCCGCATTTTGTACCCGGAAGTGATTGATGCTCTTATTCAGTGGCAAAATGCAAGCCATCAGTTGTTCAGTCACCATACTGAAATTTGGCTTCGCCGTTTTGACTTTGCTGCTCTCAAGTGGGAAACGGATTACTTTACTGAAAATTATCTGAAACTTCATAAGGGCATTGATGAAATTCCGGAATCGGTGCGCAACTTCTATTCGTTGGTGGCGGTTTCTGTTGAAGCACAGACGAAGGTCTTGATGCATCGCGATTTCCAGAGCCAGAATATCATGATTCGCCCGAATTCCGAGGTGGCGTTCGTTGATTTCCAGGGCGCTCGTCGCGGTTCCATGTTCTATGACATTGCATCGTTGCTTTGGGACCCGTACGTAAGCCTTCCGCTTCCGATGATCAAGGACTTCTTTGAATATTGGCGCGGCTTGTATCGCGGTACGAGAATTTATACGAAGGATGATGCCTGGGAAGGCTTTGTGCATGCTAGTTTGCAGCGCTTGATGCAAGCTCTTGGCGCGTATTGCTTCCTTTCGAAGGTAAAGAAAATTGAAAAGTTTGAACAGTATATTGAGCCTGGCAAGGCGCAGCTCCGTACTCTGTTTGGCGAATTCAAGCTTATGGCCAAGGCCACTGACCCAGAAGTGTTCAAATTCATGGATTGGGCTTTGCAGTAATGGTTCCTACATATGTGCGTGTTTACACGCAGCCGGTTGAATTCAATCGTGCTTTGGGGTATGCTTACGATGCTCTTGTGAATGGTCCTTACCGTTTTGACGCGATGGCGGCATGGAAAGGCCTTTCGGAGCGTATTGCCCAGGGCATTTACATGGGGCAAGGGCTTTTGCTTCCGCATACGCGTATTTCTGGTTTGCCGGGTCCGCTGATGGCTTTTGTTGTTTGTCGGGACGGCTTTACGGAAATAAAAACGCGTAATGACGAGAAGGCGCAATTTATGTGCGTGCTTCTCTCTCCGGCGGAATCGGCTATGGCGCATACGATGGAGATTGCCAATGTGGCAAAGCTTATGCTGAACCCAGAATGGAAAGAGAAAGCGCTCAGCGCAAATGACGAGGAAGAATTGAAAGTTTTATTCTGAGTTGAGTGTTTTGTGCTTAGAAGTTACTAGTCCAGAGTTACTAGTTACTAGAAATGTTTATACAGCAATCTCTAGTAACTTCTATCTATTAATTAGTAACTAGCCCGTAGGGCGAAGTAACTAATAACTAAGTTCTAAGATCGAAGCGGGCTAAGCTCTGCCAACTGCGGCGAAGCCGCCCTACCACTGCAGGCTGCCGACGGCATAAGTGCGGTAGCCTTTAAAGTCTCCGAAGAACCGCGTGTAGCTGCATCTAAAGCTAAACCAGTCCCACGGAGTTACCGCCAAATTGAATCCTAGTTCCTTGTAACGCACTGTTGTTTTGTCACTCAGGAATTTTTTATCCATGGCACTTTCGGGCGTATGTAGGTCGTTGATGTGCCCGCCGAAGGCGGTGTCTTTGGCGAGTGCGCCAAAGAAAAGTGTTGCTTGGAGGAATTTGTAGGCGGCACTGACTTCGGTGTGTACTTCTTGGCTATTCGGGCCGAGGTCGCTACCGAGGCTTTGGGCGTAACTGGCGTAGGTGTAGCCGCGGCCTTTATGGTGCGTGTAAACCCATGGCTCAATGCGGGTGTATTCAAACATCCAGCCGAGTGTAGCTGGTCCGATGGCGATGCTGTCGCGGGCGACGCCGAGCGTTGTCGCCCATTTGTTGCCCCACCAAGAATCGTCAAACATGCTTGTCGGGGATTTCATGTCGTCCCACAAGAGTTCTGCGTAGAATTCCCAATTCGGGAGTGTTTTGATGCTCAAGTCAAATGCAAGCGAGATGTTGTCTTGGTCGCCTTGCAAGTGCTCCTGGAAAACGTAGGGGATGAACGGAATGACGTATGCCCATTCGAATTCGCGGCCTGCGCTATCGCTATCGGGGTTCGGGTTGAATCCTGCCGCTTCGATGGAGGTGCCGTAAAGAGATGTTTCTGAAATGCCGAACGTGATGTCTTTGGGCAAGTTCAAGTTGAGGCGGTGGGCGTGGAAATACTTGCCGAAGTTTTTCTTTTCGTAGATTTTTGCGGCGTACTGCGTGTATTTAATTGGCCCAAGTGTGAACTGGTAGCCGAAATAGGGAGTCGGGGCGGCATCGGGAATGCGGCTGGAGCTGTCTTGCCATGGGCGGTAAATATTGCGTTCACCGCGTAAAATGACGTGGTTGCGGCGGGCGGGGCCCCATTCGAGGTAATCGAATCCGGCGAGGAGTTCTACGGGCTTGAGGCTGTAGCTAACGTTTGCGCCAAACAAATCCCAGGTGCGTTTCTTTTCGCTCTGCTTGTTGTAGGGGAGGCCTTCGTCCGGATTATAGTAATTAAAATTGATGTAACGGTTGGTATAGTCCGTGTTGACTTTTACACGGGCGTCAAAGTGGAATGCATCCGTGAATTTTCCGTCGAGGAAAAGACGGATGGACGTGGAATTGTCGTAATGTGTTTTCGCTTTCGAGAGATTCGTGACCGCAATAGAATCCAGGAGCTGCGCGTTGATGTTGAGCTCTTTGTCGTGTGCGGAATCAGAAAACGTGATGTGGCGTGGCATATCGACCGGTCGTGCCGAGCAGTTGAGTGCTGTGCCAAAGATTAAGCTGAAGGCGAGGGCCGATTTATGCCACGTTTGCATTACTTCACTTCCTTGTCTTTTTTCCAAATGCCAATGATGCTCTTGTTCTTGCGGAATGCAAGCCAGAGGGTCGGCCAAATGAGGATGAGGTCGCGGACGAGGCTTGTCCATGCTTCGGCTTTGTCGTGGGCATTGCCGTCTTCGAGTTCAAAGCAACCGCATGTGATGCCGAGATCGTTCCACAGCGCCCAGGCGAGTGCGATGATGAAGCTCACGAACATCCAGAAAATCGCAAATGCGGATTCGCGGACGAACGGCGATACAATCATGGCGAGGCCGAACCAGAATTCAAATTGCGGATAGACAAGCGCAAAGAAGTTGTTCACGAAGTCGATGTGGAGCGCCGAGAAAAACTGGTACTGCGCCACAAGCGTTGCGAACTGGTGCGGGTCCTGGATTTTGAAAATCGAGGCGAAGATGAACATGCCGCCGATGCCAATGCGACAAAGCGTTTCGAGCGTGCGCGTGGCAAAGTCTTTTTGAATCTTGAGTGCGGGGGCGATCAAGGCGCATGCGATTACAACGGCGCCAACACCAACGTGGATGTTGTAGCGGTAAGCCTTCGGCCAAATATCCAAAAGCCACTCGTGGTCGGTGAATGTGAGGAATGTTTCGGGGAAACTGATTTCTGCAACACCGACTGCTACAAGGAACGTGGCGAGTGTGAGGAGAACGCCTGCGATAATCGTATTCTTGAGGTTTGGTTTTTCAAAACATGCAATCATGGTCGCTCCTTACAGGATGTCTGCCGGTTTTTCGAGAATTTCTTGTGAACCAATCCAATCAACGGATTTGGCGTCATCGACTCGAATGTTGTTGATGATGGCAAGGACGATGCAGAATGCTGCAATGCCGAGCAGGACAATCCAATTTAAGGATTTGAGGTAGGCGAGGGCGTTTTGCTTGATTTTTTGAATGAATTCTTTCATGCTGTTCAATATACAAAAATGACGAACGTCATCCTGAACGAATGTGAATGATCCTGTCGATTATTTCGTCATCCTGAGGAGCGTAGGGACGAAGGATCCAGTGAAGTTTATGATATGAAAAAAGCCCTGCTAAAGCAGGGGCTTCGTATGGAAAGGTGTTCCCGGCACTGTGGCCGGGATGACATCTAGTGCTTAATGAATACCGTTGCCGTCGGCGACGTCGCAGGTCACGGCTTTGCCGTTCACTTCGAGAGCGGTTTCGCCACAGAACACAGCGCCGCCCTTTGCGGTGAGAGCAATCTTTTCGAAGTCCTTGACCTTGAGCTCGCGCGGTTCGCTCGGGGCAACACCCTTGAAGAGGGCGCGGTCACCCGGCTTGGCGTCTTCGGGGACGCTTACGAGGCGGCAAGTGTGGGCTTCGGCGTTGAGGTCGCCTGCAAAGAGCATGCCCTGGCTCATGATGCCACGGAGAGCATTTGGCTTCAAGTTTGCAAACAAGAGAATCTTACGGTTCTGGAGTTCTTCGGGCTTGTAGCTGTTTTTGAGGCCACTGCAAATGGTACGCGGTTCGCCTTCGCCAGCATCGACCTTGAGGACGTACAAACTATTTGCATCCGGATGGTCGGCGACTTCGACAATCTGGGCCACGCGGAGGTCCATTGCTGCCGGAACGTCTGCGGCCATGAGCGGCTTGTTCTGCTTTGGCTTTTGCTGCTGTTGCGGCTGCTTCTTGACTTCTTCTTCGATACGCGGGAAAAGCGGCTTGCCTTCGCCGAACTGTTCGCCGCCCTTGAGGATGCCCCAAACGAGGTCGTTTTGGTCGGTGAACTTGCTGCCAATCATGGCGAGACCTTCTTCGCTCTTGCCTGGGATGACCGGCCAAAGCATGCTCAAGGAAAGACGCACGGCTTCAGCAGAAACGTAAAGCACTGTGGCAAGTTCGTCCTTGAGGGCGGGATCCTTGGCGAGTTTCCACGGAGCCTTGACTTCGAGATAGCGGTTCACGCTACGGACAAGCGTCATGATTTCTTCGACGACCTGTGAAAGCTTGACCTGCGGAATCCATTCCATCACGTTCGTGCGGACGCGGTTTGCAATGGCGATGACTTCGTTGGCTGCATCGTCGAGTGCAGCCGGAGCCGGGAGCTTGCCTTCGAAGTTCGTGAGCACCAAACGGTGAACGCGGTTCAAGACGTTTCCGAGGTCGTTGGCGAGGTCGCTGTTGATGCGGCGGACAAAGCCGTCGTGCGTAAAGTTGGCATCTTGACCGACGACCATTTCGCGGGCGAGGAAGTAACGGAACGCGTCGATGCCGTACTTTTCCATGTAGTCCATGGGGTTCACCACGTTGCCTGCGGACTTGCTCATCTTTTCGCCGCCGTTCACGAGCCACCAGCCGTGGGCGAGGATGTGCTGCGGGAGCGGAATGTCGAGGGGCCAAATCGGTGTGCCGTCGGCATAAGTCTTGTGGAAAGCGGTAGAAGCGCTCACGTAGTTGAGCAGTGCATCGAACCAAACGTAAGTCACGTAGTCCGGGTCGAACGGCAGCGGAATGCCCCAGCTCAAGCGAATCTTCGGGCGGCTGATGCAGAGGTCGTTCAGCGGCTGGCGCAAAAATCCGCGGATTTCGTTCCAGCGGTAGTCCGGCACAATCCAGTCTTTGTGGCTTTCCAAGAAGTCAATCAACTTCTGCTGGTAAGAACCCATCTTGAAGAAGTAGTTCTTTTCCTTGAGCCATTCTACCGGGCGGTGGCTGATGGGGTCGCACTTGTTTTCGTCCAGCTCGTCTTCGCTGAAGAATCGTTCTTCGCCGACGGAGTACCAGCCTTCGTATTCCTTGGAGTAAATTTCGCCCTTGTCCCAGAGCTTCTGCAAGCATTCCTGCACGTAAGCCTTGTGTTCCGGCATCGTGGTGCGGATGAAGAAATCATTGCTGATGTTCATCTTTTTCCAGAGGTCTTCGAAGCGGTGGTAGTATTCATCCACATGTTCTTGCGGGGTAACGCCACGCTTCGCGGCGGCGCGCTGCACCTTTTGACCGTGTTCGTCTGTGCCGGTCAAAAAGAATGTCTGGTAGCCGATAATCTTATGGAAGCGGGTAAGGATATCCGCGAGAACAGTCGTGTAGGAATGCCCGATATGCGGGGCATCATTGACGTAATAAATCGGAGTGGTAACGTAAAAATTTTTCATGGCTCCAAATGTAGTAAAAGTGTGCAAGGCGAGTAATGCGCGAAAGCTTGCTTTCGCATATTTGAGCCGTAGCCACGGACGCCTATACGAAACTTGCCACTTTAGTGGCTTAGTTGAGTTATCCTCTTTGGGGAAAAGGCGTCAAAAGTGTGCAAGTTCTTTGCTTTCTCTTTGGGAAAAATGTACATTGTTTCGTATGAAACGCTTGTTAATGTTTTTTTTTAGTGTGTCGCTGCTTGCGATGACGACTCTTGTTGCCTGTGGAGATTCGTCCTCTGCAGATTCTGATTCGTCGTCTGAATCAAACGATGCCAAGGGAAAATTTGTTGATTCCCGCGATGGTCAAACCTACAAGACCGTGACGATCGGTACGCAGACATGGATGGCTGAAAACCTTAATTTCAAAGTGGATTCTAGTTTCTGCTATCAAGATGAAGAAAAAAACTGCGACAAGTACGGTCGCTTGTATACTTTGGCAGCGGCGATAGACAGACCAGAGAGCGAGTGTGGCAGTGGCCATACATGTTCTATGCCATTAGGGAATATTCAGGGAGTGTGCCCCGAAGGCTGGCATTTGCCTAGCGTAAAGGAATGGAACGTTTTGATTGCTGCTTTGGGAGGCGATGAAATAGCGGGTCCAAAACTCAGGTCTACGGAGTGGAAATGCGGTGGCGGTGAATATAGGATTGCTGAGGATGGTACGAATGCTTCCGGGTTTTCGGCGCTCCCTGCCGGCTACAAGAGCTACTTCAGGTATGAGAGTGGCATCTCGTTTTTTTGGACTTCTTCCATCGGGGGAATTGATGACTACAACTACTTTGCGAGCATACGCCTGACTTGCTTTTTGCCCGACGACGTGAGTGAAGAATTCTCTCAAAAGAGCGAAGGGTTTTCTGTCCGTTGTCTCCAGGACGATGAAAATCAGAGCTCAAATGTTGACTCCACTGGTTCCGAGTCTGTAGAGGGAATTGTTGGTTCTATGACGGACTCTCGCGATGGTCAGACGTATAAGACGGTAACCATTGGTTCGCAGACGTGGATGGCTGAAAACCTTAACTACGAAGCTGATTCTAGTCTCAGCAACAACAATGAGAGTGTAGACAGTGCTAAGCATGAACGTCTTTATACTTGGGCGGCCGCTGTTGGTATGTCTGAGGAAGACTGTGGCCGTGAAAGGACATGTTATGTATTGCCTTCGGGAAATGTTCAGGGGGTATGCCCGAGCGGTTGGCACTTGCCTAGCAAGGCTGAATGGGAAACTTTGTTTGCCTCCGTTGGAGGGTCATTGACTGAAGCCAAGTCTCTAATTTCCATAGTTGGATGGAATGATGAAAGTGACGCCAATTTCTGGAGTGCAACTGAGTTTGGCAACTACAGCGCCTATCATATGGGTCAGACTAACGATGGTGTGAGACTTTATTATGGCAGTAAAAAATTCGAATTTCCGGTTCGCTGTATCCAGGATTAGTTGAAATATTATTAGGTAAACTTTTTTGACAGGAGAAATTTGTATGTCTTTCATGGATTTGGCCAAAAATCGCTACAGCTGCCGTGCATTTGCAGATCGTGCTGTAGAACCCGAAAAACTTATGATGGTGCTTGAGGCCGGACGCCTTTCGCCAACGGCTGTAAATGGCCAGCCGGTGATTGTCAAGGTGTTGGAATCGCCCGATTCCCTCAAGAAAATTCGTGGTCTTACCCGTATGGCCTACAACGCTCCAGTTGTGATTATGGTTTGCTATGACGATACGAAGGTTTACACTCCGACAAATTACATGGATGATTTCAAGAGTGGCATCATGGATTCTAGTATTGTCGCGACATCGATGATGATGCAAGCGACCGATCTCGGACTTGCAACGCTTTGGGCTCGCGGATTCAGCGCAGCTCACATTGAACATGAATTCGGATTCCCCGAAAACATCAAGCTTGCTTGCCTTTTGGATGTGGGTTATGCAGATCCTGTGGATGGATTGCCTTCTCCGCGCCATGAATTACGCAAGCCGATGAATGAGTTTGCCGAAGAAATGTAGCGAATAGCGCTGTCTTGCTTTTTGTGGACTATGGATAAGCTAAAGTACCTATTGCCTTTGGTTGTTTTTGGCGTATTTTCTTGTTCTGGAAAACAGCCGCAAGTTGAAGGCCTTGCGAATACTTTGGCTTCGCCCCGGAGCATCGTTGTCGTTTATGAAAACGATGTGCACTGCAATATGGATGGCTATGCAAAATTTGCTGGCCTTCGCGATGCAATTGCGGATACGGCTGACGTTTTGACGGTCTCGTCCGGTGATTTTTTGCAGGGCGGTGCGATGGGGAGCTTTTCGCGTGGTGGCTATGTAGTATCCATGATGAATGCTGTCGGCTACGATGTTGTGACGCTTGGGAATCATGAATTTGATTATAAAATTCCACGCTTGATGGAACTATCGGATTCGCTGAACGCCGCAATTGTTTGTGCAAACCTTGTTCAAAAAGAAACTTCGATTCCGCTGTTCAAGCCTTATGTTTTAAAGCAGGTAGGCTCCAAGAAAATTGCGTTCGTTGGCGTGTTGACTCCGCAAACCTTAGTGGGCGAGTCTTACGCGTTCACGGATGATTCGTTAGAAACTTTGTACGATATCCCTGCGGAGAAAATTTTCAATCTCGTGCAGATGGCGGTGAATGATGCGCGTAAAGCAGGTGCGGATTATGTGATTTTGCTTTCGCATTTGGGACTTGTGCCGCCGGTGACATCGCTTGAAGTTATTCAAAACACTTCAGGGATTGACGCCGTGCTAGATGGACATTCTCATAGCGTTGTTGAAGAAGATTTTGTTGTAAATGCTCATGGCGACAGTGTTCTTGTGTCGCAGACGGAAACGAAATTCCAGAATGTCGGAGTGCTCGATATTGCTCGCGATGGAAAATTTCATTCTCGGTTGATTCCGATGGATAGCGTTGTTGCGGTGAACCGTAAGGCCGCTGCGGTTTACGATAGCCTGCGAGCCTTGGCTGCTGTAGATTTGCAAAAGGTTGTCTCGAATACGAAATTTGAATTGACAATCAATGGCGATGACGGAAAACGCTTGATTCGCAAAGGTGAAACGAACTTGGGCGACTTGGTGGCCGATGCCATGCGTTTTTCTGTGGGAGCGCAGATTGGAATCGAAAATGGCGGGAGTGTCCGCGTGACGATACCTGCGGGCGCAGTGAAATATCAAGACATTCTGAATGTGATGCCTTTTGCAAACGGAATGTGCTTGATTCGTGCAACCGGGCGTCAGATCAAGGAGGCGCTTGCTCAAGGAGCTTCGAAATTGCCTGAGGAATTCGGTGGATTCTTGCACGTTTCGGGACTGCGCTATACGGCTGTTGTTGAATCGAAAGACGGAGGCGAGGCAGCGCAAGTGCGTATTGAAAATGTACAGGTCGAGACGGAGAATGGCTTTGTCGCCATCGACGAAAATTCGCTTTACACCGTCGGCTTATCGTCTTATGTGGCGTATGAGGGCGGTGAAATTACAGCCTTCCGCGAAAGTGAAATCATCATGGATAAGGTGATGACTGATGATGAAGCGATGGTGAAATTTTTGAAAAGTCTCGGTTCAGAAATCCCTGAGAATTATCGCAAACCCCAGGGAAGGATTGTGGTGAAATACGATAGGTAGGGGGTGAATTATGGTTTATAAAGGCGGTTTCCGCATGATTCCTGCTATCGTTTGTTCAATCTAAACGTTAATCGGTATAACGGATTTTTTCGAACGACTTTTTGCAAAAATTTGGATTTTTTCAAGGGAGTTTGGGTTGGACTTTAAAAATTTGAGACCCAAGGCCACAGAGCTTGCCGAAGTAAGGCTGAAATCTTATTTGGTCGTTTTACGCATTTTTTTGTTTTTTTTGCAATCTATCGTTTGCATTTTTTTCTTATATTACGCTTTGACATAGGGTATTGCAGAAATTTTTGGGTTCGGTTGGCGGTTGTCTTTTATGCCATTCCGGCTTCCGAACAGGAACCTGTTTCTGCAACACTCGTTTGAAGAGTTTATTAGCTCTTGTTCTCACGCTGAAATCTGCAAATTTCAAATAACCGAGGACAAGGCGAACGCTCACGTAAATGCGATTTTCGAACCGTAGCAATGCGGCTCGTTTAGGCGTATTTCGACAAGAACAGCAACGTTCATCGTGTCATTGCGAGCCTTTCGCATGGCATCACGGATTCGTTCCGAGTGTCATTGCGAACCGAAGGCGAAGCTATCTATACGAAACTTGCTGTGTTTTCTGTCGCCCGCTTTGGGGCGTGGGTCGTTTGCATTTATCGGTTATGGGCAATGCAGAGCCTCAGCGTGATAAATTGCAGCGACCTGCGTCCTTTCTTTTTCCAAAGAAAATCGCTAGTTCGGGAATTATTTGTTCCGCCTGTAAATTTCATCGAGCAAGAGCGCAAAGTGCGTTTTGTGGCTTTGCGAAATTTGTCTGACGCCGTCGGCTTTTATCGCTTTGCTACGGATTGTGCAAAGGGCGATTTGATAGATGGGTGGAACATTTGGCGTAAAAAGCAACGAAGAACAGTTGCAGGTGATTCGCACGACGGAATCTCCGCTTTTGGTTATTGCTGGCCCTGGCGCAGGCAAAACCAAGACTTTGGTGGATCGAGTATGCCATCTGATTTACGATTTGAATGTCTCCCCCGAAAATATTTTGATTGGTACTTTTACTGAGAAGGCGGCCAAAGAATTACTTTCACGAATCTCAACAGTTTCCGCCAATTATAAGGTCCAAAAAAATATTTCCGAAATCCGAGTAGGGACATTGCATTCGTTGTTCCTAGACTTTTTGGAAGAATATCGCGAATACACGGAACTTCGCCGTGGATACCGTGTTCTTGACGATTTTGAACAACAATACCTTGTTTACCGGAACGCTTCTAAATTCAATCAGGTTGAAGGACTGGTTGAAATTCTTGAAAGTGAATTTGCATATGGTTGGAAGTCTGCGAAAAAGATTTGCTACCTGGTAAACAAGGTTGCCGAGGAAAATCTGGATTTAGAAAAACTTGCTCAAAGCAAGGAATCGAATCGTCTTCTAGCTTTAGCGCAACTAGTTTCAGTATATCGAAAAATTTTGTTTGAAGAGAATGCGCTGGATTTTTCGCTGATTCAAACTAAAATGTGGGAGCTCCTTGATAATCAAGAGGTGCTCAAGGATATCCGAAAGAAAATCCATTACATCATGGTGGATGAGTATCAGGATACGAACCGAATTCAGGAACAGATTCTTTTGAAAATGGCGGTTCCCGACAATCGCATTTGTGTGGTTGGCGATGATGACCAGGCCCTTTACCGTTTCCGCGGTGCGACTGTCGAAAATATTTTGCGTTTTCGAGACAAATTCCCGGGCCTTTTCAGAAGCAAGTGTAAAAAGGTCGAGATGGATAAGAATTATCGTTCTCACCCAGACATCATCGATTTCTACAACAAATGGATGGAACGTCCGTATGATGGCGAGTGGGGCGAGTTTCGTCACAATAAGGTGGTTAAGTGTGCTGGCAAGCAGAATCGAAAGAATTCTCCATACACAGGCGTTGTCAAATGTATGGGGCAGAATGTCGATGAATGGTGCCGCAACTTCTACAATTTTATACATAATCTTGAACTCAAGGGCTCATTAACTGATTATAACCAAGTCGCGCTGCTCGCTTATTCCGTAAAGAATGAAAAGATTGTCGCTTTAACAAATTATTTGGAAAAACACGACATCCCTGTGTTTTCACCAAGATCGGGACAGTTCTTCAATAGAAAAGAAATACAGCTTGCTATCGGAGCCTTGCTATTCCTTTTCCCAAAATGTGAAGAGATGTATTTGGATGACGGAAACAATGCGAAGTTCATGGAAGGAATCTGGGCATATTACGATTTATGCCTAGATGTTTTCGCAAATGAGTTAAGGAAAATGCCCCAAACGCATAGAGAATTACAAGTTTGGGCTGTTACCAAGGCGAAGGAAATCGCCAAGGCGACAAGAAATACGGACTACTCCTTTGCGAATCTATTCTACGAAATGCTGCAGTTCCCGCTATTCGCTGATTTCTTGGATATGGAGCTTGATAGCGGTGTAAAAGACTTGCGTCCTCTCTATAATTTGGGTTTGTTTAGCCAGCTGCTTGCCCGCTTTGAAAGCATGAATGGTATCACGGGCATCTATGCCGACGAAAAAAAACGAACGCAGGAAATTCGCCGTTTGTTTAACGAGTATTTCAAGTTCCTGCACGATGGCGGGATTGCTGAATTTGAAGACTTTGACATGGTGACACCGTCGGGTTGTGTGAGTATCATGACAATCCACCAGAGCAAGGGGCTTGAATTCCCGGTGACTTGTGTTGATTCGTTGGATTGGAGTCCCCGTAAAAATTACGATGAACTTGATGTTGAAATTGCAAAATATTATCACGGAAAAGATCCGTGGGAACCTTTAGAGCGCACCAAGTTCTTTGATTTTTGGAGACTTTACTATACGGCTTTTAGCAGGGCGCAAAATTTACTGGTGTTGACCGGCATTGATAATAGTTCTGGGCGCGAAAGAGGCGAATTCAGAAGTCCTTCAAAATACTTCGCCCATGTTTATAAGGGTGTCCCTGATTTTACGAGGCTTTTTGTGGCGGGAACGCCGGACGTATCACTTGATTTAGTTAAGCCGAGTAATGTCAAACATCAGTATTCGTTTACCAGTCATGTGCTTCTCTACGAAAACTGCCCGACGCAATACAAATTCTTTAGAGAGGCGGAATTCAGCCCCGTACGCACGAACGCCATCTTGTTTGGTTCCTTGGTGCATGAGACCATCGAAGATGTTCACAGACAGGTGCTTGCAGGAAATGTCAAAAATGTGACTTCCGAAAATATGCGTGAGTGGCTGCAAGACAACTACCGTCAGATTTCCAAAGAATTGGGTGTTTATTTACGTCAGTCTTCATTGGATTCCATTTTGAATCATGTTGAAAATTATGTGGACTATGCAAGTCGCGATTGGGCGAAGGTGAAAGAAGCCGAAGTCCCCTTGACATTGCTTAAGGAAGATTACATTCTAGAAGGTCGTATTGACCTGATTCAGGGTTCCGGTGAAACATTGGAAATCCTTGATTTCAAGACGGATGTGAAGCCTGATGTCAATAATGCCAAAGACCGTGAAAAACTGAATCGTTACAAGCGGCAACTTGAAATTTACGCACACATTGTTGAAGAAAAATATGGTAAGCCAGTAAGCAAGATGCATCTGTTCTACACAGGAACAAAGGACGGCTCGCCATACGTGACATACGATTACAGCCGTAGTTCAATAGAAAACACCATGAACGAAGTTGCCGATGTGGTGCAGAAAATTGAACGCAAGGATTTTACCCGCACTCACGAGCGCGACCCCAAGAAATGCTCGGAATGCGACTTTAGACACTATTGCAACAACCATTGTTAAAGGGATTGATTATGGCAAACGAAAATGATACGTTCAAGTTCGAATTGGAACCCATCAAGGGATTCCCGGAACTCCGCTGGGCGGGCAAGCGTCCCTTTACTGGAACGGCCTATTATCCGGCGCAGTTGAAGGAATCCTATGGTGAACCTGCTGAAGATGGTTGGATGAACAAACTCTATTGGGGTGACAATTTGCAGGTGATGAGCCACTTGCTCAAAGAATACCGTGGCAAGGTGAATCTGATTTACATCGATCCGCCGTTTGATTCAAAGGCCGATTACAAGAAAAGAATTGAGCTAAGAGGGAAAGCTGCCTTAGGAAATAATAGCTCTTTTGAAGAAAAACAGTACGGTGATATTTGGTCTAATGATGAGTATCTTACTTTTATGTATGAACGACTAATTCTTTGTAAAGAATTGTTGAGCGATACTGGTAGCTTTTATGTGCATTGTGATTGGCATATGTGCCATTATTTAATTTCAATAATGAATGAATTATTTGGACAGGAAAATTTTGTAAATCAAATTTCTTGGAAGAGAACATTCGCTCACGGAGATATGGGGCAGGGCGCTAAACATCTGGGTCGAATTACAGATTATATTTTGGTATATAAAAAGAGTAATCAATTCACTTTGAATCAATTATACACTCCTTACGAACAGTCATACATTGATAAAACTTTTAAATATAAAGATGATGATGGTCGTCGGTGGCAGTCCGTTTCTTTAACAGCTCCTGGAGGTGCTGCTAAAGGAAACCCTTATTATGAGTTTTTAGGTGTTCATCGATATTGGCAGTATTCACAAGAAAATATGAAAAAACTTTATGAAAATGGGTATATATATCAAGGAGCCGCAGGGCAGGTCCCTCGAAAAAAAATGTATTTGGACGAGGCGAAAGGTGTTCCTTTGCAGGATGTTTGGACCGATATTGTTCCTGTTCAGGGTGGGGCTATTGAAAACTATAATTACCCAACGCAAAAACCAGAAAAACTTCTTGAACGAATAATAGAGCTTGCCTCTAACCCCGGTGATATTGTATTTGACTGCTTTATGGGAAGTGGCACGACACAAGCTGTTGCCATGAAACTCGGTCGCAGGTTCCTTGGTGCGGACATCAATCTTGGTGCAATTCAAACCACGACAAAACGCCTTGTTGCTCGCGCAAAAGAAATTTCATCTGATTCTACGCTTTTCAGCGAGCAAAAAAGTTATACAGGTTTTGAAGTTTACAACGTAAACGATTACGATTTCTTTCGCAATGAATTAGAAGCGAAACGCCTCATCATTGAAGCGCTCGGTATGCAGGCCTTGCCGGAAAACAACCTTTGGGATGCCGAATTGGATGGCCGCATGGTTGCAATTCTCGGAATCAATCGTATCGCGACAGCCGCTGAATTCTCTAAAATCGTAAACAATATTGATATCGGTGACTGGACCCGCCGCCAAGCAGAAACACCGAATAAGCCCATTGAAAAAATTACCTTCGTCTGCATGGGCCATGACCCTAATCTCAAGGCCATGTTCATTGAAGAAATGCAGAAACTCGGTTTCAAGGTGGATCTTGAAATCGTGGATATCCTTCGCGACAAGAAGGACTTGACATTTAAACGTGACTCCGACGCTCGCGTTAAAATTAGCGGCAATAGACTATCCATTACTGATTTCTATCCTATGAATCTATTGCAGAAACTTTCTATCCAATGTGAAGACGTTTCTGACTGGAAGGAATTGGTGGATTCCGTGATGATTGACTGGAATTACGATGGGGCTACATTCAGTCCGAGCATTACGGATATTCCCGCCAAGAATGATATGGTCAAGGGGGTCTATGAAATTCCCAAGGATGTCGGTACAATCCATATAAAAATCACCGACTTGCTCAGTGAAAGTTGGGAAGGCTCTTTTGAGGCGTAGAGGGTGATATGGCAAAGAAAAATATCGTAGAACTTCCTTTCTACAAGTACTTGTGGAATTTCTATTCCGTCCACAAGGCTGAAATCAAGAGTGAATATGACCCGCTAACCAAGCGAATCCTTTCGCATGCCAATCCGGAGAATCCAGGTGCGTTTCTTCGTAAGCCGCAATATGAAGCCTTTGAAATCTATGTATTTCTGAAGGAATACTTGGACAACCCGAAGCTATTTGATTTGTTCGATGATTGGCGACATAACAAGGGAAAGTTTTGCGTCAAAGATACACAGTTGTTGGAATCCATTTCGACGGACCTTTTTGCCGAACAGGAGGAAATGCGAAAAATCGAAGATGCGAAAATCATCGAACCCGCTATTACTCAATTACAAAATCTGAGACAGACTTATTCCAACTACATTTTCTCGCTTACGATGGGAACGGGTAAGACCATCCTGATGGCTCTTTGCATATTCTACGAATTTCTACTAGCGAAGAAACGTCCGAAGGACTTGCGCTACTGCCATAATGTTCTTGTTCTTGCTCCTGATACCACCGTATTGCAGTCGCTCAAGGAAATTCTCACCTTTGACAAGTCAAAAATTTTCTCGCCGGAATATGCCAATACTCTTGACACGATTCTCAAGTTTCATTTCTTGGAAGACGATGGCATTAGTCTCTCGACGATGGATGGTTCCGACTTTAACGTAATTATTTCGACAAGTCAAAAAATCATCCTTAAAAAGAAGCACAAGGAAGATTCTGCAAGCATCCAACTGTTTAAGGAAAGCTGGGAATCTGCGATGGAAAATAACCCTAATGCAGACCTTTATCAGCTTGATGAAACGGAATTGACTGCAAACCAGCGCTATGTGAAAATCACACGACTTCCGCAACTTGGAATCTACGTGGATGAGGCCCACCATGCGTTTGGCAAGTCGCTCAAGAGCGACATGCTTGATCGCAGCAAGGAAACTAGTCTGAGGCTTACCATTGACAACTTGGCCAAGGAACTCGAACGTTCCGGATCCAAAGTTGTCGCTTGCTACAACTTTACGGGAACGCCCTATGTTGATAACCAGCTCATGCCAGAAGTGGTATATGAATACGGGCTCCGCGAAGCAATCGATAACCGTTACTTAAAGGAAGTCGATGTCAAGGATTTTGACAACGTAAAAAGCGGAACATTCATTGATAAATCTATTGATGAATTTGTTCAGCAACATGCAAATCAAAAAGGAGTATTCAAAAGATACGAAGGGATGCTCCCGAAGATGGCTTTTTTTGCAAATACCATTGAAGAATTGACCAATGACTTGAAACCGGCCGTAGAGAGGGCTCTTATAAAGCATGATATTTCGCTGGATTCCATCTTGGTCAATGTGGGTGACGACAAGGTAACCAAAAGTGATGATTTGCGAGAATTTAAACTGCTTGATACCGCAGAATCTCAAAAACAATTCATTTTGTTGGTGGGCAAAGGAAAAGAAGGCTGGAATTGTCGTTCCTTGTTTTCTGTCGCCTTATATCGTGAACCCAAGAGCACCATCTTTGTATTGCAGGCCACAATGCGTTGCCTGCGTTCTATAACAGAACAACAGCAACACGGCATCGTATTTCTTTCTTCTGAAAATCTCGTCATTTTGCAAAATGAATTGCAAAGTAACTTCAGGATGACTGTTAACGACCTGACGCACAAAAATACGGATACAAAAAAAGAACGCCGGATTTATGTGCGCAAGAAGGTTCCCGTCAAGATGATGGAACAGGTTTCTACATTCAAGGTTGAACCTAAGCAGGTCGGTGAATACACCATTTTTGACGAAACATTTAATTTTGACTTGTGGCGAAAAACAGAAGGCTCTCATACACTTCGTAATATTGATTCGGCGGCAATTCGAAAAGAAATACGTAGTTCTGTTGACCGCACATTTACGCCGTATAGCCTAGTTGCGGAAATATCACTTTACTTGACGCAGCACGAGTCTTCTGGTATTCTTTTTTCACCTTGCGAAATTCGCGAGTTGCTGGATCGTTCTACGGATGGGATAGACAGGATTCTGGAAAAGGTGAATTACGCAAATGAAATTCTCTACGACTTCGTCATTCCAAAACTTTTCAGTCAACTTTACAATGTCAAATATGAAGCTGGCGAGCCTAAGGAAGTCATAAAGTATATAGTCAAGGATCCTCCAAAGAATGGTCCTGATGAAGGTTCCGCATATTACACTATGCGCTTTAGCGATGACAAGTTTGTGTCCGATGTGAGTGCCAGGTATAATGCGTTCAATCAGATGGATGGCAACAAGAAAAGCTTTGATTTGTCGGGATATGGCTTTGACTCAAATCCTGAACGACAATTCTTTGATAGAAACCTCTTCAACAATAACGAAATTAAGCATATCTGGTTCACGGGAATGCTTACTAACGGCCAATCCAATTTCTACGTACATTACATAGATCCGGAATCCCATTCGCTTCGCTCGTACTTCCCTGATTTCCTTGTCGAAGACAATGCAGGAAAATTCTACATCGTTGAAATCAAGGGCCGTAATCTGATAAGTCATCCGTCAACACGAGCAAAAGAAGAATATGCGAGACAGATGGCGACATTAAGCAAAATGGAATATGTGTTCATTCCAGATGACTTGGCAGATATGATATTGCAGGAATTTGTGGTGCAATCAAAAGCTAGTAACTCGGAAGATGCGGCGAAAATGTTCTGATATTTTGCAGCCTAAAAAGGATAATGCAGGTAAAGCTTTTTTTGAAGCGGGTTATATGCAACATCTGTGAAATCGGCAAGGAACGCGTCTGCCGTGCTGGTATGAGGATTATGGATTCTATTGCCACTTCGAGGCTCCAGAATGACAACGCTGAATCTGTCATCCTGGAGCCTTTGATACTTGGCGAAGCCTTTCATGCCTTTTACCCCGGCTTCCGAGCTGGGGGATAGGAACCATTATTTATTGAATAGCATTTGCGATAGGTCCATGATTGCCCGCCTTGTCGCCTGATTTTACGAAGAAATTACCGAAAAATTCATCAAGTCTGTCATCGACGATCCCGATAGCGACAAGGTTCTCGACAACTTCGAGCAACTCTTTGTCCACTACTGCCCCTCCACTAAACGCAGGGTCGTTTAATCAAACATTTTGCGAAAATGCGTGATTTTAATTAAAAACATTTTGCGAAAATGGAAAATTTTGTCAAAAAATATTTTGCGAAAATGATTAAATGTTTATATTTTGAACAAAAAGAGGCAAAATATGATATTTAAACGCAAGATGTATGCAACAATGCTTCGTTGGAAAAACGAACGCCCGGGAAAGACCGCACTGCTGTTGAAAGGGGCTCGTCGTGTAGGCAAATCTACTCTGGTGGAAGAATTCGCGAAAAGGGAGTATAAATCCTACATTCTAGTGGATTTTTCTAGAAAATCCAAGGAAATCGATGAACTTTTCGACAACATGATGGATTTGGACTTTTTCTTCTTGCGTCTGCAGAACATTTTCGGGGTATCTTTGCACAAGCGTGAATCCGTCATTGTTTTTGATGAAGTGCAGATGCAGCCTCTGGCAAGGCAGGCTATAAAGCATTTGGTGAAGGATGGTCGTTACGACTATATCGAAACCGGCTCCCTATTGTCGCTGAAGAAAAACATCAAGGGAATTGTAATCCCGAGTGAAGAACATGCAGAAACGCTTTGTCCCCTTGATTTTGAGGAATTCTATTGGGCTATCGGGAACACGGTATCTCCTGAACAGATGCAAGACGCTTTCATGATGAAGCGGCCCATGGGCGAGGCTGTGCATCGTCGCTGGATGCGAGACCTCAGACTCTATATGCTGGTCGGTGGAATGCCTCAGGCCGTGGAGGCGTATCTGGAGTCTAACGATATGAGTGTGGTCGATGAGGTTAAACGCGGAATTCTTGAAATATACGATTCGGATTTTTACCGTATTGACCCGTCTGGCCGTGCGTCCAAAATTTTTTCGGCAATCCCCAGTCAACTGAATAGCAACGCTTCGAGGTTCAGAATCGGCAGTGCTATCAAAAAGCAAAGTTACAATAAGACCGGTTCGCTTATAGCAGAAATTGAAAGTAGTAAGACGGTGACAATCGCTCATCATGTGAATGACCCTCAAGTAGGCATGGGAATGTTCGCTGATTTCAACGTTTATAAGATGTTTCTTGCAGATACAGGCCTGTTCGTAACGCTTGCTTTTAAGGATAAATTATATACAGAAAACGAAATTTATCGGAAGTTGCTTTCAGATAAGTTAGAATCCAACATGGGCTATGTCTATGAGAACCTTGTTGCTCAAATGTTGAAAACGAAGGGTTTTGAAATTTTTTATTACACGTTCCCTACTGAAAACAGGCACAATTATGAGATAGATTTTTTGCTTTCTCGAGGCAAAAAGATTATTCCCGTCGAAGTAAAATCTTCCGGTTACAAGACTCATAAATCCCTTGATATGTTCTGCGAAAAGTTTTCGTCGCGGATTGGCGAAAGAATTTTGCTTTATACGAAGGATTATCAAAAAGATGGTCCCGTAACATGCCTTCCCATTTATTACACGCCATTTCTATAACCGTAAATGTTTTTGCGGGGCAGCCATGCTACGACAATACCGTTTATCGTCGTGACTTGGGTAAGCGCAAAGGTCAGGTAAGCGTATTCGATCAAGATGACGTGGGCTTCTGTAACCACGATATCGAACTTTCCGAAAGTGAACTGCTCGCTAACATCCACAAGTCGCAGGATATATGTGTTTTAAAGCCCCGCCTTTTTATGCATGTAGGCGGAGGGAGTGAAAGATGAAGAATAGCGTAAACGCTGGTAGTGTCGGCATTTGGCTCGACGAAATTGTTCCCTGCCTCAAGGATACCGAAACTGGGGAAATCAAGGAAACTGTGGTATTCGGGATTGAAAGCAGGTCTTTCCTGAAAAAATTCAACGAAAAGAACGGATGGGGAATAAATTGGATTAAAATTCCAAAAGAAGTGGATGTTTTCGCCCTTGCGTTGAAGGAAAATAATGAAATTCAGGGGCTTGTTGGGGTGAAAAATGACGTGGATGTAAAAGCCGCCTATTTGCATTGGGCTTGTACGGCTCCGCACAATAATAAACATGCTTATGGCAGGCAAAAATATAGTGGCGTTGGGGGCCATCTTTTCGCCATAACAGTTGAAAAATCCATGCAATGGGGGTACGAGGGGACAGTACATGGTTTTGCCCTTAACAAAACGCTCTTAAATCACTATATTGAAGTTCTAGGGGCGACCTATTTAGGCGCTTTGCATCCCTATCAATTTTTTCTTGATAGAGATGCGGCACGGAAACTCTTGGAGGTCTATTCGTATGAATGGAATTAGGAAACCGGCCGTCATTTTGGCGGATTCCATGGAAGAGTATATGGCTCCTCCTAATCCGTACAAAAATCCTCCTAAAGGCAAACTGAACTTGCTGGAACTGGGAAGATACGCAAGGCGTGTCGGGAAAACTGTTGATAAATTGACCGCCGAGGAAATTCTACAGTTTAAGATTCCGTAATACTGTGCACGTTCGATTCCCTAGAAGACATCGTTGTGCTTCGCAGTTAGCTTGATGCGTAATTATTTAATCATTAAAATATCAAGTTGATTTGAAAATCAATAATTTTTTTTGAAAAAAAATACTGTGTCAAAATATGACGCTACAATGATGTAGACCGTTCGTCAAAACTTTCACTGCATCTGCGCCAATTGCAGAAACATATACAGCGACATTTGCTCCGACACCAATGACGGAGATTTGCTCCCCTTTGAAAGTTTGGCGAAATTGACGCGAAAATAAGCGAAACGATTCTCTAAAACCTATCGGATGTTTGCAAGTGCATATTTCAATCATCAATAAAAATTTTAATTGTAAAAAGGAGTTTTCTTTTTCTACATTTGGACTGTAAAATTCAAAAAAGGATAAATCATGCGTGATCAATTCGAAAGCCCGCTCATCAAGCGCTATGCTTCCAAGGAAATGAGTTTCATCTTCAGCCCGCAGTACAAGTTCCAGACTTGGCGCAAGCTGTGGATTTACCTCGCCGAATCCGAAATGGAACTCGGCCTCCCGATTACGCAGGAGCAAGTCGATGAACTGAAGGCCCACGAGAAGGATATCAACTTCGAAGTCGCCGAAGAAGAAGAAAAGCGCCGCCGTCACGACGTGATGAGCCACGTTTACGCTTATGGCGTCCAGTGCCCGAAGGCTAAGGGCATCATCCACCTCGGTGCTACGTCTGCATTTGTGGGCGACAACACCGACCTTATCCAGATGCAGCAGGCCATGATCCTCGTGCGCAAGCGCCTTTGCCGCGTGATGGACAAGCTTTCCAAGTTTGCGATGGAATACAAGGACATGGCCCAGCTCGGCGCCACGCACTTCCAGGCCGCCCAGCTCACGACTGTGGGTAAGCGCGCTTGCCTCTGGCTCCAGGACATGCTCATCGACCTCGAAGAATTGAACTTCCTCATTGAAGTGCTCCCGTTCCGCGGTGTGAAGGGCACCACCGGTACGCAGGCCAGCTTCATGGATCTGTTCAACGGCGACGAAGAAAAGATTATGGAACTCGACCGCCGCGTGACCGCCAAGGCTGGCTTCAAGCGCGTGCTCACCATCACCGGCCAGACTTACACCCGCAAGTGGGACAACCGTGTGAACCAGGTCTTGAGCTCCATCGCTCAGAGCTTGCACAAGTTCGCTACCGACATGCGCCTCATGCAGGGCGTCAAAGAAGTGGAAGAACCGTTCGAAAAGACCCAGATTGGTTCCAGCGCTATGGCTTACAAGCGTAACCCGATGCGCAGCGAACGCATTTGCTCTCTGGCTCGTTTCGTGATGGCCCAGGTGAACAGCACCGCCTTCACGCAGGCAACGCAGTGGTTCGAACGTACGCTTGATGACAGTGCGAACAAGCGTTTGGCTATTCCGGAAGCATTCCTCGCCATGGATGCCATGCTCATCATCGCCGAGAACGTGACGAACGGCCTCGTTGTTTATCCGAAGGTTATCGAAAAGCGCATCATGGCCGAACTCCCGTTCATGGCTACCGAAAACATCATCATGGAAGGCGTCAAGAACGGTGGCGACCGCCAGGAACTCCACGAAGAAATCCGCGTGATGTCCATGGAAGCGGGCAAGGTCGTGAAGGAACAGGGCAAGGATAACGACTTGCTCGAACGCGTTTTGAAGAACGAAAAGTTCCAGAAGCTCGGCATCACCGAAGAAAAGCTCAAGGAAATCCTCGACCTCCGCAAGTTCGTGGGTCGCGCTCCGGGACAGGTCGTGAAGTTCGTGACCGAAGAAGTCCGCCCGGCGATTGAAAAGGTTCCCGACTGGAGCAATATAGATGCTGGAGAGTTGAAGGTTTAATTCAGCTCGTTTCTAGGCGATTTAGTGAATTTACCCCATTTTTCTGAATGGGGTATTTTTTTATGTTAGCTTGTACTTTTGGAGTGCGAATAAAAGTATTTTATTGTTTAGTGTGGTAAAATATGGATATCCAAAAGTGTAAAGTTGAAAAGAATTGCGAATGGTCTGCTGCGGTCGTGAAAGGACTTGCTGTGTCTTTGGGTATGTCCGCACTAGTTTCGTTAGAGGGGTGTGCGAATAATGCCGTGAAAACGAACAATGATTTGGCCGCGTCGATTCCGCCGTCGTCTTCTTCGGTGTTGTCAAGTTCTTCAATGTCCGATTCGATTTCTAGTTCATCGAGTAACGAATCTGAAAAAAATAAAGAGATGACTCCAGAAGAAATTCTTGATTTTGAGGATCCTTTTAGTAACATGTCCGAGGAAGAAATGATGGAGAAACTGAAGGAGTATCTTGAGACTCATAAAGACTATCCTGATGGAGGGGTAATTGAGATGTATAATGGAGAAAATTAAATATAGATATCAAAAAGATAAATCTTGAATAATAATGAATCTTGTCTTATCCCTTACCGAACGGTGCAATTTACGTTGCAGTTATTGTTATTATAAAGTAAGCCATGAGTCTCACTCGCTTACGATGCAGAATGATATTATGGAAGCGGCAATTCTTCTTGCTTTTGAACGTACGCTTTCGCTGGGGCAGAATTATCTGAACATCACTTTTTTGGCGGTGAACCGCTGCTTTGTATGGGCTTGATCCATAAAGGTGTGGAATTTGCAAAAGCTTTGGCGCAAGGACGTGATAAATTTCGTTTGCGTTTTGCGGTAAATACAAATGCGACTTTGCTTAACGATTCCATTATTGAATATTTGAAGCGTGAAGACTTTCGAGTTTATGTTTCGCTTGACGGTCCCGAAAAACATCATGACATTTGCCGTAAAATGAAGAATGGGGGAGGCTCGTTCAAACTTATTGAACCGCATATTCCTGCATTGCGAGAACTCGATACCATTGTGTTTTCTGTAGTGACACGAGAAAATATGCATTCGCTTTCGGAATCTGTTCGGTGGATTCAAGCTCAAGGCTTTAAATCTATGACAACGGCTGTAGATTTTGATGGCAAGTGGACGGGGGATGAATTTGATGTTCTTGCACGTGAATATACGGAACTCGCAAAGTTTTGGATGGAACTCAAACGTAATAAAGTTCCGTTTTATTTGGGGACGATTCAAGACAAGCTAAAGCTCAGGCTTGTGGGTGCACGTCATCGTACAACGAGTTGCTATGTGACCAAAGGCATTGTCGCCTGTGCTGCAAACGGGAACCTTTTCCCCTGCACACGCTTTATAACGAGTAAACCGGATGCTCCTTACGTTTTAGGAAATGTTTTTGACGCTCCTGCAAAAATTTTTGATGGGCCGGTTGCTCGAGATGTTCGTGATTTCTTTAACCGCGATAAAGAAGAGTGCGAGGGGTGCGCAATTCGATTCCGCTGCCACGCTCACGAATGTGCGTGTACATCATTTTATTCCACAGGTTCGATTCACGGTGTTTCCGCTGAAGTTTGTACTCACGAAAGAATGCTGGCCGTTATTTGCGATTCTGCCGTATGTGAAAATTCAGTGCCGTAAATCGTGTGATGTTTGCGATGCAACCATTGAACGTGAAAAAAAACGAGCCCTTTCGGACTCGTTTTTGCATTTTTATGCTTACGGTTTAAACGGCGGAATGTAGTCGTCACCTTCGTTACTGCGACTATTTGTCTCCATGTAACCCTCCTTTTTCCTATTGATGCCTCAAATATATTTAGGAAAGGGGGTGCTGGAGTGTGAAATTCCTCACTATGTGATGTTGTTCACAGTAGGGCTATCTTATTCGCTGACTCCGTTGATTCCGTAGAGCCGGTTGTGGGCAAGGCAATCGGCTAGTTTTTTGTATTCCGTGACAAACGCTTCGTGGGCGGGGGCATCGCCGAGCGCTTTATAGAGGGCGCTGGAGAGCGTTCCGCGTTCGAGCATTTTTTCCATGAAGCTCTGCGAGACTTCTGTGAGGTCGTTTTTCACGACGCTGTAGATGTGCTTCCAGAGGTCGCCAGCGGTAATTGGGGCGGCAGGAGTGTTAGCAGGGGATGTTGAAGCGGAGGCTGTCGCGAAATCCATGCCAAATACAGAGAGGTATTCTGCCCAGTCGATAGTGGCGTTTTCGGCGTCTTTCACGGTCTTGTTCAGGAGTTCTGCAAGGCGTGTCGTGTCGAAGTTGCGCAAAAATTCGCGGTATTCCTTGAGCGTGTGCGGCACGGGATTTGCGGCAATGTTTTCGCTGCTGGTGGAAATGTCCGCGGCATTACCAGTTGCGGAGTCAGAACTGCCCGCGGCATTGTTTGAGCGAGATGCCGCGAATTTGCCGTTCACGATGGCCTTGAGGGTTGCCATTTCAAGTTCGACGATGGCAATGTCGGCGTTCGGGCATTCCTGAATATCGACGAGGCGGATTTCAATTGCTCCGCGGTCAAAGCGGGCTATGGCACCACGACTGTTTAAAAAGAAATGATTGAGCAAGTGTTCGGTATCGTACGGGGCGATAGCCTTTTTTACCTTGTCAAAAATCATCTTGTTGTATTCGTCGTAGCTGTAAGCTTGTTCCGGAATGACTTGGCCCGTGATTTCGGGGACTTTGTCCTGATTGTGGCGATAGACGTTGATTCGTGCGTCGCGGTAGCCGGTGTACTTGCCGTCGAGATACGGGCTGCTTGCAGCAATGGCCGGAATCAGCGGCAAAAGCAGGCGGATGGCCGCGTGGAGTTCACCGAATTCTTCGTCACCGTCAAAAGAGAGGTTCAGGTGTGTGCTTTGCAGGTTTGCCCAGCCGTGGCCTTTGCAGTTGAAAATGCGGTCGTAAGTCTGGTAAATGTCGAGGCAATCATACGGCCAGAGTTTCATTTCTGCCGGATCCATGAAGGGGTGACATGCGCTTGGCAAAAGCATCGCATTGATCTTTTCGAGCTTCTTGTTTGCACGGCGAATCTCGTGGAAGAATCGCTTGCCGAGCCCATCGAATGTGGACTTGGGGTGAGCGCACTTGAATTCCAGCACATGGCTTACAAGTTCGTTCGAAAGTCCGATGTCGTCGTATTCTACATCGGAGAGTTGATTGCCGTCTTTATCTTTTCCGAGGGGAACATCGGCTCGCGGCAGCACGTTCAGCGTGTCGCGATCGACAATCATGAATTCCATTTCAACGCCGAAGCGTTCCCAAAGTTTGTAATTGCTCATGATAAATAGTGGTTAGTGGTTGGTGGTTAGTGGTTAGGATTTTATCCTGTTTACTAACCACTGCATACTGTTTACTTCTTAAAGAAACATATCCCTTTCGTGTTGCAACACTTTCTGTTGTGCTGCGTTTTGGCGGTCTTCGATGCGGTGGCGCAGGCTCCTCATCACGGCGAGATAAATCTTCTTTTTGCCGACGAGGTCTTCGATACCGTGGTCGATACTCGGGTTGTCGTTCACTTCAATCACGACTGGGTGACCGTTGATTTCCTTGAGGTCAACGCCGTAAAGTCCGTTACCGATAAGGCTTGCAACGCGGAGCGCCGTTTTCACAATTCCGTGCGGCACGCTTTCAATCGGGAGGCAATCCCACTTGCCACAAGTTTCGTTTTTATCCTTGCTGTCCCAGTTGTAAATCTGCCAGTGGTTTTTTGCCATGTAGTATTTGCAAGCGTAGAGCGGCTTTCCGTCGAGAATGCCGATTCTCCAGTCGAAATCCGTGGGCGTAAATTCTTGTGCGATAAGCAAATCGCTGTGCTCGAACATGGAATCGAGAATTTGTTCGAGTTCTTCTTTGTTGTTTGCCTTTTTGACGCCCATGCTAAAGCTCGAATCCGGAGTCTTGATGACCATGGGAAAGCCGAGCTCCTTTGCGAGCGTGTGACGGTTTTCGCTATGGGCGATAATCGTCTTTGGCGCGGGAATCTTGCCGACCGTCATCAGTTCTTGCAAATAAACTTTGTTCGAGCAACGCAGAATGCTGTCGGGATCGTCAATGACGGCGATGCCTTCGCTCTGGGCACGGCGTGCAAATGCGTAAGTGTGATGGTTGACGTTTGTCGTTTCGCGGATGAAGATGGCATCGAATTCGCCAACGCGGTGGTAGTCCGTCTTGGTAATCATCTCTACGCGGAAACCCGTATCTTGCGCAGCCTCGATAAAGAGCTGGATGGCTTCCTTGTTGCTCGGCGGTTCCACTTCTTCAGGATTCGTGAGGATGCCGAGGTCATAGACGTATTCTTCGGTCTTGGGCGACACAAAGCGTTCTTTCTGGAAGTATTCAATCGCGAACTGGTCCACCATTTCCTTGTGCGTTTCCGGGATTTCGTCAACGCTAATCGGGCGGATGGACTGGATGAACCATTTTTGCTTGAAGACAAATTTTGCACGCAGGAGCGGTGCCTGGAATGTGCGGTAAAGAGCCTGCGAAAGCTCCAGGTATTGCGGGCTCACGTTCTGCCCGAAGTAAATCGAAAGCACGAATTCCGTGCCCGTCAACTTACGGAGACTTTTTTGAATAAGCTCATCGATATCGTCGCTGATGATTTTCACGACAGCCGGGGCCTTGAAGTCGCGTATGTTCTTGACGTTTGGGATGACCTTGTGACCACGCGCTTCGGCAAGCAGGCTGACATAATAACCCTTGCTTTGGTAGCTGTAGTCCTTGCACAAGTTGAAAACGCGGACGTTTTTCTGTGTTGTAAAATCAGGATTGGTCAGGTAGTCTTTTGCCGAGACGATTTCGGCTTCGGGAATGTGAAACTTCCAATTCTTTGGAGTGTTCACTACAATTATCTTTTTCATAATATCTGCACGTGTGGCGTCTTCATGGCGAAGTTGCGTCGTGCGTGCCAAAAACCTCTTTGCTTTTTGACGATATAAAGATAGCTCAATATTTCAAGAATTGTAAAGTAAGGCAGGAAAATGGTTAAAATAAAACACAAAAATGGACCTGTACAGCTCTTAAACCTTAAAATGCTTCTTTAAAAGTGAAAAAAATGTATCTTATTTTATATGTATCTTCGATTTCTGTTTTCCTTAATTTTTTGTGCAGGTTTTGACGCTTTTGAAAAGACTAAATTCAACCGGCATACCTCTCCAATCATAGGAAAATTTATGGCACAGGTGTAGATGCATATGAGTCAAAGTATATTAAGACATTCCCATTTATAATGGGCGTGATTAATAAATCCGAACATAACCCTATGGGTGGCGGCTTGCAATTTGAATTTAGACCGTGGATTTCTGAGTTGGGACGTGAATTACCATTTGGATCGAAAACTGTTTCAACTTTATATAGTAAAGAACAACCGAAAAAATCTGAATATGTTAAAGGAGGCTATTACGAAGACCATCTATACACAGGTGGTATTGGATTTGATGTTTATGAAACAAAATATTTAAAGGTTGTACCATTTGCAGGTTGGCGTAATCCATTTGTCGCAGGGCTGCAACTAGAATATAGACCTTGGATTTCTAAACAAACTGATAAGTTTAGTGTGGGTGAATATTTTACGGTTAAAGCAAAACTCGAAATGAGATATGGATATAAATCTATGGAAAACGATGAGAAAGGTTGCAATGGAGCTGATGAGTGCAGTGGATTAGTGAAAAAAGAGAAAGGTCCACGAAAATTAAGGCCCCATATCTTCGGTGGTGTCGGCTTCCATTTCTGGTAATTGTTTTATTCGAATTTCGTTGTTATATCCAGCGTGTCGCCACGACCGTATTGGTCTTTATAGACAAGTTTCCATGTAATGGTTGAGTCCTTGTAAGATTGAAGCGATTTGTTGAAAAGCTGATAGTTGTAAACACGGGCTTTTTCGGGCAATTCTTCGAAAATAACGTTACGGTATTGTTTGTAGGGATCGGGACGTTTGGACGCACTCCGATATTCAAGGGTGCACATCTTTTTCTTTTTAGAAATCTCTTTAACGATTACTTTCGGAAAGTCTCTTCGCCATTCGAAATCCTTAGGTAGCCCGATGGGTTCTATACTGTAATTGGATTTGAATGTCAGCAATGCAGAACAGGATGTGCTTGGCAAAATAGAAAAGAGTTTTACTACAGAGTCGCGATTGAATTCGGGAATGTTTGCTACAGGAATGTAATTTGTGATAGCATCTTTTCCAAAGTTCAGATCTTTATAAGTCGCTTTTGCATAATATTTTTTTTGGTACGGGTAATCGCATAGTGTCTCTCTGGGGGCTGATACTTTACGAACGCATGAAAAAAGATTATCTAAAAAAGTTGCATTTGCATAATTGTAGTACGGGTAAATGCATTGTTCTTCCTTGGGTGCAGATACTCTACGAATGCAAGAAAAACGATTACCGAAAATTTTACAATCAGAAGGATGCCAAATAATGGTATCTCCTCTAAAATCAAGAATACGATAAAAGGGGATGTTTTTTGTTGAACTTATTTTTCTTGCAGAATCGTAGCACTTTATGGGAGTGTAGTTTTGACTTGTTTCGAATTTTGTCGTGATATCTAGTGTGTCTCCGCGACCATACTGATCTTTATAGACAAGTTTCCATGAAAAAGTAGTGTCTTTATATAGGAGAGAATAGTTAAGTAGTTGGTATTTATAGATTTCTTTTTTTTCGGGTAAATAACGGACATCAACATCATGTCTTGACTGATTAAATTTTTTGTTAGTTGGATAATAAAGAGGACGTCCTGTAGGAAGTTTTGATACTATATCATTTAAAGATATGCATGTGTTTTGTCCTGCTTTGTTTTTGCGAATGTATAATTTATCTGCATCTTCCGTCTTCCATTTAAAATAATCAGGAAGTCCAATTGCCTCAATTTTATAATTTGAACGGAATGTTAAAAGAAAGGTGCATGGCTCTCCTGATAGGTGCGAAAATAACTTTGCGACGTTGTTCCGGTCGAATGCAGGAATATCTGCTATAGGAATATAATTTACAATGGCGTTTTTACCGAAATTTAAATTTTTGTAAATGACTTTTTGTTTTTTTTGAAGCGCTGTATCTGATTTTTGCTTTTGGGTTCTAAGCCTTTTTTCTATATCAGGAAAATTATATATGATCTCTTTACTGCACGAAAACGAAGAATCGTGAATGGTGCAGTCGGCAGGATCCCAGACTGTTGTATCTCCGTTGAACTCCAAAATTCGGTACATGATCTGGGTTTTCTCGCACTCGTTTTTAAATACGAAGAACAACAATATGGTTAAACAAACCAGCCCGAAAATGACAATAAACTTCTTTTTCATTCCAAAACCCAATCGTTAATAATCACAACCGCAAAATACAAAAAAAAGAATATTTCTTTTATTCTTTGAAATAAAAAGAAATGTAAAATGTTTATATGATTTCTTATGCTTGCGTATAAGCGAGATGTGTGGTTAAATAATATGATGATAATGATTGTTCGTCAGAAAAATGAAAGCGTCGGCCAAGGTGTTTTCTTCGCAGTAGCGTGCAAAACGAGAGTCGCGAACGACTGCTAGCAGGCGTTCATGACCGAGTGAAGCCGCTGACGCCATAGGCGTCAACTCTGAGCTGGGGCCCCGCCCGCATGACGTACTTTTTGCATTTTAAAACGGGGTTTTGGCGGTGAGCCTTTTTTTTTCTACATTTCCCTCTATGCTTACCATTTCGGAATTCCTTCAAGAAAATTCGTTCCCTGCGATTTCGCTTTTTGAAAATGCTAATAACGAGGCCATTCACGTCAATGGCGCGTCGGTTCCGCTTGCCTCGATGATGGTCGCAAACCGTTTCTTGAAAAGTCCGCAGAACATTCTGGTGATTGCGAAAGATTACCGCAGTGCCGAAGTCTGGGTCGAGAATCTCGAAAGCATGGTGGGCGAGGAGTTTGTTCGTTTTTTCCCGTCGCTCGGCTTGAAACCTTACGAAATCAAGGTACCGTTCGAAGGCGTGCTTGAGGAACGTCTGAAGTTTTTCCGCGATGTTTCGCGTACAGATAAGCCGTTCGTTGTCGTTTGTCCGCTCGATGCGTTTTTGATGAAACTCCCGGAACCGGGTGATATTATGCGTCAGGTGCGTACGCTCCGCGTTGGCGACCAGCTGGAGCCTTCGTCTTTACGCCCGTGGTTCCTCGATCATGGTTTTGTAGAACAGCCGATGGTGAGCGGCGTGGGCGAGTTTTCGATTCGCGGTTGCATTGTCGATGTGAACTGCTTGCTTTATCCGCATCCGATCCGTATTGAATTTTACGGTGACGAAATAGAATCTATCCGAGCATTCGATATTTTCTCGCAGCGCTCGCTGGAGCAGATGACGCATATCGAGTTTTTCCCGATGGGTGAATTTACGGTGCCGGAATCGGTGATGGCGGGCGAAGAATGTTCTGCAGAATCGCTGTGGTGGCATCGTCCGCATCACCAGCGTTTGGTGGCGAGCCTCTTGGATTACATGCCGCGTGCGTCGCTTGTTTTTGAAGAACTTTCGTTGCTTTCGGAAACAGCTTCGAAAATGTATGGTGCATTCCGCGGTGCTTATGACGAGGCCCGTGTTACGGATGCGGGAATCGCTTCGCCTGCCGATTTGTGGTTCAAGATTGGCGAACTTTCGCGTTTGTTCGTAGGACGCGCGTCGCTGGATATGACGCGAGTCAAGGTGGATGATGGCAACTGGCACGAAATGCACATGCGTCCGCAAGATTTTACTTCGAATGGCGCGGATGCAGTCGCCAAAGAAATCGAGGAATTTTATGACAAGGGCGGTTGCGTTTATGTAATGGCTCAGACGCTTGGCGGCGTGAACCGCTTGCGTGAAATTTTTGATGGCTTGCCGGTCGAAGATTATTTTATCGGAAACTTGAGCGAAGGCTTTTGGCTCGAAGACGATAATGTCGCGTTCCTCACGGAATCGAGAATTCTAAACCGCCATGCGAACAAGGCTCGTAAGCACAAGATTGCGGGCTCGGTGACGAATGCGTTGATGGTGGAGTCGCTCAATCGCGGTGACCTCGTGGCTCACGAAGACCACGGCATTGGCCGCTACTTGGGCCTTGTCCGTGTTGAAGTCAACGGCGGTATGGTTGACTGCGCGTTGCTCGAATACGATGGCGGCGACCGTTTGAAGTTCCCGGTGTCGGACTTGCAGAAGATTGAACGCCTCGACCGCTCGGACGATGTTGAAACGAAGCTTGACCGCCTCGGCAGCAAAACTTGGGAAAACATCAAGAAGCGCGTCAAGGAAAAGGTTATCAAGATTGCGCGCGATCTCGTGGAACTTTATGCTAAGCGTGAACTCGTCGAAGGATTCGGATTCCCGCCCGATGGCAACATGCAAAAGGAATTCGAGGATTCGTTCGAATACGATCCGACGCCAGACCAGCTCCGTGCCACGGCCGACATCAAGCGCGATATGGAAAGCCGTCGCCCGATGGACCGCCTCATTTGTGGTGACGTGGGTTTTGGAAAGACGGAAGTTGCCATGCGTGCTGCATTCAAGTGCGTGGCCTCCAACAAGCAAGTCGCCATTCTCGTGCCGACGACGATTCTTGCTGCACAGCATTACGAAAATTTCTGCGAACGCTTTGCCGCTTACCCCATTAACATAGCCTTGATGAACCGCTACAAGAGCGCCAAGGAAAAGAAGGAAATTTTCAAGCAGATTGCGGAAGGTTCCGTGAACATCGTCATCGGAACGCATGCGCTGTTATCGAACAAGAGCGAGTTCAAGGATTTGGGACTTTTGATTATCGACGAAGAACAAAAGTTTGGCGTGAAGCAAAAGGAAAAATTGCGCCAGCTCCGCCTTGCTGTCGATACGCTCAGCATGAGTGCCACGCCTATTCCGCGTTCGCTGCACTTGAGCATGACGGGCGTTCGCGATATTTCGCTCATCAATACGCCGCCCATCAATCGCTTGCCGGTCGAAACCAAGCTGATGCAGCGCGATGACGAAGTCTTGAAGAACGCCATTCTCGATGAACTCGCTCGTGGCGGCCAGGTGTTTGTGGTGAATGACCGCGTGCAGACGATTACAAAGCTCGCCGAAGATATCGAAGCGATGGCTCCTGATGCGAAAGTCGCTGTGGCGCACGGCCAGATGGAAGACCATGAGCTTGAACGCGTGATGGATGCGTTCCTTTCGCGCAAATTCGATATTCTCGTGAGCACAAGCATTATCGAATCGGGATTGGATGTGCCGAACGCGAACACGATTATTATCATGAACGCGCACCACTTTGGCATTAGCCAGCTTTACCAGATGCGTGGCCGTGTGGGTCGCAGCAGCGTCTTGGCAAAGGCGTTCCTCGTCATTCCGCAGCGAGGCGAAATTTCGCAGGAATCCATGCGCCGCCTCAAGGCGTTGGAACAGTTTACTGACCTCGGTAGCGGCTACCAGCTAGCCATGCGCGACCTTGAAATTCGCGGTGCAGGGAACTTGCTTGGTCAGGAACAGCACGGCTTTATTGCCGAAGTCGGCTTTGAAACGTACGTGCGCTTGGTGCGTGAAGCGGTCGAAATGCTTCGCGGCGGTGCTCTCGAAAAGCCGATACAGCCCCGTGTGGAAATCGGCGTGGATGCTTACCTCCCCGAAGATTATGTGGAAGACGGCCTCACGAGAATTTCGCTGTACCAGCGCATTGCACGTATCACGTCGCAGGCGGATGTGCAGAACATCGAAAGCGAATTGCAGGACCGTTTTGGCCCTGTGCCGACTCCCGCGAAGATGCTTTTGCTCGTGACCGAACTGGGTCTATTGGCAGGTCGTTTGCGTATTCAGGGGCTTGCGCTCCGCAAGGGCGTTATTGTGGCGACATTTGCTGAAACGCCGTCGCCGGACCCGCGTGTGCTTGGCGAAATCAGTAGTCTTTGCACTTGCAACATGCGTTATTTGGGCATGTCGCCGCTACAGGCCGTGTTCGAAGTCGGGCGCGGAACTCCTGTGGAAATGGCGAAAAAAACGCTCGAAGTGTTCCGGGCGTTCGCAAATATTCAAGTGCAGGCGGCGACTATACGGTCCGCAGACCCGTTACTCACGGCACTTGGCGTAGGCGAGCCGCACTGATTCAAGGCGATTTTCGAGACCTTCGACGAGTTCATCGGGGTCCAAGAATGATTCATCGGCGTCGGTTTCAAAGAACACGCGTTCTTGCGGTATATGCGGGATGGCGGCCGCCGTCGATTTTTTACGGAAACTGTCCTCGTGTAGCGAAAAGAGCGCCCCGAAAGGCAGTGCTTTTTTCACGAAATTTGTATCTCCGCCGAATCTGTGGAATATCGGTCTCGGCGCTTCTTGTAGCCGAGACAACACGTGTAAATGTTCTGCATCTTGTCCTTGCGCTTTGTCTTGCGGAAAACCTGCTTCATTTAAAAGCCTTAACAATCGCATGTAGTCTCCAACGCAATGGATTTGCAAATCCCGCTTGAGCTCCAAGGCAAGTCCTGCCTGCGCTAAGAAGATTTGATCTTGGGTCCCGTCTTCGTATCCTGGATACCTCTTGTCGATACCCGCTTCGCCGACCATGGCATGCTTGTCTTCTTGCAGATAGTTGCGCAAATTCGCAAACATTTCTTCGTTTGCTTGCCACGCAATCATTGGGTGGATGCCGTAAGCCGCTTTAAATGGCTTAACTTCTGTCGAAAATTCTTTTTTTAGCTGAGCGACCTCATCCCATTCCCATGGTTCGCATGCGACTGCGATAAAGTCGTAGTTCTCATTGCAAAGCTGCTGCGTTAGCTGCTTGGGTTGGGGTAATCGTGCCAAATGAATGTGAAAGTCGAACATAATATCCCCCTTGCTCTCATAAAATACAAAGAAATAAGCGAAATTCAAAATTATTTGCTTGTTTTTTGGTATAAAAAAGCCTAGTTTAAGTCTGTTGGTGCGCCAACCCAAGTTTTTTGAACACATCATTAAAGGAGTCGCTATGCGCGATTTACTAGAAAAAGCTCTGAATAAAGGTTTGACTGTCTGTTTTACATCCGAAAACGGCTTTGATGTAATTCGAATTTCATCCGGTAACGAAGTCGTTGCAAGTTGCAGTTTGGGTTCGACGAGTTTCCGTGCTTCGGTAGAAGAATCGCTCCAGGCACTTTTGCTTGACTTGGAACGTAAGGGCTTCTAGTAGGGATTAGGTTTTAGGTTATTATAGTGGCTTCGCTGCTCTGTACAGATGCACGAGGTGTATGATTCTGTTCCTACAACCTATAACCTACAATCTGTTACCAATAACTTTTTAGCTGTAAACAAAAAGCCCCCGAATGGGGGCTTTTGTTTTTTAATGTTGTTTTATCTTAGTTTATTCTACCAATCAGGTTGCCAGAGAGCATGAAGTCTCTGGTGGCGCCATAGCTATGGAAACCAGCGGAGAGCGAGAAGCGATCTGTGAGAGCCTTTTCAAGATAAAGTGCTCCGAGAACGTCCTTGACATGCTTCGGGTTGCCTTCGTAGTAACCGTTCTTGTAACGGTCGTGTACAAATTCAGCTTCGAGGATGACGCGATCAACAGTCTTGAAGTTCATTTCGATACCACCGGTAAGCGGGGCAACGAGATCGTTGGACATGTCCATGAGCGCAACTTCACCGAATACCGTGAGGAAGTTCGGGATAATCGGAGCGCGAACCTTCAAGGATGCGTTGTGGAATACGTCTACATCGCTGTCGTGAACTTTATCGAAGACATTGCTACGATAAGCGAGCTGGATGTCGAACAATTCGAGGCTCGGGAGGTCGTGGAAGTTGAATGCGAGGCGGAGGTCACCCTTGTTGAGGTGGGTGGCCTTGCTGATGAAGGAGAGAGAAACGTCCATGTTTTCGTTCGCAACGAAGCCGAATTCAAACTGGTTTTCCGGATCCTGCGTGGAGAGGAATCCGTTCTTGTAACCATCGATGTAGCCACCGAAGTAGTCGCCGTTCTTATCGGTGTTGTCCCAACGACCGAGCTTGAAGCTAAAGCGACCATAGCTCTGCTGTGCCCATGCTTCATCGATAGAGAAGTAGTCTTCGACGGAGCCCGTGTTGTGGTTGGCGTTATCGGTCTTCAAGTCACCGGGGTAGAAGGCGAGAGCGAGCTTGCCCTTGAAGTCTTTTGTTTCGGCGAGGATGGCGAAGTTGGCTTCGCCGCTCCACTTTTCGAGGTTGTCCGAATTGTCATCATCTTCGGTGGTCCAGAATACCTTGCCGGCTTCGAGTTCAAAGTCTGCGTTGATATCGAAATCAATTTCATTAACCGTGAAGACGGCGTTTTCGATCATCTTCTTTTTCTTGCGAGATGTCGTAGATGCCGGTTCTGTAGCGGCAACTTCTGCCGGGGCTTCAGCCGGAACTTCTACAGCCGGTGCGGGTTCTGCAACTGGTGCCGGTTCAGCGACCGGAGCCGGTTCTGCAACAGGAGCTGCAACTGGTGCCGGTGTTTCTGCGACAGGGGCTTCCGGTGCCTTGACTTCGGCAACCGGAGCGGTTTCAGCCTTCGGAGCTTCCGGAGCGATTGCCGGAATAACCGGTTCTGCTGCGGCCTTTGCTTCTGCTGCTTGGGCTTCGACTGCGGCTGTTGCTTCGGCCTTGGCGGCTTCCGGAGCTGCTACTGCGGCAGCCTTGGCGTCGGTAGCGGCCTTAGCTGCGTCTTCCTTGGCCTTTTCAACTTTTGCCTTTTTCTTTGCCGTTACGGCTTTAGCCTTAGTCACGGCAGCCTTAGCTTCTACTGCCGGTTTTTCGGTTGCAGCCTTAACATCTTCCGCGGCCGGTGCTGCAAAAACGGATGCAGCAAGCAGGCAGCTAGCAAGAAACATTTTCTTCATTTTCGATCTCCTTGGTGTTAAACTTGTGTTTAAATCCTCATTTAAATGTTAGTAAAATTAACATAATCTTTTTTTTACTACATATAATGCCCCCATTAATCTAATTTAAATATCCAAAATAGGAGTTCGTTTTGAAAAAAAACTTGTTGGTGGTGTTGTTTCTTTGTACGGCGAGCGCTTTTGCCCAAATGAAACTGGATGTCTATAAGAAAATTAATGGAGAAATTGACGAAAGGCGTTCGCTAGGGTACCTGACGTCTTCTGACGCAATCAAGGAACTCCCGATCCCGAAAGACCGCATTGAACACGAAAATTTTGTGGATGTGCAAGAAAAAGTTCGTGGTGCAAATGGAAAAATGCAGACGGTCACCAAAAAACAGCGCGTTGTGACTTACGAAGAAGTGGAACCGAAGACCCCGCCTCGTTATGTGCCGGTGAACTGCAAGTTTGGCGACGTTTGGGTAAAACGTTCGGAATTGGACCGCTTTATGCAGGAATATGCGGACTTGAGCGGCGAATACGTTTCTGAAACGGGACGCGTGGTGTTGAAGAGTTCTCCGAGTAACGCTAGCCGTTTTAATATCATTGTGCAAAACGGCAAGGATGAAGACGTTGCCGAAATCGAGATGGGAAATCTTGAAAAGAAGAATATCAACGGCCATGCCCGCTTTGTCTATAAAGAAGAAGGTTGCGCTGTTGGCGTCGATGTGTTTAACCGCGTCGTTCGCGTGGCTCAGCACGGTTGCGAAGATTACAATGTTGGCGGTTACACGCTTGCGGGCAATTACCCGACGTTTAAAGGAAACAACCGCGTTGCCGAGACGTTTAACTTGGATTCGTATACGTTCTCTTATCCGAAATATTTGTGGTGCGCGAGCGGTTTTGACACTTGCGAACCGTTGCAGGACGATCATGGAATCGTGAACATCACGTGGAGCAAAGATGGACATGGAACAATTGAACGCCGCGCTGGAAATTCTGTGCATACGTACCGCGCCATGGAACGCGTAATTCCTCACAAACGGGATTATTATATGGGTGAAAAGCCGATTGCCATTAAAACCAAGCGCACTGACATGAGCGGTGAATGGATGAATTGATATTTTTATCCGAGAGCAGGCCGCTTCAAGATGATGCGTTCTGGTCAACGTCACGATGCCGCTTACATGGAAATTTACGAACCCGTCAAAGAAGATGATTAAGAGGACGTTGCGAAGGCTTGTATTGAAAAAATGATGAGGTTTTATTGTTTGTCGTCATCCTCCGAAGGAGGATCCATACAGAACCGAATTGTTGCAGAAGATTATGATTAAGTCTATAGAACAGAGTCGTATTTTGTTTTTGGATTCGGGGCCGCTGGTGCGACTCCTCCAGATGCATCCTGACTATTACCCGGTGGTGTCGGGTGTGTTGGATGGCGTTTACGAGAACAACGTGCAGGTTCTTGTTTCGTCTGTGACTTTATTTGAAATTTGCAAAAAGGCGTATGGCGCAAATGATGGCGTGCTTGCTCGGCAGTACCGCGAGTTCTTCGAGAAGTCTGCGAATGTGCGCCTTTGCGAAGTGAATGCCGATGTATCGCTCAAGGCGGCGGAGTTTTTTGCTGCTGCTGCCCGTACAAACCACAAGTTGACGGAAGGGGAGGCTTTGCGCCTTGCCACCGCATTTGTGAACGGCGCCGATTGCATCCTTACGGAATGCGCAAACTTCCGCGATGCAACCGATGCACTCGTCGTTACGTTAGACGAAATTTAAAATTTAGAAGGAGTGGGAGATGAAAAAATCGGGGCTACTTGCGATTTGTCTAGTTTTTATGACAATGCTAACAATAGGTTGTTCTGAGAAAAAAGAACAATCGCAAAACCAACAGCAAGCCGAACAGTCTGATTCGTACGAAAATGTTCGACGTCGGTTGCATGCGAAAAAATTAGAGGAAATGAAGAACCTTCCGCAAGTGAAACCGTCCGAGATAAAAAAAGAAAACGGAGTTCCTGAAAAAGTAAATCGGGATTCGGTTCTTGCTAGAGAGATTTCGTCAGCCGTCGAGTGCTATAGATTTTGCAGTATCAAAGCTCAATATGTAGAGGGAAACGATACCGTAAATGTATATGGTGATCGTTTCCGTTGTAAAAGACTTTGCAACGATTATGAAAATATTATTCCTGTAAACTCGTGTAATAGAATTTGCCTTGCCGCAGGGGATGAATTTATTGAGCGTACAGGATATGTTATGGACCGAACTTATTTTGCAAGATTTGTTCTGGAAGTTTGTGACGAAACATGCCCGTGCGCGAGTGCCTTTGATTCTCTCGCTTTTAAGAAAAATGTTAGTCTCATTTTAGATAGTATTAATCGCACGGGCGATTTAGATAGTGTTGTCTATGATAAAAATGCGAAAGCACTACATAAAATAAAAGGATGTTACAAAACTAAAAATTCAAAGAAGTGCTCAGAAAATTTGGCTGAATATAGAAGGAATCGTTTCAAAAAGTTTAAAGCTTGCGGCTTGCAATAAAAATTTGTTTTGTTGAGACCCTCGACTAAATCGAGGGTGACGATGCTTCGATGGAAAAGTCTCTTTATATTTGATTCCAGTACCACCATCCCGTAGCACTGTCGTGCCCTGTGTACGAATGCTCTTTTTCATCGTATACTTGGATGTACTGTTGCATGCATTTAAATTTGAAACTCTTATTGTTTTTTATTAGCATTTGTTTGTATTCTGGATCAAGATCCATTTCTTTTTCTTCTCCTTCGATAGAGGAGTCGCAATGCCCCAAACCACTTGCTTTTTCGAAGAAATTTACAATATATTTTTCGAAGTTGGGAACGGAATCAAGAGTGTACCAATTCATGATGTTTCTGCGTATTTTGGAAAAAATGTCTGGGGCTGCACCTTGTAATAATTCATGTGATAACCAATAAAGATAATCGCTTTTTTCTGGACTGCTATCCCATTTGCCGTCTTTTTCCAAATCTGTAGAGATGCTTGTTAATAAATCGGTTAATAAAGCTGAACATCTATCATATTCTTCTCTATCTCCTTTTACACAATCTTCATAGCTTCCCATCATTAAAATTGTAATGGCAATGAGTGCGGCATCACCTTCTGTATTTCCGCCGATATTGAGGTTTTCTGGAGATATATCTAAATTTTTAAATGATGTTGTATCTATATAGAATGCTTCAAATATATCATGTTGTGCTCTTTTTTTGGCTTCATTGATGCTCATCTTTTCTTGTGTAACAAGATAAACAACTCGATGGTACTCTAAATGAGTAAGTAGGTTAATGTTAACTTGTTCTCGCTTGCTTACATCTGTTATGGCTTCTAGGCTAAGAGTTTTTTCGGAGCTTTTATTGGTGAATTCATTTAGAAAATATCCTGATGTTTGTAGATAGACATATTGATTTTTAAGGTCGCGGGCATTGATTCGATAACGTCCTTTTTCATCAATGATTTTACCTGCAAAACTGCTCCCAGTTTGTTTGAGTTTTTTTTCGTCTTGTAGCTCATATACTAGAATGTCGCTTCCTTTGATGAAAGGCCCTTTTTGCGAATATCCTGTAATAGAGTCCAAAGAAATCGTTGTTTTTCCCAGTTCTGTATTTGATCCGCTATTTGTGTCTCCACAGGCTACGAATAAAAAGGGCAATAAAGCGTTAAGAATAAAATGGAATCTTTTTTGCATGGCTATATCCTTTCTGTTTAGTTTGAAGGACAAGGATTATAATCACCACGTTCATCATGCATTTGATTGCAATCTAGCCAATAGTAACCATAGTATCCATCCCAGCCAAAGTAATCATTCCAGTCAATGTTTTTTCTAGGAGCGACGCAGGTGAACTTATTTCCGTTTTTAACGCTGTGGGGATTTTGATTCTGCTTTGTTGATCCAACGGTTGTCGAATCGCATATGCCAAGACCGTATTCTGTTGCCCAAAATTGATTGAGATATTTTTCATAATAGGGAATGTCTTGTTCTTTGCCGTATCCCCAGTTTTCAAGTTTCCTTCTGATTCCAATCATAATTTCTTTTTTGTGATGAAATTGTTCTACGATATCTGCTAAAACGGTAATCAAGGAGTCGTTGTTATAAACGCTGTCTGTTTCGATATCGGTAGAAATTCTCATTAATCGTTCCGTCAATGTTGCTGCACCACAGTCTCTTTTTTCGTCTTCATTAGAAATGTTATAGCTTTTGTCGTCTTTGTTGTAAATTGCATTACTTAAGAGTATTGCTGAGACTGCGATAAGAGCAGCATCTGCTTTGCTCTTTCCACCAAGTTCTAGATTTTCGGAATTATCAAAATCTGTAGCATCTATATGGAATACGTTGAATACGTTTCGTTGTGCTGTTTTTTTTGCTGTTGCAAAGTCTTTATGCTCTTTTGTTACAAGATACAGAACTCGGTTATATTCCAAATGAGTTAGCAAGTTTATGTTCACTTGATTGCCTTTACTCACGTCAGCAACGGTTTCAAGGCTGAGTGTTCCACTTGATATGTCGCCTACGAGTTCGCTATGGAAATATCCTTTAACTTGCAGATAAACGTATCTGCTTGAAATGTCTGCATTTATTCGAAAACGTCCGTCATCGCTGATTATTTTCCCCGCATAGCTATGACTAGTCTGTTTTAGTGTTTGTCCGTTTTCAAGTTCATAAAGAAGGACATCACTACCTTTAACGAAAGGCCCTTTTTGCGAATATCCAGTGATTGAATCCAAAGAAACCTTTAGCTTATCGGATTCTACGGCGGTCCCTTCATCATTATCCGAGCATGCCGATAATATGATTATCGATAAAAAAAGCATACTCATGGCAAAAATATTTTTCTGCATGATAACTCCTTCTTTCGTATTGCCTTTTTATAAAGGTATGTAAAAAAACATAAAAGTCAAGCTTTTTTGAAATGGTTTCGTTTAGGTAAAAAGTTGTACGTCTGTAGATAGAATCTCTTTAAAGCATTAATGGTCTGTGGGTTGCAATAGAATTGTTTTGCGATGTTGCTTTTTTTATGGCTTTTCTAAGTTCTAATTTCAAAGCACTAAGTTCTAATTACTATCTTTTCCGCGTAAAATTTTCTGGAGTTTAACATGTCTAATTACTGTCCTGTTATCGGTCTCGAAATCCATTGTCAGCTTGCGACCAAGACGAAGATGTTCTGCGGTTGCGAAATTGAAGTGAATACCAGCCCGAACAAGCACGTTTGCCCTGTTTGCCTCGGTATGCCGGGCGCTATGCCGGTCCCGAACAAGAAGGCTGTGGAATATGCTATTCGCTTGGGCCTTGCCCTCAACTGCGAAATCGACCTGAACGCAATGTGGACCCGTAAGAACTACTTCTACCCGGACCTTCCGAAGGGTTACCAGATTACCCAGACGGGTGGACTTCCGGTGTATGACCATCCGATTTGCAAGAACGGCTGGCTCGAAATTGTAAAGGCCGATGGCACCAAGAAGCGCGTGGGCATTACCCGTATCCATATGGAAGAAGACGCCGGTAAGCTCATCCACGACATGAGCCCGACGCAGAGCCACTTTGACGCGAACCGCTGCGGTACGCCGCTTTGCGAAATTGTGACGGAACCGGATATCCGTAGCCCGGAAGAAGCCGTGCTCGTCTTGAAGAAGATCAAGCAGACGCTCGAATACACCCGCGTTTCGAACGCCAACATGGAAAACGGCAACATGCGCTGCGACGGTAACATTTCCCTCCGCGCCTCTGAAGACGCTCCGTTCGGCATCCGTGCTGAAATCAAGAACTTGAACAGCTTCACGAACCTCGAAAAGGCTCTCTACTGCGAAATGAACTTGCAGGCCTCGACGCTCGATGCCGGTAAGGAAGTCGAACAGTGCACCAAGCGCTATGATCCCAACGCCGACAAGACGATTGTGATCCGCTCCAAGGAAGACGCCCACGATTACAAGTACTTCCCGGAACCGGACATGGTCCGCCTCGTGACCGACCCTGCCTTTGTCGAAGAAATCCGCCGCACGCTTCCGGAACTGCCGGATGCCCGCCGCAAGCGCTTCATGAAGGACTTCGGCGTTTCTGAATATGACGCTCAGGTGCTTACCGAAGACCGCGACGTGAGCGAATGGTACGACACTGCCGCCAAGAACTGCAAGAACGGCAAGGTGCTCGCTAACTGGGTTATCACGGAACTCCTCGCCAAGATGAAGGATGTCGAAGGTGGTCTTGAAGCTCTCAAGATCAAGCCGGAACAGCTTTGCGCTCTCGTGAACCTCATCGCCGACAACACCATCAACGGCAAGATCGCAAAAACCGTGTTTGCCGAAATGTTCGAAACGGGCAAAGATCCTGAAGTTATCGTGAAGGAAAAGGGCCTCGTGCAGGTGACCGACACCGCTGCAATTGAAGCTGTGGTCCGTGAAGTCTGCGCTGCCAACGCCGCTCAGTTCGCTGAATTCAAGGCAGGCAAGGTTGCACTCAAGGGCTTCCTCGTGGGTATGACGATGCGCAAGTCCGGTGGCAAGGCTAACCCGGGTCTCGTGAACCAGATCCTCGACAAGCTCGCGAAGGAAGGCTAAGACGAAAGACGAAAGACGAAAGACGAAAGGAACAAGGTCGCTGAACCGGTTGGTGAGCCTGTCGAACCAGTCGAAGCGCCTTGTTTTTGCTGTTCTCGTTTCGCTATTTCTGGCTTTCCCGACCTCAACCTTTGCGAAAATGGACCGCTCGGACAGTTCTTACGTGAGCACGCTGAACATGACCGAAGAGCAAAAAGAGAAGGTTTTTGGCGTTGATTCTTCAACGCTTGCCAAAGGCCCAACGCTCCAGGAACTGAACGAGGAAAATCCCACTTACATTAAGCGCGAATACGATCACAAGCAGCAGGTGGTTGTCGGTAGTGTTATCATGTTCTGCGTGGCCCTCGCGATGGTGCTCATGAACAATTATAATCCGAAGCGATAGATCCAATCAATCAAATTTTAGCCGCTTTTATAGCGGCTTTTTTAATATTATACAGGCTGTATAGTATTTTTATTTTTAATTTTAAAAGTTGTATGAAAATGCCTAAATTTGAATATAAAATCACGATTTTTGTATAGAATTCTATTGAATTGGAAAAAGAGAAAAGGTATATTGATATACATGAATTCGATTCTCGAATATAAGGATTATCGCCTCTATTTGCAGGACTACTACGACGAACGCAAACGCTTGGGTGCGTTCTCGTGGCGCGAGTTCTGCAATAAAGCTGGTTTTTCTTCGCCGAACTTCTTGAAGCTTGTCTGCCAGGGCGAAAGCAGGTTAGGTAAGCCTAAAATCGAAAATGTCGCGAAAGCCTTGGGGCTTGTCGGTTTCGAGAAAGACTACTTCCGCGAAATGGTCACGTTCTGCAACGCCAAAAAGGATTCGGTCAAGAAGGCGGCGCTCCTTGAAATGCAGAAGATTGCGTTGGAACACAGCATGCGTGTCGTTGACAGCGAAGCGTTCCAGTATTATGAATCGTGGAAGTACCCCGTACTCAGGGAACTAGCCCCGATGATGCCTGGTGCCAACCCGCGCGACCTTGCCGAAAAATGCAAGGAGTACGTGTCAGCCGAAGAAGTGCGCGACATCTTGAATTTCTTGGTCAAGGCCGGATTCCTGGAAAAAGACGGGGACAAAGTCTATTTGCAAACAGAACAGAATGTTATCGGTTCTAAAGAGGCTTTGCCCATTGCCATTCGTACCATGCACAAAGAAATGGCGAACATGGCGGCTCGTGCCGTAGAACGCTATTCTCCAGATGAACGTTATTTTAGTGGGCTTACAATTGGCGTGACCGAAGAAGCGAACCAAAGAATTATCGATGAGCTAGAAACTTGCAGCAAGAAAATCCTTTCCATTGTTAACGAATACAAAGGTTCCAACCGGGTTTGTCGAATTAATTTCCAGTTTTTCCCGTTTACGGACAAGATAAAGGAGGAGCAACATGTTTAAGAAGTTTGCTCTTGTCTCAGGTTTACTGTTTCTGATGCTTGTGATTGCGTGTTCCGGTGGAGGAACGGTGGACCCCAATGCCATTGCAGAAAATAGCCATTCGTCAAATGCATCGAGTAGCGGCGTCCCTGAATCGGAGAACGGCTTAGACATATTAAGTTCGAGCTCATCGGGCCTCGTCATTACAGATGCCAATGTCCAATGTCAAAACGAACGCATAATGGAAGGCTCTTTGGTTGTCGCCGATGGAGAAAGGATTCCTCCGTTAGCTTACAGGCATGTCGGTACCGAGCGGACAACCTTTTCTATCGAAAACATTTTGCTCACATGCGATATCGAAATCGACACCCTCAAAGTCCAAGTTTCTGGAGACACGGTTGTTGTAAAGGCGAAATACGATTATACGAATGCACTAAGGTGTATTTGCAAATCCAAGATTGATTTTTCCGTAGATAACGATGATGCCTACACTCATGCGACATTACTCTACTTCGATAATGGTCTTGGCTCTCTTGCTCCGGAAATCATGGATATTGTCGATGCGGAATAAAGTATACATTCAATTATTTTAATTAAAGGAGGATAATGATATGAAAAAAATCGTTGCATGCGCAACCATGCTGTCACTTATGTTTATTGCCTGCACGGGCGCGGACGAAGTTGCCAATAGCGTTGTTGACAAAAACGAGGTTGCCAAGGTCTCCGTTGCCAATAGCGCCGTTGGCGAAAACGAGGCTGTCAAGACCGCCATTGCCAATATAGGTCCTTGCAGCATGAACAAAGCCAATGCCGGTAACAAAGCCTACCTGACGAATACGGAAAACGTCGGTTACCAAATTGTTATTCCGGACATGCATGTGGATGATGAATACTATAACGACGAAGTGCAGATTGAGCGCGTGGGGGATACCCTGCGAGTCGTGCCGGAAAGCGAGACCTTAATTAGCCTGAATTGGATATGCTATGCATATCATACGTTTAATATTCCGGCAACAGAAACGGATATCAAAAACTTCGAGTACTTTGGGCGCGTCTTTGATGTTGTTCCGGGCCCTGCTCCCGAAAAGGCTCCCGATACATTGTTCCATCTTATCCGTGTAGAGGATAATGGTTATGTGGAATACGTTTATGATACGACTTGCACGATATGTACTTATGATCTGGCTGCTTCTGGAGTATATAGTTCGAAGTGTTCGGAGAGTCTCTGTGGTGTGCATAGCTCCTCTTCGCGTGCTTCTTTGCTATATTTGAAGCCATGAAATACACAGACGAAGCAAAACAGAATTTTGAGGCCCTATCCAATAACCCTTATCCTGGCCGCGGCATTGTGCTTGGCACAAGCGCCGACGGCAAGTCCTATGTGCAGGTTTACTGGATCATGGGCCGCAGCGTGAACAGCCGTAACCGCGTTTTCGAAATCGAAGCCGATACGGGATTCATGAAGACCAAGGCATTCGACGAATCGAAGCTCACGGACCCGCACCTCATCATTTACTATCCGGCTCGCCACACGAAGGACGTGCAGATTATCACCAACGGCGACCAGACGGACACGATTTACAATGCCATCAAGCTCGGCGGCACGTTCGAAAGCGCTCTCCGCACTCGCCAGTACGAAGACGATGCTCCGAACTTCACTCCGCGTATTTCCGGCATCCACTACAAGAATGCTGAACCGGCTATTTACAAGCTCTCCATCCTCAAGAGCCGAAACAATAGCGAAGACGCCGGCTGCGAACGCATGACGTTTGAATTCGAAAAGGCTCTCCCGGGTCTTGGCCACTTCATCAGCACCTACGAAACGGATGGCAAGCCGATTCCGAGTTTCAACGGTTTCCCGAAGCTCATGCCGATTTTCGCAACCGCCGAAGAAACGCTCAAGGCTTACTGGGACGCTCTGAACGTTGACAACAAGGTCTCCTTGATGGTCAAGTGGATCGACCGCGAAACCTTCGAAGCCAAGACGATTATCGTGAATAAGAACGTATAGGATATATTGGAGTAACAAGTTCTGAGTTACTAGTTACTAGATTGCAATAAACAAGATGCTTCTTGTATTTAAGTTTTTTAGTAACTATTAACTAGTAACTAGCCCGAAGGGCGAAGTAACTATAAGCTGCGGCTATGCCGCAAGCTATTTCTCAACGACCTGCCCCAGAATTTGGTGCAGGCGTTTTTTATTCCCGAAGCCATCGGGATTTTCGATGTAGTAGAAAATTTGCTTGATGAGCGCGCTGGTGTTGAAGTCATAAGATGCGATGCGCAACAAGTAGCTTTCGGCAGAGTTGTCGAATCCGAGTACGTTCGGGTCGGTCTTTTCACCGGGCAAAATGCAATTGCCCTCATCGCTTATTTCGCTGAAAAGCCCTGCAACTTCGTCATTGACGCAAACCCAGCAGTTGCAATCCGGCGGAACATTCTGTACAAACTGCAAAAGTTTTTTCTTGACAAGGTTGCGCGCATATATTTCGACGGAAAGTCTTGATACTTTTGCTCTTGCAATTTCCTTGTAATCCCACGGGCTTGCGTATTCGTCATCGGTAAAAGGAATGACTTCGAGCCCGGAGTTTTGGAGACCGGTCAAGCGGTCTTTGGACCAGGAACTGTTATGGTACGGCGAAAAATAGCAGACCTTTTTGAAGCCTTTCTGCAAAAGGAATTTGCCCATCTGCACGCCCGGAATTTCGCCGAATGTGGAGTTGAAAAATGCCCAGTTGTTCTTGCTTAAAAAGCGTGGTGGGATGTTTTGCAGCGGGTGTTCCCACCAAACGGACACGGGGTATTTTACTCCGTAAAAAAGCTGCAAGAGCGCATGCGGCTTTTGCACCAAGAGCGTCGAAAGTACTGCGCCGATTACGTTCGGGTAGTCCGTTAAATGGCAAACTTTTCCGCTGCGGTCGATGAGCTTACCGCTTTCTTCATTGATACCTAGCAGAATGAGCTTGAAATGTTGTTCGCCCGCGTTCTGGTAAACGAGGCGCAAAAAGTCGAGTTCGCGTTCGCTTTCGGCGGTGAAACCGCCCCACGAATTACATCGCGTCACGAACAGAATCTCGCTGAAATTCTTGACTGTTTTTGTCTTGAGCGGGGAGGCGAAGGCGTACAAGCGCCCTCTGCGCACGAGGATTCCCTGATTGACTTTATGAATCAGGAATTTGCGGAGAATCGTCTGCGAAACGTTGTAGCGGTCGGAAAGTTCCTTCGCGAGCGGCAAATTTTTGTTCGGGTCAAGGAAGCCTTTTTCCCAGTCGGCGGTAAATTCTTTTTCAAGGCGTTCAAGAACGGTTTCGCGATGGACCGTTTGCGAAAGTAACTGCGCCAAATCGCTAGCGTCGGGGGCTTTGCCCCAGAAAAATCCCTTGCCGCGGATGCTGTAAATAAGGCCTTCTTCGGCGAGTTGCTTCAGTACGTTTTGGATGGTTCCCGACGAGACGCTAAAAGTTTTCATAAGCTTGCGTACGGACGGGAGCATTTCCCCGTCCTTGGCTGGAAGTCCTCGTTTTCTTCGACAAGGCGGTTCATGAGCGCGCCAATGCAGCTCTCTTCGGGGAGCGGGTCGGCGTGTCCGTGCAAAATTGTCTGCGCCATGTTCCAGGCAGCGTACCAGCCTGTGGCAACGGCTTCGGTGTAACCTTCGGAACCGGTTATCTGGCCTGCAAACCATGTAGGCGGAATGCCTTTTGCACAATCGAGTTCCGGGCGCAGGCGGAGCGTTTTATCGAGGAATTTGGGCGATTCTATGAACGTGTTGCGGTGCATGCAGCCGAGGCGCGCGAATTTTGCATTGCGAAGCGCCGGCACCATGGTGAAAATTTCCTTTTGCGTTCCCCACTTAAGGCGCGTCTGGAAACCTACCATGTTGAACAAAGTCTTCTGCTTGTTTTCGGCACGGAGCTGGATCACGGCATACCACAAATGACCGTTGTTTCCAAGCCCAAGCCCGATAGGGCGCATGGGCCCGTGGCGTAACGTTTCATAGCCACGACGCGCCATTTCTTCGACCGGCAGGCAACCTTCAAAAAGTTCCTTCTTCTCGAACGGTCGCGGTTCCGTGGCTTCGGCTTCGCAAAGTTTGCGTACAAATTCGGTATAAGTTTCCTTGTCGAGCGGGCAGTTAATAAAGTCTGCGGTTTCGCCCTTTTCCCAGCGGTTGCGGTAAAAAGCATGGTCAAAGTCGATGCTGTCCGTTTCTACCACCGGCGCAATAGCATCAAAGAAATGCAGACGGTTACTGCCGAGACGCTTAAAAATATCGTCGGCGAGGGCGTCACTTGCCAAAGGGCCTGCGGCAACAAGTGTCGGGCAATCGCCTTCAAGGCTTGTTACTTCTTCGCGGTGGAGCGTGATGTTCGGAAATTCTGCAATTTTCTTTTCGACAAGTTCACTAAAAATGTCGCGGTTCACGGTGAGGGAATCGCCTGCAGGCACTGCTGCTTCGCGCGCGCATTCCAGCAAAAAGCTTCCGAGCAATGTAAGCTCGGCTTTTAAAAGTCCGTGAGCGCTTGTAATCCCTAAAGCCTTAAAGCTGTTGGAACAAACGAGTTGAGCTAAGTGACCGTCCCTGTGGGCGGGGGTTTGCCTGTTGGGGCGCATTTCGTACAAATCGACTTGAAAACCACGGCTTGCCAATTGAAGTGCCGCTTCGCAGCCTGCAAGACCGCCACCGATAACTCTAACTTTGTTGCTCATAATAAATCATTAATAGTGGTTAGTGATTAGTGGTTGGTGGTTAGGATTGTAATAAGAATGTTCCTTTTACATTCCTGTTTACTGATTACTGTTTACTAGCCACTTAAATATTCCTGTTTACTAATCACTGTTTACTAACCACTGCCTAGCAGCGTTCTTTCGTCTAGTTAACCACAATCTTCTTATAGCTCTTGGCGTTTCCGATCCAAAGCTTGACCAGCAATTCTTCGAGGGAGGCCGTGCTGACGCATTCCGGGTCCGCATCTTGAATTTCATCTGAAATCAAGTTGGCCTGAGTCAGATTCAGCATGCCGTAGTACAAAGCTTCAAGCAGCTGTGACAAAAATTCAGGCGAAACCCTTGCAACAGATTCCATATCGTTCAGCGGAGGGAGTTGCGTCTTGTCCGGCTGGAATTGATCCAAGTTATCCATCGTCCACATGTCGGTTGCCTTGCTCATTTCGGGCGTTGGCGCAATACCCTTCAGCTTGGAACGGTAATCGCTCCATTCCTTGGCGGTTGTCTTGCCGGCTTTGCGAACAGACTTCAAGAAAGATAGGACCGCATAGTAGAGGTCCTTCTCTCTTTGGTTTGTTTCTTTTTGAGAAACTGGAATCATTCTTACCTTATTTGAATTAGTGGCGGAAGTGGCGCATTCCGGTGAACACCATCGCAATACCGAACTTGTCTGCGGATTCGATGGAGAGGTCATCCTTCTTGGAGCCACCCGGCTGAACAATGTAACGGACGCCGGCATCGTGTGCGGCTTCGACGTTGTCCGGGAATGGGAAGAAGGCGTCAGAACCCATAACGACTTCACCGAAAATCTTCTTTTCGAGAGCCTTGAGACCTGCTTCGTTGATGAGCTTGCCGTTTTCATCGAAGAATTCCTTTGCTTCCGGGAGGCGTGCGACGTTGTCGCGAACGCGCGGCTGGCAGAGGCGGAGGTTCGAGTCGATGCGGTTCGGCTGGCCCGGACCAAGACCCATGACCTGGAAATAACCCGGCTTGTATTCGTAGCACATCACGATGGCATTCGATTTCGTGTGCTTCGTGACGAGCCAAGTGAAGCGGGCGAGGTCTTCCTTGTTCTTCGGGAACTGGGCCTTCGTGACGCATTCGAACTTGTCCCAAGTGCCAATGTCGCGGTCCTGGACGAGCATGCCGCCGATCACGTGCTTATAGACCTTGCAGGCGACGGCCTTCTTGATTTCGCCAACTTCGAGGAGGCGGATGTCCTTGGACTTGTTCTTGAGGAATTCGAGAGCGTCATCGTCGAATGCCGGAGCGAGCAAAATTTCGACGAACTTACCCTTGAGGAATTCGGCAGTCTTAAGGTCAACCTTGCGGGTCACGGCGATTACGGAACCGAATGCAGACACCGGGTCACCTGCCCAGGCGGCTTCCAAAGCTTCGCGGAGCGATTCACCTGTGGCAAGACCGCACGGATTCATGTGCTTTACGATCACGACGGCGTTGCCATCGCTGAATTCGCGAGCCATTTCGAGAGCTGCATCAGCGTCAACAATGTTATTGTACGAAAGTTCCTTACCCCAGAGCTGCTTTGCGGAAGCGAGGTTTGCTTCGGTGCAGGTCGGGTCGCGGTAGAACACGGCAGACTGGTGGGAGTTTTCACCGTAACGCATCGGTACGGGATCAACAAACTTAAGATTCAATTCTTCGGACATATCGTTTCCTTTGTGATTTTTCAAACTTTAATATAGGAAATGTTGATGCCGGCTCGGAGGCCGGCATGACAGAGGACAGGCTTAGTACATACTTGCTGGTGGATTGTTGTCGTCGAGTCCGGGCAAGTCAGGATTCTGCGGAAGGTTTGCCAGTGGGTCTTCCGGTTCTACAATTATGTTGTAATAAACGTTGTTCTTGAGTTCGTCTTCGATGTAGAAGAGCGTGCCGCCCATAGCGCTACCGCAACCGGCACATGCGCCTTGGTAGCGGATTTGCAAACGGTTATCGTCGGTGAGGTCGAGAATCTGGATGTCGCCACCGTCGCCCTGGAGCGTTCCGCGGACAGTCTGGTGCAACCAGGCTTCAATCTTTTCGATCTTTTGGGCTTTGGTAAGCGCGTTCCATTCGGCATCCGCTTCGGCACGGCCTTCGGCGGTCTGCGTGCGGTACTTGATGCGTTCCATCTTCTCGCGAACAATGATTGCGGTGGCCTTCTTTTCGGGGTAGACTTCTAGAACCTTCGCGATGAGGTGGTTCATCTGCTTGATTTCGGGCTGATTCTCCGGGAGGGCTCGTACGTTCGGCGTGTCGCGCAGTTCTTCTTCGAGGCTTTCGGCGGTAATCTTGCAAGCGTCTTCGACCGTTGCCATCTGGATTTTGCGGCAGAACGAGTCAGCGAGTGCGGTAAAGACCGGCCCGCCATACGTGAAAAATCTCGTTTCCAAAATCTTGTCGCATTCCGGGTCAATCATCAAATAGACTTTGAGACTGGCTTCTTTGACGTCAACTAGGGCGAGGCCCTTTTCATCGGCTTCAATCTGGAAAATGGCTCCACGGTACTTGGGAGCTTTTGCAATATCTTGTAACTTCTGAGAGAATGTAGCGCATTTATCTTCGTTCATGCGTGCAAATTTAGAAATTTATAGCGCTTTTGGGGAGGGGCTTGGAATGCCTAGTTGAAATATAGGGTTTCAACGTAAAAAGGAAATGCCCGCGCTATGGCGGGCACTCTATACTTTGGGGGATAATGCCGATAGTGTGGCGCTTTATCAAGCTTGGCGCTCTTTGAGCGCAAGCCTTAGCGGCTCGACAATGCCAGCCCCGCAAGCGGTCTGGCGCTGCACTCGCCTTGTTAGGCTTTTATAATCGTATCCTTGGCGAGGACGACTATGCCGGATTCGGTCACGTGGAAGAGCTGCTTGTCGCGTTCCAAGTCGTAACCAATCTGGAATCCTGCCGGAATATGCAAGCCCTTTTCGACAATCGCGCGACGCACCTTGGCGCCCGGGCCAATCGTCACATTCGGGAAGAGGATGGATTCTTCGACGAGTGCGTCCTTCTGGATAGTTACGCCCGGCGAGAGAATGCTCTTGACGACCGTACCGCCACCGATAATGCAACCTGCGGAAACGATGGAATCCACAGCTGCGCCCTGGTGTGCGTTGTTGTCGCCGGCAAAGAAACGTGCAGGCGGCTGGTTCCAGTTGAACGTACGAATCGGCCAGTAGTTGTTGTACAGGTCGAATGGCGGATTTTCGGAGCAGAGGTCCATGTTTGCTTCGAAGAAGGCGTCAAGCGTACCCACGTCGCGCCAGTAACCCTTGGTAGAAGCCTGTTCGCCGCGGACGATGTTTGTGTTAAAGTCGTAAACGTAAACCGGATATTCCTTGTACAAGCGCGGAATGATGTGCTTGCCGAAGTCCGTTGCACCGGAGCTTGCGCCCTTCAAAAGTTCACGCACGAGGAACTTGCTCGTGAAAAGGTAGTTACCCATGCTCGCAAGGCACCAACCCGGACGGCCAGGCATCTGCTTCGGTTCCTTCGGCTTTTCTTCAAAGCCCACCATGCGATTGTCGGCATCCACTTCGATAATACCGAATTCGCGGGCTTCTTCAACCGGAACCGGAATGGCGGCAATCGTAAGCAGTGCGGCACGGCTCAAATGGAAATCAATCATCTGGTTGATGTCCATCTTGTAAATGTGGTCGCCTCCGAAAATAGCCACGAGGTCCGGACGTTCGTCGGTAATCAAGTTGATGTTCTGGAAAATAGCATCGGCAGTACCGCGGTACCATTCATCGCCGGTACGCATCTGTGCCGGAACAAGGTCCACATACTGGTCGAGGCTAGCGTTCAGGTTCCAAGCGGCCGAAATATGCTTGTTCAAGGAATCGCTCTTGAACTGCGTCAAAACCTTGATCTTAAAAATGCCGGAGTTAATGAAATTGTTGAGTACGAAGTCGATGATGCGGTAGGTTCCACCGAAGTGGACTGCGGGCTTTGCACGGTCGCGGGTGAGGGGCTGAAGACGGCTCCCTTGACCGCCTGCCATGATCATGCAAAGGATATTCTTTTGGTGCTCTCTAGAGTATGACCAGCTCATGAAATTCCTCTGTAAATTCGAAATAGTAATAACCGCCTATAAAATACCATTTTTTTTGAAAAAAACATCAAGATTTCGAATTTTTGTTAAAAAAAACATACTTAAATGGGGGTAAATTCAGAAAAGAGCCCCGGGTCCTGTGTTAAATGAGTAAATCTTGTAATGCAGAGCTTTGGGGTAAGGTTTACTTTGAAGTCAACGAGGGAAAAATTGGAGCTCTTTCATACGAACTGTGTAAAAAAGAGTCCCCGAGGAAGGACTCTAAAAATACTGTTATTGGAGTGGCTAGAGATTTGTAATCTTTTCTGCTGATTCAGTAGAATTGATGAATTTACATACGTTCATGCCTTCTGCTTCGTACAGATCATCCCAAATATTGATAATCTCATCAAGAATAGAGAGATTATCCATTGCGTAAGGCTTATTAACTATGGGAGCTAGACGATACACATTTTTTTCTCCGATGTTTGCACATGCTTGGAAATATCCAGATCGTCCTGTGCGTGCTACCCATTCGTTCATAATGTACTTACCCCAACCAATGAGACTTTCGTGTTCGAAAGCTTGATGAGCATGTCGCATACTTGTGTTGAATGTGAGAATCTTATAGTTATTCTTGAATTCTTTCACTTTATTCAAGCCTGATTCCAAAACCATGACTGGATCGTTTGCCCATAATCCGCCGTCGCAATAGATTTCCTTTTTTCCGTTGTTATTGCGAATTACAGGATCAAAGTATGTAGGGGCAGAACAGCTTGATAGCACTGCAAACCACTGGTCTGACATGCCGTCTCCACGATCCCAAACTTTTTCAACACTTTCGCCATTCATGAATGTAGATGGAATAAAAATTGGCTTTTTGAATTCGTACATTTTGTGGCGGAAATTCTGTTGCAAAAGCTTTTTAAGATTTGTATTATCGTAAAGATGATAATCCGAGGAAAGGTAGTTTAATGCCTTGGGGATTTGTACCTTTGAAAATATGGCTGGCAAATTACTTTTGTAAAGGTCATAGATTTGTGTGGCCGTCATGCCAGTACAAAGGCCCGCTGCAACGATGGATCCTGTTGAAGTTCCTGCAAAGGCAGCTCCTGCATCGGCGAGATGAAAACCAAGATCTGCTTCGATACGTCGCATAAAGTGCAGAGGTCCAATACCGAGTGCTCCACCACCTGAAATTGAAATTGCGAGTTTCATAAAAGTTCCTTATGTTGATTTTATTGTTTTGTGGTTGGGGGATAAATACAAAATGAACCCTGTTTGTAATGTTCTGTTGTGTAGTATACATAACAGGTTTTATTCTGAGAATCATCAAATCGATAAACAAGACGATGAAATCCGCGATGATTTTCTGTTGAATCATAGTCTACATCGGCTTCGTTATAACCGAATCCGTCAGGCAACGGTCTTAGATGATTTTTGGGGTCTTCTGTGTTTTTAAATACATCTCCTCCGATCATACGTCCTGCAAGAGGTTGGATATGAGGATTAACGCAATCTATTTCCCCATTAAGAATCTTGCAATTATTTTTTGTCATATAGAAACTTGGTAAATGACCTGTCTTGCATAAAAAAGCTGCAATATCATGGCTATTGTGATTATTCCTATCGGTGAATGAGGATGTATCTATGGTATTCAGTTTGTTCATCCATTTAGCAGAATCTAAGCAAAGCTTGAAGTTCTGCTGGATTGTTTTACTTGAATTCTCTCTTGATTCTGTTTGAATTGCACTCTTTCCGAATTCATTTCGTACTGCTTGAATTACTTCATCCTTAACTTTTATTGCTGAGTAGCAGGCTACTATAATGAATGAAATTATGCAAATTACGAATAATTTGAAGATGTTCTTTTTTTTGTTTGTTGAAGACATTTTATTATTCCTTTTATATTATGTGTTTGTAAACTGCTTAAAAGTCTTGAATTGAAAAAAAATTAAAAGAGAATGTTGTTTACAAAGAAGGTGTTTTCTTCTGCGTTAACAGTAATCAATGCAATATCTTTTTTACCGGAGACATCTAAGGCAGTTACTTCGGCCGCAAAAAACTTATTGACGCCCTTTGCACAATTTTGGTATCCAAGGTAAACAAAAGGTTCAATTATCAAATCAACGAAGTTTTTCATAACCGATTCAAAATCGGCATATGCATCGTCCGGAATTGTAATACTAGGTTCAATAACAATGTCATACTTTTGAGGTTCAAGGTATCCTTCAAGAATACGTTCTATGGAAATAGCTTGTGGACCTTCATTATTGAAAATTGCCACAATGATGCGGATTGTACCATCTTCGTGAATTACTTGCTTTGCAAGAATGGCATGATTGTTTCCGCTGAAAATGTTTGAACCTAAGCATTGCTTGCCAAGATATGCAAGCGGTGAATACGAACACTTTTGCGAATCAATATTTTCAAAAAAATAGTGATTCAAGTCATCAATGATATCTTTCCTTGTTCGAATACAAATGTTCCAACAACCAAGATATCGAGAGGTTTGGTTATTACTTGTCATTTTTTTCTCCTTTTTTGAGAGGGCTTTTTATTTTATTAAATGCGTAATTATTATTTTTTACTCAAAAAAAATTATGATTAATGTTTAAGTGTATTGAAAATACTTTGTTCTATTAAAAATTGATAACCGGAAACAAAATCAGAAATCGAGGATACATTTGTTTTCTCTTTTTTAGAATCATTTTTTGTTTCAGTATGTGATTCTGTATCTTGATTTGGAATGGCTTGGGCCATACATTTTACTCCTAAAGTCCTTAAAGGACTGCTGAAATTCTTTTGTGCTAATTTAATCTTTTTTTCAATACCGTTTGTGGGAGGAACGTTCGTAGAATTAGTTTGCGAAGACGTTTTGATATTGCTAGAACTTGCTTGTTCAGATTCTTTTTCTTCATTGGCTTTTTTTAAAGATTCTAGTGAATCGCTTTTGTCTGCTCTTGTGGCTTCAAGGCAATAGCCAATTAATTGGGTTGAATCGATTCTAACAACAATGCTTTTACCTTCTGTTGAAACATGTGAAGATGCTTTTTTTATTGTTGAATTACCAGATTTGTTTTGGAACATTAAAAAATCCTGTCTTGACATTGCCGTTTTTTCGATAAATTTGTAATGTTCTGACAAAGAATCTTTTTCATTAAAATTAAATGTGATTGAAATGTCTCTTGCGATAACCATAGCAACTGGGTAGCATGGAAATATGCATTTGGACATTTCATCAAAACGCTCTTGATCAAATCCATTGTTATAATCTTTTTTAGGCGATATTAATGTACTCCCTAATTTGATCATGTTTTTTGTTAGTGCAAATATACCAGGATTGAACCAGTCTCGTTCTATCCCAATTTTAGCAACATTCATCGTAATGCTTATGGTGCTTTTTTCTAATAACTCATTATTAATCTTATTGAAAAAACTGTTATCAGAAGATATAAATTCTGCATTTTTTATTGAATCTATCGTAATTTGTGTAAATCCATTTGGAATAGGTATTATTGAATTTTTTTTGTCTAAGGTGTTTTTGCGAATGTTTATGCCGTATTTTATTTGCTCTAGGATAATGACAATTTTTTCATTAATAGATTTAAGTTGATTTATAATAGGCGAAAAATGCTGATTGTATGAATGGAATTCGCTTTTCTTAAAATCAATTTCTATTTTTTTTATTAAATCATTTATAGCATCGATGTACTCTTTGCGTATGTTTGCAATTTCTACAATTTGGTTGTAGATAATTTTTTTTTGATTAGTGCTAATTTTTTTAGAGAAATATTTTTTTACTTCTTTTGTTATGAAAAATAATGCGACTTCATATCCTATGGTGGCGTGAATGTCACTTATTGGTGCTATTATTTTTTTGATGTCGTTTGCTTGATCTAATGTAACCTGTTGTTTTTTGGTTAATGAATCAACTGTTTTTTTTAATAATTCTTCTTTAATATTTAATAATGATTGCTTCTCTTTGATTAAATTGATAAATGTTAAAAATTCAATATCTGTATTCTTATAATTTTTAAAATTAGAAGATATGCTTTGTATAAAGTCGCAAAGCTGCATTCTTCTTAAGGAATGATTTTGAAGGTCCGAGAATAAATCTTCTGGACTTTTCATTAAATCGTTGGGAGTAAATGATGTGCCAATCATTTCGAACCAATTTGATGGTACAAAACGGACTGGATAAACTTTGCCACCTGTTGGTGTTAATTTACGAACGTCTTTGAGAATGTTTCTTGCTTCTTGAAGTTCTGATCCTGTGCCGCTGTCAAGTACTCCTTCGAGTATTTTCATGTCGTTTGGAGAAAAAACTGCAAGAATCTTAGATTTTTTCTCGTCAATATTTGCAATATGCTTTTCTGCTTCTATTTCGTACCATTCTATATAAGCTTCCTTAAATTCTTTTCTTGTTGTATATTTTTTTTGAAGTTCTTCTTTTTTACTGCTTTGTATTTTTGACCATTCGTTTAATGCTTTTATGTAATCGTCATAAAGTCTGAAATAGACTTGCTGCAATGTGTATTTTGTTTCATTCCCGTCTCCGAAATCGTATGGATATTCACTTAATAAAAGCTGTCGAAGCTTGTTCTTAAAATCTGCTGTTTGCTTGTTTAATTTAGGAGTTAGTGTGCTTAATGCTGATTCGTATTGATATGCTAAAGAAAACCCATTGTCTGATTTTGTGATTTTACAAGGATCAAACATTTTATTAGCAAGACGGGATTCGTTTGCTTCTACAATTAAAGGTTTAGATGCATTACCCTTGTAATCGTATTTATAATCATCTGCGTTTAATATGGTACCTGGAATTTGCAGGCAAAGAAACTGATTGCTATTATTTGTTCCAATTGCAGAAGATATCTCGTTGTAAATTGCGTCTGAAAAAGACAATGAACTTATTTTTTTTACAGTTGTTTCTTCCTTGTTGTTTACCATTTTTTTACCTGCATGAAAAAAGCTATGAATGGAGACGGAAATTTTATTTTCCGTCTCCATTTTTTTAGATTGAAGATTGGTTAAGATGCTTGATTGTTTTCGGTAGACTTGTTATCTTCTTTTTGAAGCCTTCCGTCAATAACATCTTCGTATGCCTTGATGAATTTTACGATGTTATTTTCAATACTTTCAACATTTTTGTCATTGGTATTATTTTCAGGATAAATTTCACTCTTATCTTCTGGCACAATTTGTTGATAGAAACCAATAATTTGCGGAGTTGTAAAACGAAGGGATATTGCTCTACTACTGGAGTCCGACCCAGATGATCCTGAAGATGTATGTGTGCTTGAACTATCGCCGGCATTGAAAACAAAGAATGTTTTTGAACTTGAGCATTCACTTGAAAATTCGCTCTGTTTTGTGAAATCAGAGAATTCACTCGATGTTAAACGAATGGTTACATCTCGTGCAATAACCATTGCCGTTGGATAACAAGGGAATACTCCTGAACCTTTGGGAATTCTTACTTTTTTTGTAGAATCTTTGTCTTCATATTCTGCAATGTATAATTTTTTTTGTTTATCATCAGTTGTTTCTGCAACAGAATACATTTCTTCAGTCAATGCGAAAATTCCAGGATTAAACCATTCTCGTTCGATACCCACTTTTGCAACATTCATGCCAATTTCAATTTTAAATGCTTTATTTTCGAAATGGCTTTCTGTACTTGACTGAGATTGCGAAGAACGTGTTTTTTTTCTGAAAATCCAAAATCCTGAATCGGAAGTACTGGTGGAACTACTTGATGTTGTTAAAGAGTGACTACTTGCGGATGAAACGTCATGACTAATTGTAAGTTGCGTAAAACCTTCAGGAACTGCAGGTGGATTAACTGCATCTGAAAAACATTTTTCTATATCTGAAGCCTTCACTGCATTCAGTCTATCTTCAAGATCTTGAATGTCGCTTTCTACATTTTGTTTTTCCATTACAAGAGTAGAAATTTCATTTTTTAGACTTTGATTGATTACAGAATTTTCATTATTTTTGCTTAATAGATTTGTATAGTTGTTTATGGTATTAAGATAAACATGTTGAGCTAAATTGACACGATTTGTTCCTTCGACTAGAGTGTTTAAGCCTTCGTTAATTGTCGTTGGTATGTCTAGTCCCTTTATTTCTTTAATTGTATTGTTATCAATTTTTACATCTTGAGTGGAATCTTTTTGAGACTCCTTCATTCTCATGGCAGCTTCTAATAGATTGTCATCACCAGAAACATTGAGTTTTTTGAAGTCTTCGTTGTTATCTGCTACACGTTTTTCTATAGGTTTATCTTTTAAAGAGTTTTTTACTTCACCAGCAGGTAATTCTTTCCCTAGATCTTTTTCAATTAACTTTTCAATTGATGCTGGAGGACATTTGATTTTACAAATTGTTACTGCTGCAAATTTAGCAAAATCAGTAAAACTTGTATGTACAGCTTCTTCTAGTGCTGAATCACATTCCTCGAATTCTTTTTTTGCTTTTTTTATAGCTTGTTTAGCTTCTGTTAACTTTTTATCAGAAGTCTTAATTTCAGAAGTGATATCCAGAATTCTTTTGTTAATGTAATTTCTTTTCTTATACAGAAGTCTTAATTGATCTAAGATTGCTGCAGGAGAGTTTACTAGATCAACAGGTGTAAAAGATGTATCCAAATATTCAAACCAATTTGTAGGGTTGAATTTTACTGGATAAATATATCCTCCATCTGGATTGATTTTCCTGAAGTTTCTTAATGTCTGACGAGCTTCCTGTAGTTCGGCTCCAAAACCGCTATCAAGAATCCCTTCGATGATTTTCATATCATTGTCTGAGAATACAGAAAGTAAAACAGACATTTTTTGGTTAACTGCAGCTAGCCAAGATTCTCCGTTATCCTCGAACCATTGGAGATATTGATCTTCGTACCATTTATTTTTCTGAGCCTCATTTTCGAAATTTTTTCCTTCGGCCAATTTGAAGTAATATTCCTTTCTACGCTGGCGTTCATTAGCCCATTCTCCGAGCTGTTCAACGTAATCGTTGTAGAGGCGGAAAAAGACTTCTTGGAATGTGTACTTTGTTGTATCGCTAGATTGTGGTTCTTCTGTGTTGCTTTGAGGAGGCGTTTTGAGCTCATTTCTGTCCCATATTTCAGCTCTTTTGATGTTTTTAGGGCCGAATTTGTATGGGAATGGCTTCATGAGAAGATCTCGAAGCTGGTTTTTGGCTTTTGCCAAAATGGGGTTCACTTTGGGAGTCAACATGTCCAATGCGGACTTGTATTGGTGTTCCAATGTTTTTCCATTATCACCGCCAACCACTTCTGCCAGATCATAAAGTTTGTTTGCTAAGCGTGATTCGTTAGCTTCAATGACGGGACCTTTGGGCTCGTTGTTCTTATAATCATATGCAAAATCGCTTTTTGTTAGTGCAATACCTGGCAATAAAAGCGTGAGTTTTTCATTGGGGTTGCTTCCTCCAATAACATTATTGATTTCTTCGTAAAATTTTGAAGGAAAATCGATTGTTGCTGCCATAATTTTATTCCTTTTTTTGATTTGAAGTTTTTAACAGTTGTTTATAATAGCTGCTTTAGTGATATACGTTGAAATGAATTTGTGTGTGGTCTTATATATGATTAGGCCCATCTCCTGTACCATGAATTTTGTTATAACGTTGACCATCATGATTATACATTCCCAAAAAGTGGATTGTCTCAGTTTGGCGATTGTATGTCCAAAATGGTTTTCCAGTATTTGGATATTGACCTGCAATATGATACACTGGGGCCCCAATAAAGTTTCCTGCAGTCAATCGACCAAGAAAACCTTGTTCTGGATTATTAAGCATGCTATCCACTTGGGCTTGGAAAATGGAATGCGTTAATAAGAGAGAGTTGATCATTGCTTGACTTATAGGATCAAAGTGTACTGCCATAATTTTATTCCTTTTTTATTTGATGATTTGTTAACAGTTATTCTGTTTTGAATAAGTGCTTTAGTTGTTGTTATTGTTGTTATTATTATTGCGGTGGCGATAATATAATCCCAAAAATTGAATTGTCTGTGTTTGGCGATTGTATGTCCAAAGAAGCATTACTGGAGTTGTATCTTCATATTCAATATGATACACGGGGGCTCCAGTAAGGTTTCCTCCAGTCCATTGACCAATATATCCTTGTTCTGGATTGTTAATAATGCTATCCAATTCTGCTTGAGAAATGGTTTTGTTTTGTAAGAGCTCATTTATGTTTTTATGGCTTATTGGATCGAAGTGTATAGGCATGTTTTTATTCCTTTTTTGAATGTTTTAGTTGTTGTGTTTTGTTTGAGTAAATTTTTACTTTGGATTATTTATTGTTTTTTAAATCGTTAATCACAAATGCTATGATTGAGCCCAGGATTAATCCTATAACTGCAATTAATACATATTCGCTTGTTTCTGCCGAAATTATAAATGAACCATATTCAGTTGGTGTTAAATAAATTTCCGAGCCTGAAAAAAATCTTATTGTTGAAAAGAGTGCGATTAATGTAAAGCTAATTGTCGTGGTTAACGTATTTATTAATTTTTTTTCATTTTTTTGCTTAATTTTTTTTGCTCGTCGTCTTATTTCTTTTAAAGCATCCTCGGTTTTGTATTTCATAATTCCTCCTAATTTGTTAATCCTTTTCTATTCTGTTAATAGCTAAAAATCTTTTTTTTACTCACTTTTTTTTGATAAAAAGTGTGCTTGTTTAAAAGCTTAAGAATTCATGAATGAATCTTGAATTCTTTTTAGCGTTTTGCTGAAAAATGTGTGAAATAGAGTGATTTGTTGCTTGTTTTGGAAGCTTCAATGTAATGCGTATAGCAAAAATTGTTTAGTGAGATGAAATCTAATTTGTTTTGTTTAAAATTGTAAACTTTGTTTGTTTTTTTTGATGTAAAGAAAAATTTAAAACGAAATGGTGAGTAAAAAATAAAAGTCAAGTAATTAAGAAAATGAAAGAAAAAAAACAAAGACCTTTTGAATTCGGAAATACCAGGAGAAAAAATGAACAACGTAGAATTTTATTGGAATGTTATGACAAACATAGGGATTTATTGAAGGGAGACTGTCTTATGCCCGAAAACGATGGACTTTTATATATTCGTTTTTTGACCAATAATGATAGTTATGCCCTTGAAAGTCTTTTTAAAAAATATAGGGACGGGCTAATTTTATTTATTTACGGTTTTGTTCAAAATGCTGATGATGCAGAAGAATTGATGATGGATACTTTTGCAATACTGGCATCAGGAACCGCTCGTTATAAAGAAAGAGAAAATGCTTCTTTTAAAACATGGCTTTTTGCTATTGCTAAAAATCAAGCTTTACTTTATTTAAGGAAGCGAAAGATTAAGTATGTTTTTTCAGAGAAAGATTTTTTGAGTAATATAGAAGCAGATTCTAGTTATCAACCTGTTGTAAAACTTCTGAAAAATGAACGGGATGCTCAACTTTATCGAGCTATGAAATCTATTGATGCCGATTATCGACAAGCTTTATTTCTTTTGTGCTTTGAAAATATGAAGCCTGAACAAATTTGCAGAATAATAAAAAAGAATATAAAGCAGACTTATAATCTTTTAGCTAGAGGTAAAGAAGCTCTTCGAAACGCTTTTGAAAGGATGGAATTCTCATGGGATACATTGGATATATGATTATTGGCTTACTTGCGTTTATTTTAGGAGTACTGATAGCTCAGCTTACAATCCTGGTGAAAAAAATAAAGCGGGAGAATGATAAGGATGAATGGTGAAACTCTTTTTGGAATCGTTGCAACGATTCTTCAATCTATTGTTTTGATTGTTGTCGTTTTACAATCAATTAGGCTGACGTTGATGAAAAAAAATTATTTTCTTCCATTTTTTTTTGCATTGGCGATGATGAGCTTTCTTTTGAGCGATCTGTACTGGATTGCTTATGATGTTTTAAAACCAGATACGCGCATGCCGATTGCGGCTAATGAAATAGGGGAGTGCGCTATGATTCTGCTTTTGTCGGCAGGGCTGGATGTGGTGTTGAAAGACAAGAAAAAGATTCCCGCCGAAATCGTTTTTACATTCCTGTTTATTGGTGCGAATATCGTATTGTGGATTGCATGGTCTGGTGAATGGCTCCAAGATGTTTTATTCGGGATTCCGTACATCTATTTTTTGTGGCTTTTGATTCGTGGTATACGGAGCAGGGGCGTTTTGATCCGGAAGGAACTGTGGCTTGCGTCATTGATGGGCGTTTCTGTTTTGATATTGCAAATTCCGTTGTTTTTTGTGAAAGGATTTTTATTCGAGTTTATTAAAGTGCTTTGTTTTGTGGTGATGTTTGCTCTGATGGCTTGGCTTGGATTCAAGAGTTTCCAGAGTAAGGATTATTTTATGACCTTGGCGTTCTTTTTGTGGACGGAACTTTCGATGTTTTTGTGTCCGGAACCTTATTACGATATGGCTTTTTGGGTGAATATAATTGTGCTGCCGATGATGTATACGTCGATGAAAAAGGAACTTGCCAATGATTTATGCTGAAAATGTTCTGATTTGCATCGCGGTGCCGCTTGCGATTACTTTGCTATTCACTAGGGGTGGTGCTCGTCGTTTGTCGGCCTCGTTTATTGCGGGCATGATTGTTTGCATTTTGTCGGCGTATATTTCTGGTTTTATGCAATTGATGTCCGGATTTTCTGCCGAAGATACCTCTATTTTTCTTTCTCCGATGATAGAGGAATGCATGAAGCTTCTGTCGATGCTGTTCTGTGTTTATGTATTCAATCCGTCCGATGACGATATCCAGTTATGCGCCGTTGGGATTGGTGCCGGTTTTGCAACGTTTGAAAATTGTTGTTTCATCTTGTCATCGGGCGCGCCGCAACTGGCGTATGTGTTGGTGCGCGGTTCGGCTGTCGGCGTGATGCATATCGTGACGTTGGTGGCGCTCGCTAAGGGTATGCAACTGCTGAAAACGTACAAGGCATTTTCGCTCGCGGGGATTGCGGGCGTGCTGTCGCTATCCGTAACGGTTCACGGGCTCTACAATCTGCTGGTCTCGAAGCCGGGCGTTTCGTCGTACATTGGCTACGTGATGCCGATGATCTGCGCAATCGTGCTGTATAGAATCAATAGCGAATGGGATGATTTGACAATGATCAAAAATTCAAATAATTATCACACTCATATAGGAGAATCTAATGAATAGTCCTCTCGTATCATTTACAGAAATAAGTCCTAACAAAACTTCACCCAGAAATCATACTATAGATACCATTACCATTCATTGTACTGCCGGTCATCTCAATGTGCGGGCGCTCGGTACACACTTTGCTGACAAAAATCAACAGGCTTCTAGTAATTATGGTATAGATGATGAAGGACGTATTGCTCTTTATGTTGATGAAGCTGATCGCAGTTGGTGTTCTAGTAATGCTGCGAATGACAATCGAGCTATCACCATCGAGGTTTCAAGTGACGGATTTCCACCTTACGCTGTCACAGACTCTGCTTACGCAAGCCTCATTTATCTTGTTGCCGATATCTGCAAAAGAAATAGCATCAAGAAACTTCGTTGGTCGCATGACAAGGCGCTTCTCAATAAACTTGATGACAACTCTGAATTGAGGCAGAATATTACTCTTCACAAGTGGTTCGCGCAAAAGGCATGTCCAGGGCCATACTTAGAAGAACGGATGTTCGACATTGTTGCCAAAGTAAACGCGCTGCTTTAGAATCGTGAGTTTATATAAAAATTATTTGATTCGCGGTTCATAAAACCGGACTGGATGGTGGTGTTTTGTTATTCTATGATGCAAATTGAAATTGCAATGGTGAATGCCTGTAGTGTAGTTGAAACATTTTGTTTTCTCATTTTCATCATGAGCTTTTATCGTTGTCGTGATATCTAACGTATCGCCAAGACCATGCTGGTCTTTATAAACTAGTTTCCATGAAAATGTTGTGTCTTTAAATGGTTTAAATGTTGTATTGAATATCTGGTAGGTGTAAGTTTGTGCTCTTTCTGGGAGCTGTTCGAAGATATGACGGCGATATCCCCAATAGGCATCTGGCTTGTGTCTGGTGTAACACAGCTTGTTTTTTGACGAGTCGTTTTTGACTATGTAAACCGAATCATTGTCTTTCCAGGTTAAAAAGTCTGGGAGTCCAATAGGTTCAAGGCTGAAAAATGATTTAAACCTTAGAAGTTCTGAACATGGTTTGTTTGGAATGGATGAGAAAAAGCTGATGACTTGCTTGGTATGCATTGTTGGTTTTATAGCTTGAGGAATGTAACTGGAAAGAGAATCTTTTCCGAAATTCAGGTTCACAAAAATTGTATCGCGGGTTTTGGTTGAGTATGCTATAGGATAACTTTTTTTCAGAGATGTCATAATGTCTTTTGCTAATCTTTTTTTATCCGATGAACTTAACTCATTAAACCATCTATTTCCATCCATGTTTTTGTAGGAATAATGGGGGTAAATATGTCTTCTTCTAGGGCTTGGTTGAGGTATTAAGCGGACACACGAGAAAAATGAACTGTGTACATTGCAGTCTTTTGCGTTCCAAATGGCGGTATCCCCGTCAGATTTTAGAATACGATACAACGTGTCGATTTTCGCACTGTTCTCGAACCTGTCGCTTTGGGGTGTGAAATTACTTTTATTGATGAGAAAAAATGCCGTAAAAGCTAAGCAAACGAATGCAATAGAGATAATGATATGCGCTTTTTTCATACAAGAATCCATCGCTTGATTTTCTTCCGCAAATTACTAAAAAGAAATTCAATAAAAAGCATTTGATGCGCATGAAAATTATTTATTACAACAAAACGAGAGCCGAAATTTCTTTCGTCTCTCGTCTTTAAGTTTTTGCAGGGTTGGTTCGGTTTCGACGTTTCCTGTCTACTGCCTACTTCCTACTGTCTACTCAACCTTACACAGCCGTGTTCTGGCTCATAGCTTCGTAGTAAGTGAAGCGGGCATCGGTATGAGACTCCGCATTCAACTATCGCATATAGGAACTTTTGATGGAGTTGAATGCTCCGCGCTGCGAAGGCTACTTAAGAGTAGCCTCCTCCGCTTGGCAGTGGATGCCCGCTTCTAAAATGCAAAACGCATCAACAAAAAAACGAGAGCCAAGATTTCTCTTGACTCTCGTTCGATCTAATGCTTAGAATGGTGATTCCGGCACGGAGGCCGGGATGACAGCGGCCTACGGGGCAAAGCCCCGCCTAACCACTGTTTACTAACCACCAACCACTAAACAGCCGTGTTCTGGCTCATAGCTTCGTAGTATGCGTAGCGGGCATCCACTTCCTTCTGGAGGTCGTCGGCGAGTGCCTTGGCGACTTCCGGATTGGTGCGGGTGAGGGCCTTGAAGCGGTTTTCGGTGTAGATGTATTCTGCAACCGGGATAGTCGGCTTCTTGCTGTCGAGGATAAGCGGAGCCTTTCCTTCTGCAGCGAGGGCCGGGTTGTAGCGGAGCAGAGTCCAGTAACCGGAATCGACAGCCATCTTCTGGTGTGCAAGCTGGTTGTTGAGGTCGAAACCGTGGTTGATGCACGGGCAGTAAGCAATGATCAAGGACGGACCATTGTGAGCTTCTGCTTCCTGGAGCACCTTGAGAGCCTGAGCGTCGTTTGCACCGAGGGCGATACGGCCCACGTAAACGTTCTTGTAGCTCATGGCGATGAGGCCCAGGTCCTTCTTGCCTGCGCGCTTACCGGCGGCGGCGAAGAGGGCGACTGCGCCACGGTTCGTGGCCTTGGAAGCCTGTCCACCCGTGTTGGAGTACACTTCGGTATCGAGAACGAGGATGTTCACGTTTTCGCCGGTTGCCATGACGTGGTCAAGACCACCGTAACCGATGTCGTATGCCCAACCGTCACCGCCCATGATCCACACGGACTTCTTGACGAGGTAGTCGGCAAATTCATCGCGGAGACTTACAGCCTTGTCGTCGGTTGCGTCCTTAAGAGCTTCCTTGAGCTTAGCGACGTTAGCGCGCTGAGCCTGGATGCCGGCTTCGTCGTCCTGCTTCTGAGTCTTGAGAGCTTCAACGAGATCTGCCGGGAGCTTGTCTGCAACTTCGTCGAGGAGGCTTACAGCCTGGGTTGCATGCTTCGTGATTGCGAGGCGCATGCCGAGACCGAATTCAGCGTTGTCTTCGAACAAGCTATTTGCCCAAGCCGGACCGCGGCCTTCCTTGTTCTTGGCCCACGGTGTGGTCGGGAGGTTACCGCCGTAAATGGAAGAGCAACCCGTTGCGTTTGCGACGACCATGCGGTCACCGAAGAGCTGAGAAACGAGACGGACGTATGCCGTTTCGCCGCAGCCAGCGCAAGAGCCAGAGAATTCGAACAACGGTTCGAGGAGCATGGCCTGCTTGACGAGGTTCTTGTTAACCTTGGTGCGGTCAAATTCCGGGAGGTCAACGAAGAAGTCGAAGCACTTGCCTTCCTGTTCCTTGATCGGTTCCTGCGGAACCATGTTGATAGCCTTCTTGGTAGCGTCGGTCTTGTCCTTGCCAATGCAAGCCTGAGTACAAACGCCGCAACCCGTACAGTCGTAGCTGGACACAGAGATTGCAAATACCGGCTTGTCGGAACCTTCGAGCTTGAAGCCCTTGGCCGGAGTGTACTTGAAGCCTTCCGGAGCGTTCTTCACGGCGGATTCATCGACAACCTTCAGACGGATAGCTGCGTGCGGGCAGACCATAGCGCACTTGCCGCACTGTACGCAAGCGTCCGGATTCCAGGACGGGATGTTGAGGGCGAGGTCGCGCTTTTCGTACTTGGTGGTACCGGTCGGGAACACACCGTCGACAGGCATCTTGGAGACCGGGAGCTGTTCGCCGTTGCCCTTGATGATTTCGGCTGTGACTTCGTTCACGAACTTCGGAGCGTTGCCGTGGATCGGAGCGCGGAATTCCTTCGTGCTGGTGACAGCGGCCGGAACCTTGACTTCGAAGAGGTTGGCAAGAGAAGCATCGATAGCGTCCCAGTTCTTCTGGACGACTTCCATGCCCTTCTTGGCGTAGGTCTTTTCGGCGTACTTCTTGATGTACTTGATAGCGGTTTCTGCATCGAGAACGTTACCGAGCTTGGAGAAGAAGCAGGTCTGCATCACAGTGTTGATGCGACGGCCCATGCCAGTCTTTGCTGCGACAGCGTAAGCGTCGATGACGAACACCTTGAGGTGCTTCTTGATGATGGCTTCCTGAACCGGACGCGGGAAGGTATCCCAGACGGTGTCAGCGGAGTGCGGGGTGTTCACGAGGAACGTTGCGCCGTCCTTAGCATACTTGAGCATATCGACAGATTCGAGATGCGGAGTATGGTGGCAAGCGACGAAGTCTGCTTCGTTTTCGCCAATGAGGTACGGGGCGTCGATGATGCTCTTACCAAAGCGGAGGTGAGAGGTGGTCATGGAGCCGGACTTCTTGGAGTCATAGACGAAGTAACCCTGAGCGTAGTTGTCGGTTTCGTTACCGATAATCTTGATGGAGTTCTTGTTTGCTCCAACGGTACCGTCAGAGCCGAGACCAAAGAACATAGCCTGGAAGAAGTCGCTTTCGAGCTTGAAGTTCGGGTCGATCGTGAGGCTCGTGTGGCAAACGTCGTCGTTGATACCGACGGTGAAACGAGCCTTCGGTTCAGCCTTGGAAAGCTCGTCGAAGATTGCCTTGACCATAGCCGGCGTGAATTCCTTGGAGGAAAGACCGTAGCGGCCGCCGATCATCTTCGGCATAGCCATCTTGCCAGCCATGACAGCTTCGGAAACAGCAGTGAGGGCGTCCTGGAAGAGCGGTTCGCCAGCGGAACCCGGTTCCTTGCAGCGGTCGAGGACGGCAATCTTCTTGACGGTCTTCGGGAGGGCTGCAACGACAGCTTCCATCGGGAACGGACGGTAGAGGCGGATGTTGACGAGGCCGACCTTTTCGCCCTTGGAGTTCAAATACTTGACGGTATCACCGATGGTGCAGGTAGAAGAGCCCATGGAGATGATAACGCGTTCTGCATCAGCAGCACCGACGTAATCGACAATGTGGTACTGACGGCCCGTGTAGCTTGCAACCTTGTCCATGTACTTCTGGACAATTTCCGGAACCTTGGCGTAGAACGGGTTCACGGTTTCACGACCCTGGAAGTAAACGTCCGGGTTCTGGGCAGTACCGCGCATGGTCGGACGGTCCGGTGTCATAGCGCGTGCACGGCAAGCCTTGACGTACTTGTCGTCGATCACGTCGCGGATGACGTTTTCATCGAGAGCTTCGATCTTCATCACTTCGTGAGAAGTGCGGAAGCCGTCAAAGAAGTGCATGAACGGGACGCGGCTTTTGAGCGTAGAAGCGTGGGCCACGAGAGCGAGGTCCTGGCATTCCTGAACGCAAGAGGAGGCGAGCATTGCAAAACCGGTCTGGCGGCAAGCCATAACGTCGGAGTGGTCACCGAAAATAGAAAGGCCCTGCATAGCAAGAGCGCGGGCGGTCACATGGAAGACTGCGGGTGTCAGTTCGCCAGCAATCTTGTACATGTTCGGGATCATCAAGAGAAGACCCTGGGAAGCCGTGAACGTAGTGGTCAGGGCACCAGTCTGCAAAGCGCCGTGGACGGTACCAGCGGCACCACCTTCGGACTGCATTTCAAATACGCGAGGAACTTGACCCCAAATATTCTTCTGGCCCTTGGCACTCCAGTTGTCGGAATGTTCGGCCATCGGGCTGGACGGGGTAATGGGGTAAATTGCAATAACTTCGCTCAACTTGTGGGCGACGTTAGCGGTTGCTTCGTTACCATCAACCGCAATCATCTTTTTTGCCATGGACTATCTCCATTTTTTAGGTTTTTTCGAAAAAATCTGATCATATACACCTATGGCGTGTGGCACACGCATAAGGGCAAAAATCCACGCATAAAATTAAATAAGATTATTAGGAAAAACTTTAAGTTTTTTGAAAAAAGACGAGAATTTAAGGTTTCGTTATTTGTTTTTTTGAAGAATGCTAAAAGTACGTCATGCGGGCGGGGCCCCAGGGCGTTACTTGCTCAGCAATTTCTGGTTGATTTCGATTTCAAGGCCGGCGTAGGCGGGTCCGAATTTTTGTCGGAGTGTGGTGGTGAGTCCGTCGGATTTGCCGAGGTACGGGTAATTTTTGCGGATGCGCAGTGACGGTTCGCGATCGCGAATGTTCTTGATAAGAATCTCTGCAATTTTGGCTTCGGATGGGCGGCTCGGGTCGTAAAGAATCCCCACGTCGGCATCGCGCTCGACTCCGTTCAAGACTGGCGTAAAGCTGTGGATGCCCAAGTGAATGACTTTAAGTGGGGCCTCTTTGGCTGCTTTGCGCTGTTTTTCGGGAATTTTACCCGCGACAAAGCTTTCGATTTTCTCACGGTATTTTTCCCAGAGGCTAAGCATGCGTGCTTTGACTGTGCTTGGCAAGCTTGATGTATATTCCGAATAGAACGACTTGCTTGTCGAACTGCGATTCATGTCTACGACAAGACGTGAGAACTTGCTTGCGCTGTGAAAGTCCGGCTTTAAACGCTTTACAAGGATCGAAAATATTTTGTACGCGCCGATGTCGTAACCGCGGTGGGAGGCGAGGACATCGTCTGGAATTCCGTTGCTATCGCGGAATGCGCGCAATACGAAATCCGGCAGAGCGTTGCTCGCGTGTTCGCAGGTAATCATCAGTGCCGGAGTGTTCTTCATTTTTTCTCCACAACAAGAATGTTTCCATCGTACGTCATGACACCCAGCAAAATGCTGTGGATCAGACGGAATTTGTCTACTTTGTAATAAGGACCGTTAGCCATCGGGTTTGTACAATCCGGGTCAGCCACCATGAACTGTTTTTTTTCGTCAAGTCCGTAAAGCACCACAAAGTGGCCCATGGGCTCGCCGTGGATATCGTCAAAAACCGATTGGTCCTTATCGTTTGTGTATTCGCGGGGGGAGCGGTATAGGTAGGTGGCGCTGAGTCCGCAAAGAACGGGAATGCCGCGCTTGAAGTATCCTTCGAACATGCTTGCACGAAGGTCTGCCGTAGCGACGGTTCCGCCCAAATCAATGAATCTAATGTAGGCGTCAATAGCTTTTTTGAGCTTTGGAGCGTGTTTTGCCTTGTGCAAAGCGATAAGTTTTTCGCGAAGCTCGGGCATTTTGAGCTTGCTCCAAGTCGGGTCAAAAATCTTTAGGTTGTATGAATAAATTGTAGCCTTGAATCCGCGTTTGAGGGCGTCAATGCCAAGGAAGACGCCTAGCGTACCACCCTCTTCCAAAAATTCAATTTCGGAAATGAGCTTTTTAAGGGGGATGTTATAGCCAAGATAAGAGTAAACTGCGTGTAGGCTAGTCGGTCCGCACGTAACATCGTCTGGCTGAGGGAGTATTTTCAAGTCCATCGAGTGCCTCGTATTAACCGTGGCGGTTTGTTCATCAAATCGTCATTCCGCGCACAAATATAGAAAATAGTTATTGGTTATGAGTTGCTGTTTAGCAGAAAATAAGGTTTAGTTGTTGTCGCAAGAATGAAAAAAATCTATTAAAAAACTTATTTTAAATGTATGAAAGAAAAATGGGGATTTTTTTTCAAGAAAACTTGGATAACGGTTTGGATAACGTTATAGAACAATATGGAATAATTCAAATTTTTTGAAAAATACGCTTTTTGTGGGGAACTTTAGAGTGTTGTTTAGTGAAACTTCGTGATTTTTGTGTTATCTGTGAGGTGTATCCATAAAAAATTTTAAAAATTATATTATATTAGCTACATCACCATCAAAAACATTAGGAGCTCCTATGGCTATCGACCACAATCTCTTAACGGGACAGTTCCGTCCTCTTGGCGAAAACAAAATTGAGCATACCCTTTCTGCAAGCCAGAGGGTTTTGCCAACGCATACGGGTAAAAAGGCAATGCGCCATTTGACCCCGCGAAATCGACAACCGAAACTCGAAAATTCGTAACGGTGTCGTCATCCTGGAGCCCGCAAGGGCGACGGGATCCATAAAAATAAAAGACGAAGATTTCTATTTTTGGCGTCGTGAACGCAAACCCTTTTGATCTTTTAAAAACGAGTGACCGCAGCAAGGCCCGCCTTGGTGTGATTCATACCGCGCACGGTGACGTGACAACGCCTGTGTTTATGCCTGTGGGTACCGCAGCGACAGTCAAGGGGCTCACGAGTCGTGACATCCGCGAACTTGATGCTGAGATTATTCTTGCGAATACGTACCACCTCTATTTGCGGCCGGGCACAAAGCTCATTGCCGAAGCAGGTGGTGTGCAAAAGTTCATGAGCTGGAACAAGCCTATGCTTACGGATAGCGGCGGATTCCAGGTGTGGAGCTTAAAGCAGTTCCGAAAGATTACCGAAGAAGGCGTCCAGTTCAAGAGCTTGCTGGACGGTTCTCGACATTTGTTCACACCCGCAAGCGTGATGAATGCGCAGCGCGAAATCGGTGCCGATATCATTATGGCGTTCGATGAATGCACTCCGTACCCGAGTACTGTCGAAGAAGCGGAAAAGTCGCTTGCGCTCACGCTCAAGTGGACCCGCGAAGCGAAGGAATGGCTGGAAGCGAACCCGCCGATTCACGGTTATCCGCAGTATTTCTTTGGAATTGTGCAAGGCGGCATGCACAAGGAACTTCGCCAGAAGTCTATCGAAGCGCTCAAGGAGATTGCGCCGGACGGTTATGCGATGGGCGGGCTTTCGGTAGGTGAGCCTGTCGAGACGATGTATGAAATTTCAGATTTTTGTACAAACTTATTGCCCGAAGATCGTGCCCGCTATGTGATGGGTGTGGGAACTCCGTGGAATCTGATTGAACTTGTGAAGCGCGGTGTCGATATGTGCGATTGCATTTTGCCGGCGAAAAACGCGCAGGATGGTTTAGTTTATACGCATCAAGGCGTGTTGCGTTACAAAGGCGCGAAGTTTGCTCATCAACACGATTTGCCGCTCGACCCGCATTGCGATTGTTATTGCTGCCGTAATTACAGCCGCTCCTATTTGCGCCATCTCTTTAAGGAAAAAGAACCGCTTGGCTGGACGCTTGCCGCCATCCACAACTTGCATTTTTACATTCACTTGATGAAAGAAGTCAAGGCGCACATCGTAGACGATACTTTTGAAGAATGGGCGGACGAGCAGATTAAGATTTTGCAACAGAGCGCGGAATAAAATTTCTACATTTAGCGCATCATGATCAGTATTACTAAGCTTTTGATGGATGCCCCGAATTTTGGGGATTCTCTTCGTTACGAACCTCATGCGCATGCTGCGAAGAATGGCGTGGGGGCGGGGCGCGGTCCCGTGGTTGTTTGGAATTGCACGAAGACTTGTAATTTAAAGTGCGTTCACTGCTATGCGCGTTCCGAGGCGATTAAGTATCAGAATGAACTTACGCACGAAGAGGGAATCAAGCTTATTGATCAGCTCGCCGAATTTAATGTGCCGGTGCTGTTGTTCAGTGGTGGCGAACCGCTTTTGCGTCCGGACTTTTTTGAGCTTGCAAATTATGCGGCAAGTAAGGGTATTCGTCCGACGATTTCGACGAACGGTACTTGCATTACGCCTGATGTGGCGCAGAAACTCAAGGCGATGGGCGTGGGGTACGTGGGCATCAGTCTTGATGGTTGCGAAGAGACTCACGACAAGTTCCGCGGTAAGCCTGGCGCGTATCAGCTTGCGTTGCGCGGTATCCGCAATTGTGTGGCTACGGGGCAGAAGGTTGGCTTGCGCTTCACGATTACGCGTTACAACGTGCAGGATTTGAATGCGATTTTTGATTTGCTTGAAGCAGAAAACATTGACCGCGTGTGCTTCTATCACTTGGTGTATAGCGGTCGCGGTTCTGCGATGGTTGCAAATGATTTGAATCATGAAGAGAGTCGTAAGGCGATGGACTTGATTATTGACCGCACGCTTGACTTTAAGAAGCGCGGTGTGAACAAGGAAATCTTGACGGTCGATAACCATGCTGATGCCGTTTATTTGTACCAACGCATGAGACGAGAAGACCCGAAGCTTGCGGAGCATGTGCTAGAATTGATTCAGCGTAATGGCGGTAACCGCAGTGGTATGGCGTTTGGCAATATCGATAGCGTCGGTAACGTGCATCCGGACCAGTTTACGCAATATATCACGCTGGGGAATGTTCGCGAACGCAGCTTTGACGACATTTGGACGGACTTGTCGAACCCGATTATGGCAGGGCTCAAGGACCGCAAGCCGCTTTTGAAGGGACGTTGTCCGAAGTGCGCTTTCTTGAATTTGTGCAATGGCAACTTCCGCACGCGTGCCGAGGCGGTGACGGGCGACTTCTGGGCAGAAGACCCTGCTTGCTATTTGACGGATGAAGAAGTGGGAATTTAGTAGGAAGTAGACAGTAGGAAGTAGGAAGTAGGAAGGTTGTCATCCTGGAGGGAGTGTACGACCGATAGGATCCATGAACTCTTTTGAACAGCAGATTCTCGATGTGATTCAGGATGCGTTCCCGTTGGCGGAACGCCCGTACGCTGTCCTTGCGGAAAAAATCGGCTCGGATGAAACCACGGTTTTCGATGCCGTTGAGAAAATGCGCGCTTCTGGTGTGATTCGCCGTATCGGTGGCGTGTACGATTCCAAGAGGCTCGGGTTTATTTCGAGACTTTGTGCGGGAAAGGTCCCTGCGTCAATGCTTGATTTTTCAGCGGAACCGCATACGCAAACTCCGATGGAAAAGTTTGCCGCTGTCGTGATGGACGAACCTGCGATTACGCACAATTATATTCGCAGTCACGAATACAATGTTTGGTTTACCGTCATTGCTGAAAATGAATCTGCAATCCAGACTGTTGTGGAGCGCGTTTGTGCGAAAACGGAATTGTGCGATGTGCATGTGCTCTCTGCAACGAAAAAGTTTAAAATCAATACGGTGATGGGCGCTAGCGCGCCAGTAGACAGTAGATCGTTGGCTGTAAGCAGTGATTGCAAAAAAAATGATGGTGAAAGTGACGGACTATGCGAGGCTTACTTCAGCCAGCCGACTAAAAACGACATTTCGGGCGAAGCGCGGCAATCTACTGCGGGTGCATTAACAGATGCTGACCGAAATCGCATTCGCGCGGCTTGCGGAGACATTCCGCATTCACTGACTCCTTTTGTAGATTGGAACATTTCGTGTGAAGAACTTCGCGAAGACCTTGCTGCAAAACGCATGCGTCGCTTTGGTGCGATTCTCAGGCATCAGCAGGCGGGCTTTGCCTACAATGCTATGGTGTGCTTTAGGATTGTAGAAAGTAGAAAATCGGAAGTTAGATGTGACGAGAATGTCGCGGCGGTTCAAAAGGCGGGCTCGATTCTTGCTTCAAATCCGCATATTTCTCATTGCTACGAACGCCCTACATTTGAAGGCTTTTCGTACAATCTTTATGCAATGATGCACGCTCCGTCAGCGGAATTGCTGTCACGCTATATCGAAGATGCCGCAAGATCTATTGATAATAATAATTATGTTGTTTTAAATTCCTTGAGCGAACTCAAGAAAACGAGCTTTGGATTTTTTGCTTGAATTTTTTTAGAATCTATAACCTAAACCGGCGTATGCAATACCTTGCTGACCAAAACCGAGTATACCAAGAGTAATTGGGAGTGTTCGGCCAATTTCGATTCCTATAAATGTTATGTGAAATGCTGGAAAAATATCTGGTAAAAAATCAGAAAAAATAATTCCTGCATTTAGCTCTACGAACGGGTTGATGAAGCCCTCATAGTTGCAGTTTAATTTGATTTTGGGCATGATTGCGTAAAAGGACCCTTTTTCAAATGGATGTGCATAATTGAATATGATGCCGGTTTCAACGATTTCATTGAACTTGTAACCATAATTTATTGAAAAAGCTCCATACATGGATACTGGAAGTTTTTCATGACCTAAAGAGAAAAGGGATGTGAATGCTGAAATGTGCATTGCGGCAAAATCGCTAAGAGTGAGTATTCCGTATGTAACGGAAACGTTATGATGTTTAAGCGTGTCTTTTTGAACAGATGTTCTCATACTCAAGTCTGTTTTTGCTGTCGGCGTTTCTTGGCTTTCCCACGTTGAATCCGTTTTGATGCCCTCGCCGGCTTGCGCGTTTTCGACATACGAGCCCATATCCCAAGCGTTAGCATGGACTGCAAAAAATAAAGATATAACAATGTAGAAGAAAATTCTTTTTGTCATAATCTATGAATAATTCTGCTCGGTAATTTGGTACTTATAACTTTATATATAATATTTTTTTGAAGGAAAAAATATTTTTAATTAAGAATGTACTTGTGTTGTGGTAAAATTCTCCATGTTGTGTTTGGTGAAGTGTATTTTTTCTATCTTTGGACTATGCGCAAGATTTACATGGCAGGCATGAGCCACAAGGTGGCTGAAATTGCAATTCGCGAAAAGTTTTACATCCCGATGGATGTGAAGACTGAAGCGTTAACGCATTCTCCGTTTGATGAACTTTTGATTTTGGCAACGTGTAATCGCACGGAAGTCTATGTGGCGAGTGACCGCGAAATCACTGATGGTGAACTCGTTCACTATGTGTGTGGACTGGCTCATCAAGATTACGATGATTTTGCAAAATTCTTTTATTTTAAGTCGGGTGATGATGTGGCGCATCATGTGATGAATGTCTGCGCTGGGCTTGATTCTGTGGCCATGGGTGAAGATCAGATTCTGCACCAAATTGGCCGTGCGTACGAAACGGCGCACCAGCTGAACGCCACGGGCAATACACTGAATAAACTTTTCCAGAGTGCAATACACACGACAAAGCGCATCAAGACCGAGACGAACTTGAGCAAGCTCAGTTGCAATATTCCGTTCTTGGCGATGAAACAAGTGCAAAAGACTTTTGACGATCTTGAAAATCGCACGGTGTACATCGTGGGACTTGGCGAAATGGGTTCGCTGATGCTCAAGTATGTACAAGAGAATACGACCAAGATATTTGCAAGTAGCAAGACGTTTGCGAATGCCGAAAAATTTGCAGATGTGCTTACACCTGTGAAATTCGAAGACCGTTACCAAGTCCTCGGCAAATGTGACGTCGTGATTCTTTGCAGTGCAAGCCAGGAACCGATCGTCACGAAAAATGAATTTGAAAAGGCTATTCAGGTTGCAGATTCCATCGATGTCCCATCAAAGCGTCTTGTCGTTGACCTCGCGAATCCGCGCAATGCCGAAGCTTCTATTGGTGAACTCCCCGGTGTCGAATATGTCTGCGTCGACGACCTTGAAAAAGTCGTTTCTGAAAATCGCCGTTTGCGCATGATTGAACTTGATGCAGCGCAGAAAATCCTGAAAGAAGGTCTTGATGAATTTTTGCATTGGAACCGCATGGACGAGGTTTCTAAGCAAATTCACTTGTACGCCGAAAAAATGCTCACGACGGCAAATGAAGAATCGGAAAAGCTGTTGCGCTCCATGCCGGAACTTTCGGAAGATGACCGTCACCGCATCCAGATGATGTATGAACGATTTGCAAAGAAAATGGCAAATGATTTTTTGTATAAAGTCAAGGCTGAAAATTCTTCTGAAGATGTGCAAGTGTTTTTGAAGTGCTTGGGGGCGAATCATGGAAAATAATTTTTTCACGAAAGAACGCCCGTTGCGTATCGCTACTCGCAAAAGTGCTTTGGCAATAGCTCAAACGACGATGGCTGCCGATGCCATTGTGGCGGCGAACTCTGCGGAATGGAGTAAATGTGCTGACGTTGGCGTTGAACCGTTGACTTACGAACTTGTTTCCATGACGACCGAAGGCGACCGCCGTTTGGACAAATCGCTTTCGAGTTTTGGCGGCAAGGGTGTGTTCATCAAGGAACTGGAAGTTGCACTCCTTGAAGGTCGTGCGGACGTTGCGATTCACAGCCTTAAGGACATGCCTGCCGAAGTACTGCCTCAGTTCAAACTTGCTGCGGTTTTGAAGCGCGAAGATCCACGTGATGCGTTCCTTGCACGTGGGGGAGCAGCTGGCGTTAAGTTTATGGATTTGCCTGCGGGCGCTCGTGTGGGGACTGGTAGCATCCGTCGCGTAGTGCAGCTGAAAGCTTTGCGCCCAGATTTGGAATACGTTCCTATTCGCGGAAACATCCAGACTCGCATTGGCAAACTGGCGGAACTCGATGGTGTTGTGCTTGCGGCGGCTGGTCTCAAGCGCATGGGCCTTGCAGACCAAGTGACGGAATACTTTAGCACAGAGCAAGTTCTCCCCGCTAGCGGTCAGGGAATCTTAGCGATTGAAACCTTGTCTGATAATGGGGCTCGTCATTCTGAGCAATATAAAAATGCGAAGCCGTTTCAGCCTTTAGCCTCGGCCCACGAGCCGGGGGAAGAATTCAGTGAAATCCAAGATTCTATTGCGCAAATTCTCGATCGCGTGAACGATGTGGAAACGTTCTGTATTGCTGTTGCCGAAATGGCTTATTTAAAGGCTCTCAATGCGGGGTGCCAATTCCCGGTGGCAAGTTTCGCGGAATTTCTTGACGAAGCCACTTGTAATAACGCAACAAGAACTCTAAAAATTCGCGGAATTTATTGGGACGAAAAAACAAACCGCTTGCTTAAAGCGGAATGCGCCGGCTCCGTAAATTTGACTTCTGCTGATTGCGTGCAACAAGCCAAGAATTTGGGCATTGAACTCGCACAAAATATTCAGATGCAACTGTAATTAGCGCATTTTAGTGTGCAGGCAAATCTATATTCAACTTAATTTTGAGGCGTGTCGCAGAGCGACGTTGTTTTATATAAACTACTTATTCGGCTTTGACACAACAGGCTTGATTCGTTTGCCGCAAAGTGTCACGATGATTCCTGCTTGGGCGAACATGTAGTAGGCCGTGTCGCGGCTGTTGTTCAGTGTAGATTTGGGGTCGTAATCATCTTTGGTCACGAACACTTCGGCAACGCCTGAAAGGCTGATGTCGAGAGAACAGCGTTCGCATGGGAATCCAATCACATAGAGCTTGGAACCGGGAGGCACCTTGCCGCGGGCGTAATGGAGCGCGTTGATTTCGGCATGGACCATGAACGGATATTTATTCGCTTCGAATTCGTGATGGCTGATGAGGTCGCCTGTATCTGCGTCCAAAAGGTCGTAGGCCAGGAGTTGTTTTTCTCGCGTATAGGGTACCGTCTCGTCGTCGAATCCAGCGGGGGCTCCGTTGTAACCGGTACTGATAACTCGACCGTCAGCGCTGACAAGCACTGCTCCCATTTGCGTGTTTTGATCTTTGGAAAGGCGTGCCTGGGCACACATCATCTGCGTATAGACTTCGTCGCGAAGCTTTGCTCTAGAACTATTCATGCCAAAAATATAGGCAAAAAATAAATGGAAAAAGAATGCGTTAAAATAAATGGACAAAGAATAAGACTATGATTCTTAAATAATGTTTAAAACATACAGTTTAGGTAGGTCGTCGAACTTTTTCTAAATTTGGTCTCGATGAAAAATTTTGGAATGGTTTATCTCATTGGTGCAGGCCCTGGCGACCCGGGGCTTCTGACCTTGCGCGCTCACGCAATCTTGGAAAAGGCTGATGTCGTTGTTTATGATCGCCTCGTTTCTCCTGCAATTCTTGGCATGTGCAATCCGAATGCGAAAATGGTCGATGTGGGCAAGATGCCAACGCACCACAAGGTAAAACAATCTGAAATTAACAAACTCTTGGTCAAGTTTGCCTTTGAAATGCCGGGCGCGACCATCGCACGCCTCAAGGGCGGCGACCCGTTTGTGTTCGGTCGTGGAGGCGAAGAGGCTTTGGAACTTGTGGCTGCTGGCGTCGAATTTGAAGTTGTGCCAGGCGTGACCTCTGCCATCGCAGTGCCTGCTTATGCGGGAATCCCCGTGAGCCATCGTGGAATCGCAACAAGTTTCCACATCATCACTGGGCATGAAAAAGAAGTAGACAGTAGACAGTCGGAAGTAGGAAGTGTTTCTGCCATTCCCGCGAAGGCGGAAATCTCCATGCCTTCTTCTGGTGAACCTGTTGGACTTGATTTCGAGACGTTCGCGCATTGTGCCGGAACGCTCATCTTCTTGATGGGCATTGGCAATATGGACTTTATCGCTCGTCGCTTGATGGAATGCGGCAAGGATCCGAAAACTCCGCTTGCGTTTATTGAAAAAGGAACGACTCCGTTTCAGCGTACTGTTATGGCAACGCTTGAAACAGCTGGGGAGACCATCGTGCGCGAAAACGTGACTGCCCCCGCAATTACGATTATGGGCGGCGTTGTTGAACTTGGCAAGACTCTTGCTTGGAAAAAGAACTTACCGCTTTCGGGCAAACGCCTGGTGGTAACGCGTGCTGCAAAGCAATCTAGTGGGATTAGCGCTCGACTGACGGCCCTCGGTGCCGAAGTCATCGAAACCCCGATGATCGAAACTCGTACGCTCGATTGCCCTCTGGTTATGCGTCATCCTGAGCCAGTCGCAGCACTCGCCTCGCACGTCATTGCGAGCCCCGAAGGGGCGTGGCAATCCAGATCTGCAGATTTCAACTCCCTCGCAAACTTCGACATTCTCGCATTCACGAGTACGAATGGCGTCGAAAGTTTCTTTAAGCAGTTGTTCGCTGCGGGTTACGATGTGCGTGTGCTTGCGGGCAAGAAAATTGCAAGTGTCGGGAAAATTACCGAAAAGAAATTGCTGGAATACGGCATCCGCTGCGATTATGTGCCCGAAGACCACACCGGCGAAGGTCTGGGGATGCTTCTTCGAAGCATTTTAGACGAAACAACGCTCGTAAACTCGCTACAGACGAAAGACGAAAGAGGCGAATGCTGCGAGACTGCTTGCAGGCTCATAGCTGAGCTGACTAGTCTAGGTTCGGAGAACAAAGACGAAAGATGCTCAACAAATTCGCAGACTTTAGCAAGTACCCTGAGCTTGTCGAAGGGAACTGAATTCACGAATTTGGATGAATCCCGCATCCTACTCCTCCAGGGTAACCTTGCCGACGACACGCTTTTGAGACACTTGCCTAAGGCGACCCGCTGGGGCGTTTACGAGACGCTCCCCGTGACGGAACTTCCCGAATGGAAGCGTGAAGCCATTGCCGCTGCAGATGCAATCGTTTTTGCAAGCACCAGCGCTGTCGAAAACTTTGCCGCGACCCTATTACCTCAAAGTGCCGTAGGCACAACCTCATGCCTCACACCTCAAATCTCATTCTGCATTGGTCGTATGACGGAATCTGCGGCACGTAAGCATGGCTTTGAAACGGTCACCTCCGACGAAACCACCATGGATTCCCTTGTAAAGAAGATTGTGGAATACTACACAACGTCCCCTAATCACTAACCACCAATCACTAACCACTATTTCATGAAAGCCATTCTTATTATCGCTCATCATTGCATTTTGCCGGGTGCGTACAAAGGATTCGAAGAAATTCTCGACCGCTTGCACCATGATTTGCCGGGTACACGTGTGGCGAGCACAAGCCTTTTGGATTTGGAAAATGACCTTCGCACGCTTTTGCGCGAAGATGTGGAATCAGTGACGCTATTGCCGTATTTGCTGTTGAACGGTCAGCATACAAAGAATGACGTGCCGCGTGTTGTTGCAAAATTGCAGGCGGATTTCCCGCAAATCCCGATTACGCTTTTGCCTTGCCTTGGCGATTGGAAAGAATTTTCGAGCATGGTTGTGTGCGGTATTCGCAATGCGCAGTTAGACGAAAGAACGCTCGCTGAAGCGAGCTGCAGACGAAAGACGAAAGAGAATAATGCCCTTGTTGAAGAAAACCATCTCTCGTCTCTCTTCTCTCGTCTTTCGTCTAAAACATCAAACCTCTTCTCCATCGAACTGAATCTCGAAGGGCGTAACGTGCTTGTGGTGGGCGGTGGCCGCATTGCTCTGCGCAAGGTGAAAACGCTTATCCCGACCGGTGCGCACATTACCGTAGTCGCTCCGCAAATAGACCCTGAATTTGAAACGCTCAAGACTGGAGATAAGGTTCCTGAGCTAAGCCGAGGGGCCGAGGCTTCTATCACTCTAAAAAAGCGTCCGTACGAGCCGCTTGACTTGCGTTGCGTTTTCATGGTATTCATTTGTACTGACCAGCCGGCTGTTAATGCTCAAGTTTCTAACGATGCCCGCGCTCGCCGCATTCTGGTGAACAACGCCTGCGATTACCTTGATGGCGACTTCATTGTGCCTGCCCGCATGGATTTCGGCGAAAACATTGCCGTGACCGTTTCTACACAGGGCCGAGCTCCTTCGCTTGCTAAAAAACTCAAGCAAAAAATTCAGGCGGAATGGGCCGAAAGCCTTGAGCAGGCTGAACGCGAATTTGAATCGTAAATTGAGACGGGGGCGTTGCGGGGCTGGCGATTGAAGGCCCCGCTAAAGAGGGTAGTGTAAGACCCGAAGGGGCTGAAACGAGGGGGACTTTTCCCCCCTTTTATTTTCTATAATTGCAAAAGGAGATTCCTGCTCAGTGGCAGGAATGACATTACAAATCGCTAACCACTGTTTAATTTTCTAAAACCTAATACCTAGTTATGATTATTCGTCCTCGTCGCTTACGTAAAAATGAAGTTATCCGCAACATGGTTGCTGAAACTGCTGTGAACCCTGATGCTCTCGTTTACCCGATGTTCGTGGTAGAAGGGGAGGGGGTGAAAGAAGAAATCCCGTCCATGCCCGACCAGTTCCGCTTTTCGATTGACGAAATCCTGAAGGAACTCGAAAGCTGCGTGGCGCTTGGTGTCAAGTCCATTCTGTTGTTTGGAATTCCGAATCACAAGGACGAAATGGCGACTTCTGCTTACGATATGAATGGTATTGTGCAGCGTGCTGTGCGTGCTATCAAGGCGAAGTTCCCGAGTTTGTACGTGATTACGGATGTGTGCCTTTGCGAATACATGAGCCATGGTCATTGCGGTATCATCAAGGATGGCGATGTGGATAACGATCCGTCGCTTGAACTTTTGGCAAAGACGGCTCTTTCCCATGCTGAAGCAGGTGCCGATATGGTTGCACCGAGCGATATGATGGATGGCCGCGTGGCTGCCATTCGTGAAATGTTGGATGCAAACGGTTTCTCGAATACTCCGATTATGGCGTACAGCGCAAAGTTTGCAAGTGCGTTCTACGGGCCGTTCCGCGATGCAGCGGATTCTGCTCCGCATTTTGGCAACCGCAAATCTTATCAGATGGATGTGCGCAACGGTCGCGAGGCTCTCCATGAAGTGGAACTCGATTTGGAAGAAGGTGCCGATATTGTGATGGTGAAGCCAGGCCTTGCGTTCCTCGATGTGCTCCGCCAGACCGCAGAAATTAGCAACGTGCCGGTCGCTGTGTATAACGTAAGTGGCGAATATTCCATGGTTAAGGCAGCAGCAAAGATGGGCTGGATTGACGAAAATGCGATTATCCGCGAAAACATGATTGCTTTCAAGCGTGCGGGAGCAGACATCATCATCACGTACCATGCGAAGGAAGTTTTAAAAAACAAGATTTTATAAAACGTTGATTCTGGAATGGTTTGGTGTTTACCAACTTTAGTCCAGGATGGCTATTAAAAAGGAATACAATAATGAAAGAATTCGATTTATTTTTGAAAAATCTTGGCGTTTCGAACGCACTTGCTCAAGATCTCATTGAAATAGCGATAGTTCTTATTGCTATCGTCATTGTCTTGGCTATTATCAAACTTATTCTGAATTTCGCCATTAAGAAAGGTGCAGACGAATCGGTGAAACCGTTACTTTATTCGCTTTTTTCATATGCGGTTTATATAGTTGGTTTGCTAATGATTCTGCATATTCTCGGTGTGAATACTGCTGGAATCGTGACTGTGATTGGTGCTGCTTCTCTTGCCATTGGCCTTGCTTTGAAGGACACCTTGGGCAACATTGCGTCGGGAATTCTATTGCTGTTCCTCCATCCGTTCCGCGCTTCGGATTATATCGAATGTGGTTCTTTGAAGGGTAAGATTGTCGGCGTTGGGCTTTTCAATACGATTCTCATTTCGTTGGATGGGCTTTATACTTCGGCTCCGAACAGCATGCTTTGGGGTTCTCCCATTATCAATTATAGCCGTAATCCCAAGCGCCGTTTGGATTTGACGTTTGGCATTGATTATGCGGATTCGGCAGAAAAGGCTATGGCCGAAATGAAACAGCTTGTCGAAAGCGATGCGGAGGTATTGAAAGATCCAGCTCCTTCTTTCTTTGTTTCGTCGCTGGATGATAGCGCTGTTTGCGTCAACATGAGGGTTTGGGTCAAGACTGCTAAATATTGGGATATGCGTTGCAAGTATATGAAGACGGTTAAGGAACGTTTTGACGAAGTGGGCATTTCGATTCCATTCCCGCAGCGCGTGGTGCATATCGTGAAAGAATAATTTTTGAGTTACTAGTTAATAGTTGCTAGTTACTAGAATTTAGAATGCAATGTCATCCTCGCGTATGCGAGGAACCATAATTTCTTGATCCTCAAATGAGATGGGTCTACGAAGTTGCAAGGAATATTTATGAATCATCAATTAAGCGAAAAGTTGTTTGCAGAAGCAAAAACGCTCATGCCGGGCGGCGTGAACAGTCCTGTACGTGCATATGGTAACGTGGGGGCTACGCCTCCGTTTATTGCCCGTGCGAAGGGCAGTCACATCTACGATGTGGATGGAAACGATTACATCGATTACGTGGGCAGCTGGGGCCCGATGCTTTTGGGGCATGCGCACGATGCTGTGATTAATGCGGTTGCGGAGACGGCGAAAAATGGCTTAAGTTTTGGTGCTCCGTGCGGCTTGGAATCGGAACTTGCAAAGCTTGTGATGTCGCTTGTTCCGAGTGTCGAGATGATCCGCATGGTGAACAGCGGGACCGAAGCGACGATGAGTGCTATCCGTGCGGCTCGCGGTTTTACCGGTCGCGATAAGATTGTCAAGTTCGAAGGCTGTTATCACGGCCATAGCGATAGCTTGCTCATCAAGGCGGGCTCGGGAATGCTCACGACGGGCAAGCCGAGCAGCAAGGGTGTTCCGGCTGATTTGGCGAAATACACGCTTACGCTCCAGTACAACGACGTGGCTGGCGTGAAGGAACTTTTTGACAAGATTGGTGACGAAATCGCAGGTGTGATAGTAGAACCGGTGGCTGGCAACATGGGCGTTGTCCCTGCGAAGCCGGAGTTCTTGCAGACGCTTTCTGAAGAAACGAAAAAGCATGGCGCTTTGCTCATCGTTGATGAAGTCATGACCGGTTTCCGTGTCGGCATCCATTGCGCACAAGGTCTCTATGGCATTAAGCCGGATCTCACCACGTTCGGTAAGATTATCGGCGGCGGCATGCCGGTGGGGGCTTACGGCGGCCGCTTGGACGTGATGCAACAGATTGCTCCGCTCGGAGGAATTTACCAGGCAGGCACGCTTTCGGGCAATCCTGTGGCGATGGCGGCAGGTCTTGCAACGATGCGGGAACTTTCAGCGCATCCAGAGCATTACGAGCATGCCGAAGCGATGACAAAGCGCTTGATTGCGGGGCTCAAGTCCGCTGCAACTGAAGCGGGGATTCCGCTTGCGACAAATCAGGTGGGCTCCATGGGCTGTATCTTTTTTACCGAAGGTCCGGTTACATGCTTCGCCGATGTGCAGAAGTCTGACCTGGAACTTTTCCGCAAGTACTTTCTCGGCATGCTCAACGAAGGAATCTACCTTGCGCCGAGCCAGTTCGAAGCAATTTTCGTGAGTGCCGCGCACAGCGAAGCGGATGTCGACCGTACAGTTGAAGCGGCTCGCAAAGTGTTTAAGACGCTGTAAATAAACGGGGATGTTTTGTGCGAAAAGAGTAGAGCCCTTTTAGGGCTCTTTTTGTAATGTTAAAATTTTATTATTTATTTTGCTTGGTTTATGTTATATATTTTAACTATCATAATCAACAAGATGGAGAATAAAAATGAAAAAAATTATGATTCTTGCTGCTGTTGGAAGTGCGGCCATCCTCTCTGCTTGTGCCGCTGCGTCTTCTGCTGCTTCCTCTGCTAAATCTGTTGTTGCTGATGCTAGCGATTGTACGGTTTCTAGCACCGAAAACTCGGCTACCGCCACGACGAAAGGCGGTTCCGTAACATTCACTCAGACCGAAAATGGTTATTCCATGACTTATGGCGGTGCCTTAAGCTCCCTTGAACCGAAGGAATTTGATGTAAAGGTAGGCAAGGAGCAACTGCTCGACTTGGCTAACAAATACTGCGCTGACAACAAGTAAATTGAAATTTTGAAAAAAAAAACGCACCCTTGGGTGCGTTTTTTTGATATCGTGATTTTGCGGAATTTGTTCTTTAACTTTATTGTTTTGCGCTGTTTCCTGCGGCCTTTCCTAAAGCATTTTCTGCAACTTTTTCGACAGCCTTTTCAGCCGTATTTTTGGCGACGTTATCTTCCGCTGTGTCTTTTTTCGCATCCGTGGAGGCTGTGCCAGCAGACGCATCCTTGTCGCGGATGGTCGCACGGCGAATCTTTCCGCTAATCGTTTTTGGCAGTTCCGTCACAAAGTCAATAATGCGCGGGCTCTTGTAGCTCGCCGCAATGTTCTTTGCAAAAAGTTGGATTTCTTTTGCCAATTCCTTCGAGGCTTCGTAGCCCTTCTGCAAAACGACCGTTGCCTTGACCGCCTGACCGCGAGACTTGTCTTCAACGCCCGTCACAGCCACTTCCAAAACGGCCGGGTGCTTGTGCAGCACTTCTTCCACTTCGAAGGGGCTGATGCGGTAGCCAGAGCTCTTGATCAAGTCATCGGTACGGCCCACAAACCAGAAGAATCCGTCTTTGTCGCGGTAAGCCGTATCGCCAGTGTGGTATACGCCGCCTTCAAAGACTTTTTCGGTGCGTTCTGAATCGCGATAGTAACCGCCGAACATGCCAAAGGGCTTGCCTTGGTCAATCTTGATGATCAGCTCACCGACTTCATCGGCGGCGCAAGGTTTTCCTTCCGCATTGATGATTTCCATCTGGTAACCCGGGGAGGGCTTGCCGATAGAACCCGGGTGCGGTTCGCTAAAGCCAAAGTTACCTGTGGTGAGCGTGAGTTCGGTCTGTCCGTAGCCTTCCTGCATGCGGATGCCCGTCTGCTCGAAGAACCTGTTATAAATGTCTAAGTTCAAAGCTTCGCCAGCGGTCGTGCAGTACTGCAAACTTGAAAGGTCGTACTTGCTGAGGCCATGCTGCAAAATGTAGCGGTAAACGGTTGGTGGAGCGCAGAACGTTGTCACCTTGTATTCCGCCATTTTCTCGAGGAGCTTGCCCGGGATGAACGTGGTCATGTCGTAAGTGAATACGGCGCTTCCAGCAATCCACTGCCCGTAAATCTTGCCCCAGAGTGCCTTGGCCCAACCCGTTTCTGCAACGGTCAGGTGGCGGCCTCCGTCAACCACGTGCTGCCAGTACTTGGCGGTCACGATATGGCCCAGCGGGTACGTATAAGTGTGCGCGACCATCTTCGGGTTCGAACTCGTGCCGCTCGTGAAGTACACAATCATGATATCATCATTGTGCGTTGCTTCTTCGCCAGTCGGGCGTGCAAAGGTAGCCGGGAAAAGTTCGTAGTCGTCGTAAAAGCTAATCCAGTTCTGGCGCGCCGTTTGGCCCACAGTCACGAGCTTTTCAACAGACTCGCACTTGGCTTTTGCCTTGTCGACTTCTTTCTGCAAAGCGGGATCGTCATACGTCACCACCATCTTGACCTTGGCCGCGTTAAAGCGGTATTCCAAGTCTTCGGCGGCAAGCATGTTCGTTGCCGGGATCGCAATCGCGCCAATGCGGTGCAACGCGAGCAAGAAGAACCAGAACTCGTAGCGGCGGCGCAAAATGAGCATCACGCGGTCGCCCTTCTTGATTCCCTGTTCTACGAGAAAATTCGCTGTACGCTGGGAGGCAAGCGACAAGTCCTTGAATGTGAAAATATGGTCTTCGTCGTTGTCGTCGCACCACACAAGAGCTTCTCGCTTCGGCTCGTTCTTGGCGTATTCATCGACAACATCGTATGCGAAGTTAAAATCGTTGGGAATCGTTATCTTAAAATTCTTGTACAGGTCTTCGTAAGACTTGTAATCGACCTTAGATAAAAACTTGTTCAAAATCATAATTGCGCTCTATGGTATTACAGATCCTTGTACATGATTTTTTCACGCATCGAAGAAATGTAGCGAACCATGTTCAAAATGCGCTTTTCGCCAATCGTTCTAAAGTCCTTGTCGTGGAAAACCAGACGATGGACTCCGCCCGGCAAAAGCATCTTGAGGCAAGCGTAAGTCTGCGCAATCCCGAGGAGCGGGGTCGGCAGAATCGAGAAACTCAGCGTGCTCGATTTTGTCTTCTTGATGTTCCCCTTTACCTTCTGGTAAATGCCGTGGAAGTCTTCATAGTAGTCGAAAATCGCAAGAGCCTGTTCTTTGAGGTACTTGTTCCCGAACCAAATCGGAGGGATGAAACCGGACGGATTTCCCGTGCCATGAGCCTTCCACAAGGCGAGGCTGCGCTTGAGAAGAGCCTGCGTAAAACGCTCATCAATGCCAGCAAATTCAGCTTCGTTGTTCGAAACCAAAAGGGCTAGTTTACCAGGAACGCTGCGCTTTAACGAAAGATCCGCGCGATGACGAGCGCCATGGAGCATGATTTCGTAACCCTCTTTCACGAACTTTTCGATTTCTTCGCGGAACTGCTCGGCTTCGGATTCCGGGGCCGCGCCAAACGCGGGAATCACCGCAATGCTGATGGGGGAGCCCGCTGCTTCGGCAAGCTTTCGAATCTGGACTGACGCCTTCTTGAAATTGTTTACGCTAAAACTGTGATAGCAAAGGATGAACTTCTTCTTCTTTTGAGAAGTTGCTTCGGCGGCCTGGATGTCGGCGATATCTTTATTCTGTTCCATAAGCTACTCTTGTTCCTTGACGTTTGTAGGGACTTCTTCTTCCAACTTTTGGTTGATGAAAAGGTGGTAAACGAAAAACAGCACTGCACTGCAGATGGAAAACTTCACGCAGGACTTGATAAACTTCTCAAACATACGAGGCTCCTTTGTGGTATGTCCCCGCTTCGGCTCAATTGCCGATTTGCGGGGATGCTCGATGGAAAGATATAAATTTTTGCCATCAGGAAATTTCGCCACGCGTTTTTTTCTCTAGATATGGGAGGGGGAAGCCTCCCCCTAATTTTGCGGGCTTCAAACGTAAGCCCGCAAAATCAAGCAATACGAAAAACGCAAAAATGAGCTCGCTCATTTTTGCGTCAGAGCCGCATGGGTTTCTGTAATACAGGCGGCGGGATTTTTTCGTTTGAAATTTATTCTTTAATTATTTCGAAAGCTTTTCGGTAAGGCCCATAAGCATATTCAAGCCTACGGCATCCATGGCGGTGCTTGCGCCACCCTTGGAGTCGCCCGTCATCATGATTTCCGGGACGAGCGGGTGTGCGGACTTGGCGAGTGCTTCGGCAACACCGACTTTCGTCTTGTAGTCCCATTCGGCGCGTTCTTGCGGAGTCAAACCGGCGCTGACGAGAGCCCTGTTGGCGGCAGCTTCAGCTTCTTTTTCGGCCTTGATTTTCTTTGCGACTTCGAGTGCCCTCAATGCTTCGAGGCGAGCGACTTCTTGTTCTTTTTGCGCTTGGAGAACGGCCACGTCGCGTTCCTTTTCGGCTTGCGTCACGGCCTTGATCTTTTCCACTTCCTGGTCGGCCTTGGCTTGTGCAATGCGAGCTTTACCTTCGGCTTCGGCGGTGATGGCGGCCTGCTTTGCGGTTTCAGCGGCGGTAGCGTTGGACACGCGCTTCATTTCGCGGTCCTTCACGATGTCGAGCTGCTGTTGAGCCTTCTGGTCGAGGCGGACATTCTGGATTTCGAATTGCACCACTCTGATGCCGTAAAGGCGGAGTGCGGAGGGCTTGGTGAGAATGCGGTTGCCGTTCGAGTCCAGTTTCAGTTTTGTTACTTTGTATTCTTGCGTTTCGGCCTTCTTGATAATCTTGCCTTCGGAATCAAATTCGTCTTCGCCGGCCTTTTCAGTAAGCACTTCGATGGTGGTGAGGTATTCGCCTTCGGTGAGCTGGTCTTCGGCGATTCTTCTGAATTCAGCAATCTTTGTCACCTTGGCTTCTTCAGCGGTGAAGAGCGGTGCGGTTTTCCTAACGGCCGAGAGCACGGAGTTTCTAACAAGGTCATGCTTGAGCTTCTTGTCGGAACGTTGTTCGCGATGGATTTTCACGAGGTCATCGCAGTCCGTCGGGAGCTGGTATTTGAGGTAGCCGCTAATTTCTGCATTGGCGTTTCGAGAAAGCGTTACGGAAATGTCGTCTTCGTCATCGTCGCCGCCTTCCCAGCCTTCGCCTTTAACCTTTTCTGTAGAGGAATTGAAATAGAAGTCTTTAGTTCTGTCGTAGGAGTAGATGCTTGCAAATCCCTTGAAGTAGAAACCGGCGTGGTCGATGCACGATAGCGTACCGAACGGAGACTGCTTGACGAGCAACTGCGTCGCACTGTTGTAACCGATGTTGCACTTGAAAAGAATTATCATTACGATGGCGATTACGGCAATGATTATCAGTTTCGTGTAATTTTTGGGGTGCTTTAGTTGCTGTGTTATTATTGGTTGCTTATCCGTTGTAGGTTGCTTTTCCATTTATTTGTTCCTTCTTTTGTTTATGGGGCAAAATATAGTTATTCCAAAAGTTTCTGTGAAGCTTTTGGAAATATGATTATAACAAGGAACAGATTTTTTTGATTAAAAACGTTTTGTGGTCGTTTTCAGAAGTTCGTTCAAAACCAATTGCTGCGTTCTTTCTGCGCTGCGGTTGACGATTTCTGCGATGGCTCTGCGGGCTTGCTTGCCGTCTGTGTCTGGATAGAGCGGATAGACGTGCCCCAATTCTTCACCGATGTGGAGCGTGACGTTGACGCCTGCTTCTTTAAGTTTCTCGGTGCATTTGACGATGTCGGGGTAGAATACTTCCCACGTGCCTACGAAAATGTCGGTGGGCGGGAGCCCTTGCATGTTGCCGTAAAGAGGCGATACCATCGGATCGTGTGCATCCATGCCGTTTGCCCAAGATAAACCAAACTGATGAAGTTCGTCGATATGGAGCCAGTTGTCGTATTCTTCGATGGATTTGTCGCCGCCAGTGATATCGACCCAGGGCGAAATCAAGATGATATGCATGGGCAAGGGGAGAGACTGTTCTGTAATTTCTTCCGAAAGCGCAAGTGAGAATCCACCGCCGGCACTGTCGCCCATAATGATGATTCTGCTTGCTGGGATGCGCTTTGTCAGTTCTCTGTAGAGTTTCAATACGAGCGTGTGTGCTTCAATAGCGGTGTGGTTTGGCAATAGAGGGTAGTTGGGCATCACGATGCCGCAGCCTGTTGCTTTGGAAAGTTCGGCAAGCATGTCCCAGTGCGTTTGCGCAATGCCAAGCGTATAACCGCCGCCGTGAATGTAAAGGATTACGGGTTTGTTTTCGTCAGTTGCCGCTATTTCGAAAACTTGCATGCCGTCAATTTGGTATTCCTTCACCGGGCGTTCATGGACGTAAAATATTGCAGCTATTGCCGCGAGCGCTAGTAAAATACAGGGCAGGAATATCTTGACTTTTTTCATACACCAAAAGTTCGCCCTAATTGATTTTGCTCAACGGGCGGCATGTCAATATACCTATTCCTTCAAACGGATGTCAAGTAAATTTTTTTCAAAGTCGTACGAGTGTAGATTTCATCACAGATTTCATGGCGTACATGCGTTCGTCTGCTAATTGATACACTTTTACGGAATCGACTTGAGCGATATCTTTTGAATGGCCTTTTTTATCTTTTGAAAATTCATGTCTGTAGGCAACACCGTAGGCTGCTTCTAGTGGCATAAGCAAATTTGCGCTAAGATCTTTTTGTAGTTCGGCCATCTTTGCTAAAGCAATATTCACATCGGCAATGTGTTCTTGACGTACGATGGCTAAAAATTCATCGCCGCCCAAGCGGATGGTTGTTCCAACTTCGGTAAAGGCGTCGTGGAATGCGGTTGCAAAAGCCTTGAGCTGCCGGTCGCCTTCGTTGTGCCCATAGCGGTCGTTGATAAACTTAAGGCCGTTCATGTCGATGCTCACGATGGCAAAATCTGCGGAAGTCGAGTCGAGTATTTCAAAAATACGCTGGCTTTTGGCGCGGTTGTAAATTCCTGTCAGCGAATCTCTGTAAGCAATTTCCTTCAACAAGTCTTTCTCGGTTTTTGCCGACATCAAGCGGTACGTGTAAACAATGTAACTCATGACAAGCAGAAGGACGAATAAAAGTGTTCCTGCTGGGAGCCACGTGATGCCGAGTATTGTATGCTCCAAATGGAAGAATGTCATCACATGGAATCGGACGAGTTCGAGTATGGCGAATGTGCCGAATGTGAATACGCCTGCTGTTAAGATTCTAGTCGGAGCGTCGAATTTATGCTTATTCGAAATTATTGTCACAAACAGGTAAACGATGCATAAAATGACATAGGCGTGGAACACCCACAAGGATTGCGGGTAATGTACGACATCTGTGAAGTTCAGGATGGTTGTTACGGCAAATATCAGTAAATCAAGGCCTGCAACAATGATTAAGCCCGACCATAGCGTTTTGCTAATTTGCTTGTAACGCATGTGGAGCAATAGCAAATAAAGTGGCAATGGAGATATGTAAAGGGCGGCATACTCAAGATTGGTATTGAATGTGAAATCATAGGAGAACAGCTGGAAAAGTTTCGTAAAGCACAGCGTCCAAATGCCAAGGCAAATCGACAAAAATCCAATCATCATGAGTTGGAAAAATCTCATTTTGTAGAACAACATGCCTGCGCTTAGGAACAGAGCCAATATGCCGAAAAGCAATAGGAATAGCCCAACGACCAATGCTATAGAATGCCGTGCGTAAAAGTCGTTGTAGGCGTATTTTGCAGGAAGGATTTCGAAGGACGGGAGAATATTCCACGCATCGTTTTCCGAGAAATAGAACTTTAGCTCTAACGTTCTGTCTTTGACTAACGATATGCCTAGATAAACAAAATGAATCCCGCTTCCGACAAGGCCGTGATTTCTGTAATTGCTTTCGCTGTTGGAGTAAATTTTTTTCCCATCGCGATATGCTTCTACAAAAGTTTGATAGGTCTTAAAGCGGAGGACCGGAGTTTGGGGAATTTCTGCCGTGAGCTTTCGCTTTAAAATGAGCGAGTCACCGCGGAGAATGTGCTCGGCTATAGCGTATTTTTCCGTCGATTCGATTTCTGTCGTGTCGCCATGGAATATGAGCGTCCAGCCGTGGTTCAACGGGATAGTCGAATCATAGACACCTTGCTTACGGATTCCAACGACAATGATGCTGATTAGCACAACCAGCAACACGGCCATTAAAATCGCTATACTCTTTCGACTTTTCTCCGACATATTCCGTTGAGTTTTGTTCTTGCGTTTATTCCTTGAACTTCTTGATCACGACAATGCCATTGTGACCGCCGAAACCAAGCGAAGCAGACACTGCAACGTCGATGTTTCCTTCGACGCCCTTGTGCGGCACGTAGTCGAGGTCGCAACCTTCGTCCGGATTGTCCAGATTTATTGTTGCAGGGTAGAACGAATCGCGAATGGCAAGCGTGCTGATCATCGCTTCGATAACACCAGCAGCTCCGACGCAGTGGCCGGTCATGCTCTTGGTGCTGGAGACCTTGATCTTGTAGGCGTGTTCGCCGAGAGCAATTTTAAGCATTTGCGTTTCGGTGAGGTCGTTCAGGTGCGTCGAGGTGCCGTGGGCATTGTAGTAGTCCACATCCGTTGGGGCGATGCCTGCGTCCTTCATGGCCTTGAGCATGGCCTTGGCGCAAGTTTCTCCACCCGGGCGCGGGCTCGTGATGTGGTAGGCGTCTGCAGAAGAACCGTAACCGGCAACTTCGGCGTAGATTTTAGCGCCGCGGGCTTTGGCGTGTTCGAGTTCTTCGAGCACGAGGATGGCACCTGCTTCACCCATCACGAAACCGGAACGGTCCTTGTCAAATGGGCGGGATGCTTTTTCGGGAGCGTCATTGAACTTGTCGGTCAGCGCATGCATGCCGGCAAAACTCTTGATGGAATAGTCCGTGATGGCGCTTTCGGAACCGCCGGCGAGGCAAACGTCCAGGCGGCCAGAGCGAACGGAGTCCAGTGCAACGCCGATGGCATCCGTGCCGGAGGCACAGGCGGTGCAGACTGTGTGTGCAGAACCCGTGATGCCAAGTGCAATGGAAACGTTTGCGCATGCTTCGTTGGCGATGAGTTCTGGCATGGCGAGCGGCGAAACGCGTCGTCGTCCACCTTCGAGGTACTTGCAATAAGTTTCTTCGACAACGTCCATACCGGCAAGACCGTTACCTGCGACAATGCCTGTTGTATCTTCGGCGAGCATTTCGCGGCTGAGGCTTGCGTCCTTGACTGCTTCATTTGCTGCTGCAACGAGGAACTGCGTAAAGCGTGCCATGCGGCGGGCTTCCTTTGGGTCTATGCCGTGTTCTTCGGGCTTAAAATCCTTGACTTCGGCTGCGATTTTCACAGGACAGTTTGTTGCATCAAAAAGCGTAATTGGGCCGATGCCGCACTTGCCTGCCTTGATAGCGTTCCAAAGTTCGGGGGCTGATTTACCAATCGGGGTTACCGCGCCCATGCCGGTAATAACAACTCTTTTTCTGTTCATAAATTTTTTTGATGTTTATTCCGACATTTGTACCGGAATCATTCTTTGTGAGATTTTGTTTAAAGTTAGCTTTTTTTGTGCGGATTTAAAAGTGTCTAAATCCCCTTTACCGTATATTTATAAATGTAAATATATTTTTAATATTTTAACGCTATATTAAACGTAGCTATGAGCCGCGATAAGGCGAATATCATGAAAAAAATAGCTTATTTTGCCGTATTTGATTTTTTCGTGGATTGAAGCAGGCCTTGTTTTTGCTTGGCCTTTGCATCATTTTTTTATTTTATCTTTTTATTTAAAGTAAAATTTTGCAGATTTGAAAATCTGCACTTCTTGGTTGCAGACGGTGCGTCCCGTTTTAGTCTAGATTGAATGTTTTATAGTCCGGCTTGAGTTTCGGGCTTTTTCTATATTTGAGCGAAAACGAACGAGGTTTATGGCATGATCGTCTCTTGGATGACAACGAATAAGTGTAACTTGACGTGCAAACACTGCTATCAGGATGCTGGCGAAAATAAGTCGGCAGAACTCACGACCGCCGAAGCGCTCAAGCTCATCGACGAAATTGCCAAGGCCGGATTCAAAATCATGATCTTTAGCGGTGGCGAACCGATGACCCGCCCAGACATCGTGGAACTTGTGGCCCATGCCCGCGAACGTGGACTGCGCCCTGTGTTTGGTACGAACGGAACGCTCATCACGCATGACCTCGCAATTAAGCTCAAGGAAGCGGGCGCCATGGCGATGGGCATTAGCGTCGATAGCATCGATCCCAAACGCCATAACGATTTCCGCGGACTTCCGAATGCCTTTGAACTCACGTTGATGGGCATCGAAAACTGCAAGGCGGCTGGCCTCCCGTTCCAGATCCACACGACGATTATGGACTGGAACCAGAACGAAATTTTTGATATCATGGACTGGGTCAAGGAAATCGGGGCCGTGAATCACCAAATTTTCTTCCTTATCCCGGTCGGTCGCGGTAAGGAAATCGAAGACCATGCGCTTCGCGTTGCCGAATACGAAGGCCTCCTCCGCAAGATTATGGAAAAGAGCCGCACGCTTGGAATCCCGGTGAAGCCCACTTGCGCTCCGCAGTTTCTCCGCATTGCAGACCAGCTGGACATCAAGACGCGCTACAGCCGTGGTTGCCTCGCAGGTCTCGACTACTGCATTGTAAGCCCCATCGGCAAGGTGCGCCCTTGCGCTTACATGATGGAAGAAGCAGGCGATGTTCACGATACGCCCTTCGACGAAATTTGGGCCAATGCCGAAATCTTCAAGCAGTTGCGTACAAAGGCTTACAAGGGCGCTTGTGGCAAGTGCAAGTTCAACGACCGTTGTGGCGGCTGCCGTGCCCGTGCCGCCTACTACCACGAAGGCGACTACATGCAGGAAGATTCGTATTGCGCGTTCGGCCGCGGAATTAAGTGATGACTATGTGGTCGCTTTTTTGGATATACTTGATTTATATTCTTCTTCCCTTTCTGCTTAAAACAAAGAAATTTGTTGAACGGGACAATCTTAAGTGGATTGTTTGGTTAGGCTCTTTTCCTGTTTTTGGAGTTATACTTTTTTTTGAGTTCTTTATCGGTGAAAAAGCGTACTGTTATATAAATTTGCCTAATATCTTTAACTGGCTTGGAATTACGCTATTGGTTTGGCTTATAGAGCTTCCAATTGTTTTTCTGGGGAGGTCTTTTGGAAAACAAGCTCCGCCTTGGGAAGTTTCGCCAGGTGACGCTAGTGATAATGCGGGTGACCTTTTCGATATGGCTTTGAAAATTGGCAAGGAAAAGCGGGAAGGGAAGAATACTTCTGAATTGCAAGCCGAATACGAACAAAAGGTGAAAAATTTCGAAGAAACCGGTAGTTTGATTTCATCGGAAGAATCTCAATTTTATGCGGATGAACTTTTTGATATGGCTATGAAAGTGGGGCGTGAAAAACGCGAAGGAAAAGATACCTCGAAACAGGAAGCCGAATACGAGCAAAAATTGAAAAATCTTGAAGAAATCAGCAATTCAAATAAGTCTAATTGGTTGTGATGCAAAAATGACTGATTTTATAACATTACATTTTGATGAAATTTTTTTTGTTTGCTTTTTTGTGGCGGGGCTGGTAATTCCAATTTTGATGGGATGCAATGAACATCCATACAATGAACCGAAAATATGGAAAATTCGTTTGGTTGCATTGCCGATAATTTTGGGTTGTGTTTTTTATATTTTTAGAAATTCTTGTGGTGTTTTGGGAAGAATCTTTATATCATTGGGGCTTTGGCTTGTCTTTATGTTTCCTCGAGGTTACGTTGAGTATATGCTTTATCGTCGTAAAAGCGGCAATAAAAAGGAATAGGTTTTAGTATGAATAACGTAAAAATCAAAGAAGAAGCCCCAGACCTCAAAGTGAGCGAAGCGAACGACCTCAAAGCAACGCGACCTCAGAGCGAGTTTACGAACGACCCCGCATCTCTTTCGTCTTTCGTCTCTCGTCTTTCGTCTAATTTTTCGTCGGAAGACGAAAAATTCATGCGTATGGCGCTTCGCCAGGCGCAGATTGCTTTTGACATGAAGGAAATCCCCATCGGTTGCGTTATTGTGAAAGACGGAGTCGTGATAGGGAAGGGCTACAACCAGGTTGAACAGCTCAAGGATGCAACCGCCCATGCCGAAATTATTGCCATTGGCACTGCCGCAAGCACGCTCGACAACTGGCGCTTGGATGGTTGTACTTTGTACGTGACTCTGGAGCCGTGCCCCATGTGCGCAGGAGCTATCCTCAACAGCCGCGTTTCCCGTGTGGTTTATGGCTCCCCGGATTCCCGTTTTGGCGGTTGTGGCACGACAATAGATGTCATTACCGGCAATGCCCTCAAGCGCGATGTGCAAGTGACCGGCGGAATCCTCGCCGACGAATGCCTTGGCCTCCTTAAAGGATTCTTCCAGCAAATGCGCCTCGAAAAAGGCGACACGGGGAATAAGGGTGTTTAGTAGACAGTAGTTAGTAGACAGGATGAGTTAGGCGGCTCTGCCACGATTATTAGACGAAAGAACGCCCGCAGTAGCGGGCTATAGACGATAGACGAAAGGTGCGGCTCTGCCGTAGTTCTAAATTAGCCCAACTTTTCTTTCGTCTTTCGTCTTTGCACTTCGTGCTAAATGCTAGGCTCAATCATGTCAAAAAACAAGTTTTTTGACACGATGTTCGCCTTACGCATTTATCGTCTTTCGTCTATATTCTATATTCTACGCATGAATTTTATCAAGTTTGGCGCTTTTTCGGCGCTTTCAATTGCTTTATTGACTCTTTGCTCCTGCGAACGGAACGAAATTCATCTTGCTTTTAACACGCAGACTGTAGCCCCGCAGTCGTATGTTCTTGAATCTACGTTGAACGTGAGCTTGCCGGGCGATTCTGTGAATGTTCCTGAATCTATGCGCACGCATGTGAGCGTCCGCAGTACCATGAGTCTCCTCATGTCGTACGACAATGGCTCTGGTCGCTTCGAAATGAAAATCGATTCCGTCGATTACACAAGCGACAAGCGCTCCGTCGATGAGTTCCGCAATATCGAAAAATATCTTTCCATTCAGAATTTCCAGTTCAAGCTTCATCACGATGGCTTCATTACCGATCCGACCATCGAAAATGCCTTGGACATGCCTTCTGAAGACGAACTCAACTTGATTCCGCTTTTCCTCAAGGCGCAGCCGCTGCTCCCCGAAAAGCCGGTAAAGCTTGGTGAAACCTGGGAACGCCAAATGCCGATTTTTGGCAAGGGCAACAGCACCACAACAGTTTATAAGACGTTCACGTTACAGGATGTGTTTTTGCAAGACGGCGTTCGCATGGCTAAAATTCACATGGGCATGAAGTATTTGGAACTGCCGGATACAACTTCGAATTTGCAGCTGAAAAGCAGCGACTATGTTGTTGGCGATGGAATGGTTCTCTTTGACGTGACTCACGGAACGATTTCTTCAGCTGAAATGAATATTGTCGCCGTTCTTGATGTGCGCGACCTCGTTGCGGGCGACACGCTTCCGAGCTTGAATGTCAATCAGAAAATCACATTGAGGAACCAGCAATGATCCGTAGCTTTATGCGTTCCTCTATTTTGACTGTTCTTGCCGCTAGTGCTTTGTTTGCTTCAGGTATGCCGTTCCCAGTTGCCGAAAACGGCAAGGTCCTTTTGAAAGAAAAGGATAGCCCTTATGTGCTCGAACAGGGCGTGGTTGTCGGCGAAAAAGATTCTTTAATTATTGAACCGGGCGTGACTGTTCTCATGGGCGAGTTTGCCAAACTCATGATCCAAGGGGCCATTAAAATTGCAGGCACGAATGACAAACCTGTTGTTTTTAGCGGTGCGGATTCTGTGGCGAACTGGAATGGTTTCCACATTATGTCGAGCGCTCGTCCTTTTGAAATCAAGAACCTGACTGTGGAAAATGCGTTCCGCAATACGATTTTCCGTTCTAGCGGTACGCTTGAAAACGTGAGTTTCTTCAATAACTACTACGGACTTTGGGTCGATGAAAGTCCCGATATCACTTTGTCGCATTGCACTTTCGCTCACAACCGCTATGCGATTTCTGTGAGGGCAGGCCGCATTGTTTCGAATGGCACCAGCGTTTCTGAAAACGTTTACGGGCTTTATCTCGAATCGGGTGGCAAGCTCGATGGCGATACGGATTTGATTCGCAACAACCAAGAATCCGATATCCGCAGCGAGGCCGCCGACCTCAAGTTGAGCAAAAAGCGAGTCCGCCGCAATGTGTGGCACAATATCGAGTCGCATTTTTAAGGGGTAGTCGTGGAAGAAGCTTTTCGTAGAGCCATACGTAAGATGACAGGGGCAAGCGTTCGCTTGGCCGTTCGTCCGAATCGCTCGGCTATTGTTGCGACACTTTCTCAATCCATGATGGTCACCTGGTCCATCGCACTCTTTGAACATCTCGATGCCATGCTCAACAATCCGAACGCCAACGTCGGCAGTTCCGAATTGATTTCGTTCAGCGAATCGGCATGGAAACTTTGCGAATCCGGATTCCCGCAAATTTTCAAGGATTGCGAAAAACTTTACAGCGAATTCCGCGCCAAGTGGATCCAGCGATTCTCGACCGACGAGGTGCTTCGCCTTTTGCTTGAAGGCGGCGATTTTTTGGTCCATGACGAAGAGAAGGGCTGGGCGCTTACTGTCAAGAACAATAAGCAGGACATCAACAACTTTTATTCGGCGACGATTCATTTGTTGGTGAGCGATGCTGAGCCGTTGTTTGTGCGTATGCATGGCCGCGTGATGCAGTTGCAAGAAAAACTCTGCAAGTATTGGCTTTCTGAAAGTGCGGTAGATCCGGTGTCTAAACTTTTGCCGTGCTTGGAAGCTTCCTTGCGCGAAAAAGAAAATGCTATGGTCGTCTCGCTCCGTACTTCGCTCAATTCGCTTGCGAAAAAACGTTTTGCGGCAGCGTTCTCTTCGAAAGGTCCGGTGCGCTATTACTCGTCCGCGATGTCTTGTGCAAGGAATGTCGGGCGTTTCTGGAATCCGCATTATGCATACGAAAATTGCTTCTTGGCGTTTACGGATGACTTTTGTGATTACGCGCAAGGCCTTACAACGCAAATTATCGAATGGTACCAGAGTAAATGGTCCCTTTTCCTTCGCGGGTTCTCTCGCGGTCAGTTAAACTTGTTTGAAACAGTTGCTCCTTATCAGGCGCAGAATGTGTAGGTAAAAAATGAAAAATGCATTCAATACGATTCTTGTTTTAACGGTGGTGGGTTTTGCAACCCTTATCGCTGGTGCTCTTTACTTTGGCGCACCGGCATTCGGTTGGATAATCATGATCGCCATTATGGCCGTTTATCTAGTCGAACAGCTTTCTGCCATCCGCAAAATGAAGCAGATTATGGCCGAAAACGATATCATTGACGCCTGCGAAAATGAACACGTTTATCCTGAATTGGATGAGGGGGTCGTGGGCAAGCGCATTGAAATGGCTAAGCGACTTTTGAAAAAGGACATTCGCCTTGATTCGCCGATTGCTTTTGAAGTGCTTTCGGCCGGTTCTTCGATTCCCTTGAACCGCAGCGTGGGTTCTACGGTGATTCTCCTTGGCCTTATGGGTACGTTCTTCGGTCTTATGCAGTCCGTGGCAACGGCCGGCGGCGCTATCGACAATTCTACCACGCAGGGAACGCTCGATACCATCCAGGTGCTTTTCCAGAACATGAAGGGCATTTTTGGTACTAGCCTTTGCGGTTTGTTTGCGGCCTTGATTTTGGGCGCGAGCCGCACGGTGCTCAGCTCCAAGCGCGATGAATTTATGGCTCACCTCGATGCCTTTACGCTTGACATGCAAGACTCCGTAAGCGAAAAGGGCGCTATCGAAAAAGATAAGAATGAACTTGAACGTCTCTTTGATTCTGTTGAAAAGAATTTGTCTGTGATAGCCTCTTCGGTCAAGGAAGGTTTGGCAGGCGTTGTTTCAATGGTGGGCGAAGAACTCTCCTCCATGACTTCGAAACTCAACCAAGATGTGGTGGAATCGGTTCAGAAAGTTTCTACAGAAATGACTTCGTCGATTAAGACGGTGAACGATTCTCTCGCAGGCGCTGTTGCCAACATGAATGAATCTTCCCAGAAGTTTGGTGAACTTGTGGGTGCATCGGTTACGAATGCGTTTAACCCGATTAATGAAAATATCGGAGCCCTCTCCAAGTCGGTGGAGGCGATTCCCGCAAAGCTCGACGAAAAGCTCAATGGTATTTCTGCTGCACTGAACGCAGGCCTCGATGGAATTTCTTCTGGCGTTAAATCTTCGCTCGAAGGCGTTTCTGGCAATGTGGAAACCGCACTTTCTAAGGTCGCCTCTGAAGTTAAAGCAGGCCTTGATGGCGTTGCCGCTGATGTTAAGGATGGACTTAAAGATGTGGCGAAAGGCACCATGGACGTGGCTTACCTTACTAAAGATGCAATGGATGAAGCTTCTAAGAGCATTGGTGATTCCGTTGCCGAACAGGTCAAGCAGTCCAGCGAACAGTGGGCAAGCTTTATGCAGCGCCTCGAATCCGAAACGACAGCAAACGTGGATTCCCAGCGCGAAGGCCTCGAAACGCTCAAGAACGTGGCCTTGCAAGTTGCCGAAAAGGCTCAGGCCGGATCTGCAGAACTTTCTCAGTCCGTTTCCGAAAAGCTCGGTGCACTTTCTTCCGACATTCTCGGTGCGTTCCAGAAACTCTCTGAAACGTCGAGCGTTCTCTTGGATGCTCAAAAGGCGCTTACCGAAAGCATCGACAATCGCGTTGTCAAGGAAAAAGAAGCTACGGACGCACTTGGCGGAAACATCGTGGAAACCGCAGAACTTATGCGTGTGAACCAGTCCGAACTCAGCGCGAACCTCGAAATGCTGCGTAGCGGCCTCGAAACGATTCTCGAAAAAATCTCCGGCGATACCGCTGAACACGAAGAAGAAGACAACTTTGTCGAACACCTCAACCAGTCTCTCGAAGCCTTCCACGAACGCGCAAGCGAAGTGCTCATGGAAAATGCGGTCAAGACTCAGGAAATCTTGCTCGAAGTGCTCGAACAGACACAGCGTTCTGCAATTCCCGCTCAACCTAAAGCTGAAGGTTAATCATGCGTCGCAATAGAGACGAAAATAGCAATCCATGGATGGCGTACACGGACTTGGGCGTGGCCCTCGTTTCGCTCTTTATCCTTGCGTTTGTGGCCATGGCGACCCTCAAGGAACAAAAGGCCGAAGACCTCACGCGTACCGAAGAAGAAGTTCTCTCGTGCCAGGAAGAAATGCGCAAAATTGCAGCCGAACGCAATGCGCTTTTGTCCAAGAGTTTGCAGACTTCCATCGAAGCAGGCCTTATCGCTCTCGAAGACGGTAAAATCCAAATCCAGGCCAGTTTCCTTTTCCCGATCAACGGCGCTAACCTCACCAAGGAAGGCGAAGGCGTGATTCGCGGTATTAGCAAGGGCCTTTTGGATGCTCTTGATTCTACGGATGTCATCATGGTGAGTGGATTTACGGACGATACGCCGGTGAAATCCAAGACTTATACCAACTGGAATCTGTCAACGGAACGAGCCGTGAACGTGGTCAAGATGCTTATCAAAATGGGTTTTCCGCCCGATAGACTCTTTGCCGCTGGCTTTGGCGAACACCGCCCGAAGTACCCGAACGATAGCGAAGAACACCGCCGCTTGAACCGTCGCGTGGAAATCGGTGTCACTCCGCTCCAGTCGAACAACATCGAAAAAGAAACCGCTAAAGTTGAGGTGACTCGCTAATGGAAGAAGCGATTTCCGAAAAGCTGTCCGAAATCAAGGAGCGTATTGATGCCATTCGCAAGACTGGCAAGCTTTCGCATTGGCGGATGGTTTATGCGGATACACTTTGCACACGTGGTCAGGAATATGTGGCTGTGGACCGCTATCCCGAAGCGAAGCTTGTTGCCGAAAAACTGGAGCGTTGGATTAAGGCGCATGAACCTGCTCTTGTGACAAATACTGGGGATGCACGCCCGCCGATGATTTTCTGGAATGCTGATTTGCTCAACACAATCGTTGGGCGAATCCGTTCGACGCTTTCGACAAAGAAAATGCTTGTGCCTGCAACCGAACGCGATTCTATCAATCGTCGTTTGAACGTTGTCGAAGAATGGATCCAGAAAGGAGAATTCCTCGTGGCGCATGATGAGCTTTTGGCTCTCCGCAGTGCCTTGATTGCGCGCCTCCGCCGCAGTTACCGCGCTCGCGTTGTAGCTACGTCTGTCTATAGCGGCGGTTATGTGCAACCGACAAGTTCTATGGTGGGGCTTTACAACTCGCTCCATACGCTCGAAGAAACGTTCCACATCGTTGGCGAACACGACCCGATTTGGATTGAAGACTTCCTCGAAATCTACAACGATTTGTTTAGAATCGTTGACCGTCTTGTCCCGCAAGAAAAAAAATAATGTAGATTAATTCATAACTTCAACTCTATAGAGGTTGTTATGAATTTTTCTTGTGGTTTTAATCAATGCTCTTTGCTGACTTTATCTGCGCTGCTTTTGGGAATTTGCGGTTGCTCTGAGGATGATGGAAGTGTGGTTGCTCATTATCAAAAACCTTCTGAAATCAAGGACGGCAAGCTGATTGATAGTCGTGATGATAATGAATATGGAGTCGCCTTGATTGGGAATTTGTATTGGATGACCGATAATCTCCGTTATGCCGATAGCTCAAGTACAAGCAACCTTAAAGGAAATTCATGGTGCTATAACAACGATCCTAAAGAATGTCAAAAACATGGCCGCTTGTATTCCTGGAATGCGGCGATGGATCTTGGTGAAAAAGACAAGCTGGATCCGTATTCAAGTACTTATCAAGGAATTTGTCCTGAAGGGTGGCATCTCCCAAGTTCGAACGATTGGAGCGCTCTCGAATCTTATGTCGACGCTAATAATGGAAATGAAGGCGTTGGTACAAGTGTAAAGTCTATTGAAGGCTGGGATGAATCTGAATCAGCTGAAACTCCGAAAAATCGTTTTGGATTTAATGCGACCGCATCTGGGCGGCGTAATAATGATGGCTCGACTTTTATGAGCACTGGTCAACAGGGCTTTTTCTGGACCTCTAACGTCAGGGATGAAGGAACTGCTTACGGCTGGAATCTCCGTCATGATATCGACTTGCTACAGCAGGGCTATTACTATAAAGATCACGGTCTTTCGGTCCGTTGCGTCGCTCCTAAGAATTATTCCGATGTTTCTGGCTCCTTGGATTCTTCTTATATTGATAAAATTCCTCATGGATATGGGTCATTGGAATATAAAGGTGAAACGTATAGAACCGTAAAAATCGCTGGTATAGAATGGATGGCCGATAACATGAACTATGAAGTCAAGGACAGCCATTGTTACAACGACCAATTGGATAATTGCAAGGAATATGGACGCCTTTACACATTTGAATCGGCAAAATCGGTTTGTCCAGATGGGTGGCGCTTGCCCAGCAATGGCGATTATATGGATTTGATTAATTATGCGAACACGAGTACGAATTTACGCTCTAGATCTGGCTGGACTGGCAAGAATTCTGCGGGGTTAAATTTCTGGGGATTTGATGCCAAGCCTGCTGGCGGCAAAGAAAATGGAGATTTCTTTGATTTGAAGACTAGCGCCTATTTCTGGATGGATGCTGGCTCAAGTGTCAGTGATCCTTTGGTGATGTGGATTAACAATTACGAGAATAAGCCTGTTGTCGTTAACCGTGATGGCAAAAACGAATTCTCGGTTCGCTGTGTGAAGAAATAGTTTAGACGTAAAAAAATGCAATCCAATAAGCTGAATCAGTCTATTGGGTTGCATAAATTCAAAAAAAATTCCGTGCAACCGCACGGAATGATTTTATTTCTTGAGCTTTTTGAGGATCGCGGCTGCCTTCGTGAACTGCTGCTTCACGGACTTCGGACCCGTACCGCCTTCAATGTTGCGCTTGCTGACGCTGTATTCGAACGTAAGCGTCTTCTTCATCTTGGCGACGTCCGGGACGCCTGCGGCGGCCCAAGCCTCGTCAGAAAGTTCCGTGAACTGCTTGCCCTGGCGTGCGGCATCGCCGACGAGGCTTCCCACGACGTGGTGGGCGTCGCGGAACGGAACGCCTGCTTCTACGAGCAAGTCAGCAAGGTCTGTGGCGAGGAGCGCTGGGAGCATTTTGGCGTGCATTGTCTCGAAGTTGAAGCGTGCCGTTTCCAAAGCTTCCTTCATTACGCGGAGGATCACCTTCACGTTGTGGACGCTGTCAAAGACCGGTTCCTTGTCTTCTTGCAAGTCGCGGCTGTAGCTGAGCGGAGCACCCTTCACGAGCGTGTAAAGTGCCGTAAAGTTGCCGAGCATGCGGCCAGACTTTCCGCGGATTAGTTCCATGGAGTCCGGATTCTTCTTCTGCGGCATCATAGAAGAACCGCTGGAGAAGGCATCGTGCAATGTGAGGAATCCAAATTCACAAGAACTCCAGTTCACAAAGTCTTCTGCGTAGCGGCTCATGGTGTTGGCGATGATGGCGAGGTCTGCTTCGAATTCGAGCATCATGTCGCGATGGCTCACGGCATCAATGCTGTTCGGGCTCACGTCCTTAAAGCCAAGGGCTTCGGCGACGAGTGCGCGGTGGTAGGGGAATGCAGAACCTGCCATAGCGCCACTGCCCAGCGGGAGCTGGCTATGCAATTCCAGGAAGTTGTCCAGGCGCTTCACGTCGCGGCTCACGGCAAAGAACATGCTCATGAGGTAATGGCTAAAGTAAATCGGCTGTGCCTGCTGCAAGTGCGTGTAACCCGGCATCATCTTGCCGAAGTATTTCTTGGCAAGGTCCAACACAGTTTCCATAAGTTCCACTTCGAGTGCGCGAATTTCGGCGGCGCGGTGGCGCATGTAAAGCTTGAAGTCTGTGCAGACTTGGTCATTGCGGCTACGGCCCGTGTGGATTTTCTTGCCGAGAGCGCCAATGCGTTCGGTAAGCACGCGTTCCACTGCCATGTGGATGTCTTCGTCACTATCGCACCAGAGATTCTTGCCGGCGTGGTAGTCGTCGAGGATGCTCTTTAATCCATCGCAAATCTTCTTGTAGTCGGCCTTAGAAAGAACTCCCGATTCAACGAGCCCCTTGCCATGTCCAATGCTCCCTTCGATATCTTCCTCGATGAGTTCTGCATCAAACTGTAAGCTGAAACTTAAATCGACCATGCTCTGAGCCATACCGCTAGCAAAGCGGCCAGTCCACATGTTCGTCTGGGTATCTTTCTTTTTAGCCATTATAAACCTCAATTAAAAAAGCCGTGAAAATCGGCTGAAATTCCACGGCAAAAGATAAAAAATTTTTTAGTCCCAGGGGCTCTTATCCCATGAACTCTTGTATACGGGTTTCTGTTTTTCGCGGGGTACTTTAACGTTTTTTGTCTTTTGAACATTTTCAATCATGCATGTTCTCAAGTCCGTGAGCCTGTTGCCAATTGCATAACATAGCGTTTCCATTTCTTGGTCGCGAGTGTATTTGGTTCGGGCAACTTGGTATCCATCGACATAAAAGTTGAAGTATCCGTGCTTCATGCCCCTGCTGCAGCGGCCTGTGGCCTCGATTTCTTGATTATATTCGTCCACAAAATGCCATGAAGCGTGCTCGATGTGCAATCCGATACAATTATAGGGTTGGTTTTGGTCGGCTGCTGTTTGGAATCTTTGATAAGATGAGCAAGAGCATAACAACAATGCCATTGCACAGAATGCATAAATTTTATTCAACTCGTACCTCGATAAAAAAAGTCGTGTAACTCGACTGAATTTCCACGACAAAAAATAAAAAATAAGTTGTAATGCGAATCCATATTTGGAGTTTAGAAACCGAAGGCGAGCCCAAAACTGTAATTCAGGCCGTTCAACTGTTTTTTTGTGATTTTGCTGATTTGCTCCTTAGAATCTTTGTCTTCTTCGATTTTTTCAAAAGGAGTGTCGTAGAAATTGATAAAGTAGTGGAGCTGGGCAAACAGCGAAATGCGTCCAGAACGATTAAACAAAGCGCCTCCACCAAGCATCAAAGTTGCTCCGTTTCCGCGGTATTTTTCGTCATTGTTTTTTGAATTTGCGTGGGCACTATATCCCATACCGCCGCCGATAAATGGTGTAATATTCTTTGTCCCGAAGGGGTAGTAAACGGACAGGAGAAGGTCTATGTTTCTTAAGTCCAAGAGGGTGACTTCATCATCGTCTTGTTTAAAGTTCTTTCCGGAGTAGTCAAACCCGAACAAGACGTTTCCGGCGTCGTAGAACACGAATATGCCGAAACCACCGTCTGTCGAACCGTGGTTAAACGCGGTTTCCCCAACGATTTTAAAGCCGAGATAAGTCGTTACAGCTTTCTTCTTGGGCTTTTTAGTTTCTTGCTCGGTGATCGTGTAAATATCATCGTCGTCTGTGGCGAGTCGCTTGGAACCGATATTTCGCGCAACACGTTCGATAATCGGGTCGAAATCGTCCGGATTAGCCGCTTTGAGGCGGTCGCTCCAGACCGGTTTTTCGTTGTTCACGTCATACAGCTTGAATGATGTAATGGTGTTTTGGCCAAGACGCGTGAATTCGGCAATGATGAACTTGGAGCAGTTCTTTTCAATCGCCACTTTATTGATCGATTCGTAGTCTCCAGCTTTTACGGAATCGTCTTCGGCGTAATTGACCAAAATATAGCGCCCATTCTCATCAATGTAAGCGTGCATGAGCTTTTCGGCTGTAATGCCGAGGTCTTCGTTGATGCCGATCATGCTGAACGGAGCTAAATAAACTCGTTCACTGGCGTAAGCCAACGCTGTGAAAGCGAGCGCTACCATAAAAAGAGTTTTTAGCTTGTTCATCATGTCGATACCTCTTAGTCCCAAACGCTTTTTGCTGGAGCTTCTTCGTACGAAGGTTCTGCCGTCGGTTCGGCGTCTTGCCCGCGCACGGCTTGAGGCTCGTCGGCTTCAGCCGGTTCTGTTTCAACCTGCTTTGCTTTTTTGTTTTGGGATTTTTTTGTTGTATTGTACGGGCGGTCCCAAACGCTAATAGCGGCTTCGCCAGAGTTACTTCTGTTATTATAGCCTGAATTTAGCACATAGGAATCTATAGGTATTTCAATTTCGTTTGGGTATGCTCTGTAAAGCCATAATGACAAGGAAAGGGTAGGATAGGCCCACAAGAGCGATAGCAAAGAAAAGCTACGGTGAACCTCGATGGAACCGACTCTCTGTCCGTCCAAGTAAGCTTCCAGTATGCCGCCAGCTCTAGTACCGCGAGTCTGGAATGTACAATCGTCATCGCTGCCCATTCTACAGACTAAATTACCATTGAGGTAAATGTCATAGGGCTTCGAAGCGTATTGACTTGCAATAACGCTTGTTCTCCCCGAAAAGCATCCTGTCAGGCTAAGTGACAGGAATGCCAGCAGCAAAATGGATAATACCCTGGTCTTCATGTTAAGGTCCCTACGTTAGAAACCGATGGCAAGACCCAGGCTGAACTTGAAACCGTTCATGTAGTGTTTCTTTTCAACGACTGTAAATGAGCCTTTGGCGTCTTTTTCTACATCGATGAACGGGGTTTCAAAGAGGTCAATAAAGTAGTTGACTTGGGTGATGAACATGACGCGGCTTGCGCGGTTGAACAAGAAACCACCGCCGAATTGCAAAGAAATACCATTCGCTTCGGCGTCATCGACATAATGTCCATCAATGCGACGATCATTGTTCGTGCGCATGCTGTAAGAGAGACCGCCACCTGCAAACGGAGAAATATTGGAAGTGTTGAATGCATAGAATGCAGAAAGCGTCAAGTCGATAAGAGTCGTTCTGTCGTCGGTATCGCCCAGGTTGCTCATGGACCAATCAAAACCGAAGAGGAGTTCCTTGGCATCGTACAAGACAAATGCACCAAGTCCAGCATCCATTTTTGCTTCGGACGGATTAAGCGGGAGAGAACCCACAATCTTACCGCCCCAATAAGAAGTTACGCCCTTCTTTTTCGGATTCTTGGTTTCTTGTTCGGTGACCGTGTAGATATCGTCATCGTTAGTTGCTTTGCGCTTTGTGCCGATATTTTTGGCCACGCGCTGGATAATCGGGTCGAAATCATCGGGGTTCTTGGCCTTGAGACGGTCGCTCCAAACCGGGGTTTCGTTATTGACGTCGTAAAGTTTGAAGGAGGTGATGACGTTTTCGCCAAGGCGGGTAAATTCAGCCAAGATGAACTTGGTGCAATTCTTATCCTTAGCAAGCTTGTTGGCGGATTCGCGGTCGCCGACTTTCACGGAATCGTCTTCGGTGTAGTTCACCAAGACATAGCGGCCGTTATCATCAATATAAGCGTTCATGAGTTTTTCGGCGGCGATGCCAAAATCTTCATTTAAACCAACCATGCTGAACGGAGCCAAATAAACTCGTTCTGCTGCATAAATGGATGCTGCAAATGCAAGTGCCGCTACAAAAAATGTTTTAAAGCAATTCATAGTCATGTCCTTCTTGTTTGCCCGTTTTGCTTAAATTTGTCGATTGTCATGATAGTCATGGAAATGCAAATTTTGAGTAAAAACGAGTCTTTATTTAGACATAATCTAGTAATTAGAACGTAAAAAGAAAAGTAATTTTTGTCACCGAATGATTTTTTGGGGATAAAAGGGACTTTTTTTATGTTAATATGCCAATTGGGGTGATAAAAATGCTTAATTAGGCAATTCTTTTTCAAGAATTTCTTTCATTTTATGTGTGAGCTTGGTGGCACTTTTGGTCATCGGCATGTCTGCATATTCTTTTATAGAAATTGGCGCGAGAACTTTTAATTTGAATAAATACTTTTCTGTGGGGTGAATTTGCAATAATTTATCGTGTTTACGGAGTCCGATTTTTTCGTTACCGCCAAAGAAAACAGGAATGATATCGTTTTTTGAATAAAGAGCAAATCGTGCCGCACCTTTCTTGAAATCCCATGGTTCGTTAGGCTTAGAACGAGTCCCCTCGGGGAATATGATAAGGTTGTTGCCTTCGTTCATGGATATCTTTGCGCGTTCCAATTGCGTGTCAAAAGGAATGTTATTGGGAATATAGAGGTTCTTTATAATAAGGGAAATAAATTTATTTTGAATGAGCTCGCCTTTTACAATGCAATCCGCGCTCGGGACAAGCGAAAAAAGAATAACTACATCGAAAAGAGATGGATGATTTGCAATGACGACTTTCGATTGAATTTTTTCGAGCGCTTCCTTATTTTGTACTGAGAGGCGCACTGCGCCCAAAATGATTGAAATTTTGACGAAAATTTTAAAAAACTGGTGGTTGAATTTTCGCGCTAATTTTTTGAATTTCTGTTCTGAAAATCCAGAAAGGCAATGCATTATGGGGAACAATACAAATGCAAGAATCAAGCTACCGAAGCCGAAAAAAGCAAAACATAATAGCTTTGCGAGAACTCGTCTGATGTAGCGGATCTTTGCCATGAGTTTTACGCCCGTTGCATATCGATGGCGCAGAGGAATGCGAGAGCCTGTTCTGCCGCGGTGTCGAAGTTGTTGTGTAGCTTTTTGAGGTCTGATAGTAGGCTTAAAATGTTGACGTTTTTCAGCGTTTGGTCGGCTTTCGTTTCGTCAGTGGTGAGCCTTAGAGCAATGGCGCAAACTGCGTTCGGATAAGGAACGCCTGCAACAGGCGCATAAACTTCTGGAATTAGTTCGTCAGCAAAAATAAATGTGCGCGTGTCTGCGTTTTCAACTTCGAGTGCAGCTAGGCAATCCGTGAGGCCTGTGGTGAATGCGTCTTTCCCAGAAAAAACGGCTGAATATCCTGCGGTATTTGCTTCGAGAATTGAGGCGTTTGCGACAGATGCGTTAAAGACCGAAAGGCTGAAATGTGCTGGTGAAACCATGCCTGTGTCGATAAGCGCTTGTGAAATTTTTAACTGCTGGTTGATTTCGCCAAATTGCGATGCGAATGTCACTTTGCAAGAATCAAGTTTGTTGCCACTTGAATCATGCGAAACTTGATCGCTCACGAGAACGACCATGCGCGAAATGTAACTCAGGCGGCGGCGCGTGAGCATCGGGACAAAGGACACGTCCGGTTTGGGGCGTGCCTCGGTCGGAATAAAGTTTGCCATTCTTTCGATAAAAACTTGACGTGCCATGTTATTTTTTTCGGAATCGAAGGAGGGAATAGGCGTTCGGGCCCACGTTGTGGTGTGCTTCTTTCAGTTCGAATCCGGCAATTTCGATGGCGCGCTTGAGTTCTGCGTAGCGGTACATTTTGCTGTTGCCGTTTGCAATGCACGTGAAATAAAGCGATGTGGCCTGTAAGGAGTATGCGGCGGCTTCAAAACGCTGCTTGTCCCAAAGCGGTTCGAGCACGTAAACGTCTGTTTCTGGAGTGGCGGCGCTGTGAATTTTCGTTAAGATTTTTGTGACTTGTTCGAGCGAAAAACAATCCAAGAATTGGCTCATCCAGATGGCGTCTGCGCCTTTCGGAAATTCGGTCGTTTCGTCTAGAACGTTACAGGCGACCGTGTCGATGCGGTCGGCAAATCCTGCGGCTGCGGCATTTTTCTCGGCAACTGCGATTTGCCCGGACAAGTCGATGATGGAAACTTTAACGTTGGTGTTGTATTTGCAACAAGCGATTGCCCATTTTGCGGTGTTTCCGCCGATGTCAAAAAGGCGGGGCGATTTGCGTTCTGCGAGCGTTTCAAAAACGATTGGGAGCGCTTCTGGGAATGCCAAATCGGAGTAAAAATGATCAAAGCCAAACCAACTCTTCTTTTGCTGCTCGGTAAGCTCTGAAAGTCCTTCGTAAACGGTTTTCCAAGGGCCTAAATGGGGGAGCCCTGCGGGTTTTCCCATGCGGATGGATTCTTCGAGTTTTTCTGCACCGCGATAGCAGATGTCTTCGGAAAAATCCATGTTCACTTGAGTCATTTCGTCTTTCATGAGAAAGAATCCGATTTTCCCGAGCGTGAGTCGTAAATCGTCTTCGCTAGAATCCTTGTGGATTTTGATAGCGCCCATGCCAAGGCCCATCTCGACGAGTACGCCAATACCGTACAGTGAAATGTCGAGCTTTTGTGCAAGCTCCGAAATCGTGATGCCTTTTTTGCGGGCGTTGCTAATTTCGTCTAGAATGCCCATGTTTCTTAAGGCGCGGGCCGCCTGGAAACTGAGTGGCGCAAAAGCGATTTTTTGCGCTTCGAACTTGGCGTTTACGGCATCGATGGAATCGTTTTTATAAAAATCGAACATGTTATCTCTGTAGCGAATTCATGAAAGAAAATTGCAATGTTAATATAAAATTATTTTTCTATATTGCCTATCCAAGAAAAAACAAACCTTGATTGAGGTCGCTAGAAATATATGTCCGATTTGAATACCCGTATTAAGGAAGTCATTATTGAATCCCTTGAACTGGAAGATATTACCCCTGCCGATATTGTCGATTCCGCTCCGATTTTTGGGAAGAACGCTGCTGGTGAAGGACTTGGTCTTGATTCGATTGACGCTTTGGAATTGGGTATTGCCATTAAGGAAAATTTTGGAGTAACGTTCTCTACGGTTAAGGAAGAAACCAAGAAGCATTTTGCATCGGTGAATGCTCTGGCAGAGTACATTTCTGCAAATACTAAGGGCTAATCCATGGATAAACAAGTCATTTTCGAAAAGATTAAGGCTGCCCTTATTGAAGATTTCGACTTGGAAGAAGAGCGAATTGTTCCAGAAGCCAAGCTTTACGAAGATTTGGAACTGGACAGCATCGATGCTGTGGATTTGATTGTCAAGCTGAAGTCTTTTTTGCCGAGAAACATTGACCCGGAGGCGTTTAAGAAAATGCGCACTCTTCAGAACGTGGTCGATGGCATATACAATCTTGTTCAAAATTCGGAAACCAAGTAATGAAACCGATGGCGGGAAAGATTTTCTTTACCGCGATTTCGGTTCTGTATCCGGTAATTGTCTATTGCGGGTATAGATATTGGGGACTTTCTCCAAGACGCTTGAGCTTGATGCTTTTGGCGCTTGCTTTTTACCATTTCCTGAATTTTACGCGGAGCAAGTCGCAGGTGGAGCGTGGGCGAACTGGCATCTTTGTTGTGCTGATTCTCGTGTGTGCGCTTGTGGCGTTTTTGGCGGATAACATTTTGTTTGTCAAGTTTTATCCGGTGCTTGTGAACTTGAGCTTGCTCTCGTTCTTTGGATTTACGCTTTGGAGACCGCCTAGTTTTGTGTTCCGCATGGCAAGCCTTCATGACAAATCTCTTGAAACCTCGCCTTCGTTTAAATCGGTGGAGCGCTATTGTCGGAATGTGACGGTGGGGTGGTGCGTCTTTTTCGTTGTGAATGGTTCTATTGCGGCTTTAACAGTTTTCGTGGGTTCCGATAAAATTTGGTCTTTATACAATGGTCTTATTTCTTACATTTTAATTGGTTTATTTTTTATTGTGGAATATTTGGTTCGAAAAATGGTGCAGAGTACAATGCAATCGTATGTTCCGGTTTGTGACCTGGAATTGGATTCTCGCCCGAATGGGGCGCTTGTCAGTTTTGATTCTAGCACGGATGTTGCGGATGCCGTAGGGAATGCCGCGAACGCTAGCAGTAATGATGCCGGTAATAAGACTTGGGGCGATTTTGTCAGTGATGTTTCCAAGGTGCGCTATTACTTGGAAACGCGTGAAAATACGCCGTGGATTTTGCATTGCGAGGATTCGTATTACTTTACGGTGGCTTTGCTCGCGATGCTCCAGAGTGGGCGCAAGGCGCTTGTGACGGCAAACCGGCAAGAAGCTTTTATCAAGGAAATCAAGAAACCGGAATACGGATTTTTGACGGACGAACCGTTTGCTGGCGATGCTGATGCGACGATGATTCAGGATGTGCTTGATGGCCGTTGCGCTGGCATGAATTGCGCGGCGGCTGAAGATGCTGGAGAATGCGCGAACGATAAATGCGCGCCGCTCAAGTTCGGCAAGTTCGACAAGTCCAAAGCCGAAATGGTCATGTACACTTCGGGCACGACGGGTGAACCGAAGGCCGTGTATAAGTTGTTTTTGCAATTTGAAAACGAACTTTTTGAATTGGTAAAAGTTTTTGGCAATGACTGGGTGAACCGCCAAGTTTATAGCACGGTAAATCATCACCACATTTACGGTTTGTTGTTTACGGCATTGCTCCCGATTGCAACAGGGCTCCCGTTCCGCAGGCACCGCGTTGATTTCCCGACGGAACTTGCGAACATGGCAGATGAGGCCGCTGTAATTGCGTCAAGTCCTGCGTTCTTGAAACGTTTGTCTGCAGAAACGGATAAAGCGTTTTGTTTTAAATGCCCGCCGATTATTTATTCGTCTGGCGGCCCGCTCCCTGAAGATGTGGCGCGCAAGGCTTGCGAACTTACTGGCTATTGGCCGATGGAAATTTATGGCAGTACCGAAACGGGCGGCATTGCTTATCGTCAATCTAAGAATGGAGCGGTGTGGACTCCGTTTGAAGTTTGCAAAATGAGCCTTGCCGAAAACGGTTGTCTGAATATCAAGTCGAGCTACATTCTCGAAGCGGAAGGCTTTACGACAGGCGATTTGGTGGATCTTTATGATGACGGTCGCTTTTTGCTCAAGGGGCGTTCGGATTCGATTGTGAAAATTGAAGAAAAGCGCATTTCGCTCCCCGAAGTTGAAAATCGATTGAAGCAGACCGGCTTGGTGCAAGATGTGCGCGTGGTCCCGATGGTGGGCAAACGCCAGTATTTGGCGGCTGCGATTGTGCTGAACGAATCTGGTCGTGAAAAATTTGCTGGCGCTCCGAAACTTGCCATCAATAATTTCTTCCATGATTATTTGCTGAAGTTTATTGAAAATACGGTTTCGCCCAAGAAGTGGCGCTACCTTGAAGAACTTCCGCAGAATACGGAAGGCAAGATTCGCATGCGCGATATCCAGGCGCTTTTTGGACTTGCGGAAAGTCCGAACTTCAAGATTCTAAAGTTTCGCAGAGAGCCGGGCGTGTTGACGGCTAAGCTCTTGTTCCCTGCCACTAGCGACTACTTTGACGGGCATTTCCCTGATTTCAAGTTGTTGCCTGCGGTTGTGCAAGTGGATATGGTTTTGCGCCTTGCACGAAATTTCTTGGATGTGCCCAAGAATCTTTCGAAAATGAATCGAACGCGTTTTGCAAATCCCATTTTGCCAGATGTACCGGTCATGGTGAAAATCAGTTATGATGCTGATGCTTGCAAGGTGACTTTTGCATATACAAGTGTTGATGGAGAAACTTCGTACTCAAATGGTTCGATGGTCATGCAAACGAATGTCGCCGTTGTGGGGGCAGGAGAAAATCGTGAGTAACGCGGTGAAAATTTGCGCCATCGTGCCTGTATATCGCCACGAAAACGCTTCGCGAAATGTCGTGAAATCGCTTGCTGCTTTGAACATTCCTGTGATTCTTGTAGACGATGGCAACACTCCCGAAGGGCATCACGTTCTTTTTGAGATTGCAAAAGAATTTGCGGACGTGGAACTGGTGACGCATAAACGCAATCTCGGAAAAGGGGCTGCGATGCGCACGGGGATGGATGCTGCTGTTGCCGCAGGCTTTACGCATGCCTTGCAAATCGATGCCGATGGCCAGCATGATATGGATGCCATTCCGCTCTTCATCAACGATGCAAAAGAGCATCCCGAAGATCTGATTTGCGGTTATCCAGAGTACGATGAAACAGTACCGAAAGCGCGTGAGCAAGGCCGCAAGATTACGAATTTCTGGGTTGCGGTTGAAACGCTTTCGCTTAAAATTCCAGATGCGATGTGCGGCTTTCGCGTGTACCCGCTTGCAACCTCTTGGCCTGTGATGAAACGCTTGCGCAATAAACGCATGGGCTTTGATATTGAAATGATTGTGAAGCTTTCGTGGGCTGGCGTGAAGATGCGCTTTTTCCCGGTAAAGGTGCATTACCCCAAAGATGGTGTTTCGAACTTTAGAATGTTCCATGATAACGTTGTGATTTCGATGACGCATACGATGCTTTGCATTGGCATGGTGTTTAGACTTCCGTTAATTTTATTTCGTCGTTTGTTTAAAAAGAAATAGATATGAGCGAACATTGGTCCGAAATAGAAGAAGTGGGCGGGAGTCCTTGGCATTTTCGATTTATGCTTTGGATCGCGTGCCATTTGCCGCTGTTCTTGGTTGAATTTTGTACGGCGATAATTTGTTTTTTCTTTTGGCTGGGAGCCGCTCCGGTTCGTGCTCGTTCTAAAGTTTATCTTGAGCATTTGCGCAAAATGAGCGTGCACGTTGGTGCGTTTGGAACATACAAACATATCTTTTCGTTTGCGCTTTCCATGATGGAAAAGCTATTGGGTTGGAAAGGGGTTATAAAGCTAAACCGTATCGAAAAACAAAACGATGATTTACCTTTGTTGGTTGAACAAATTAATAAAGGCGAAGGCGCTTTTTTGCTTTGCTCGCATTTGGGGAATATGGAAATGTTGCGCTCGCTGACAGGCTATGGCGAGTATCATACATCAAAAGATTTTCGCGTTTATCCAGTGGTTGATTTGTCGGGCTCCAAAAAGTTTAACGCGCTCCTTCGTGAATTGAATCCTGAATTGATGGAAAACATGATTGATGCGAATAGCATTGATGTGGATTCTGCAATTTGGATGAAGGAAAAAATCACTGAAGGAAATCTTGTAGTGATTGCAGGGGACCGCACTTCGGCGAATACGAGAATCCGTGTGATTGAAACGAATTTCCTTGGCGAAAAAGCGAATTTCCCAGAAGGTGCTTTTTCGTTGGCGGGCATTTTAAATACACCTGTTTATTTTGTCTTTGGCATTCGTAAACACGATTTCAATATCCGTTCGCCTTACCAAATGCATGTGATTCGCGCGAAGACTTCTCTAGATTGCTCGCGTAAAGAACGCCCTGAGCGTTTGAAAATGCTATTGCGTGAATACACGGAAATTTTGGAACGACTTTGTAAAGCGCATCCGTACCAGTGGTATAATTTCTACAATTTTTGGGAAAGTGTCGAAAAATAGGTGGAGAACATTCAGATGAAAACAGTTGTTATCGGAAACGGTAAACTTACTATCGAAGATATTGTTGCCATTGCGAAAAAGCAAGCGACTGTTAAACTAGATGATTCCGCGGAATTCCAAAGGAAAATCGATTCTGGTGCGGAATTTTTGGATGAAGCTTTGGCAGAACATGGTGGCATTTATGGTGTGACAACGGGATATGGTGATTCTTGCACGCAGGTGTTGCCGCCGGAACATTATGGCCAACTGCCGATAAACTTGACTCGTTTTCATGGGTGTGGTCTCGGTAATTACTTTGATGAAGAAACAACTCGCGCGATTATGGCTGTTCGCTTGAACACGCTTGCGCAGGGATTTTCGGGCGTGAGCTATGCGCTACTAAAAATTATCGCTCTTTTTTTGCAAAATGATATTTTGCCGCTGATTCCGCAAGAGGGCTCGGTAGGGGCGAGCGGTGACTTGACTCCGCTTTCGTATTTGGCTGGTGCTGTCATCGGCGAACGCGATGTGATGTATAAGGGTGAACGCAGGCCGTCTTTAGATGTAATGAAGGAACTGGGAATTACCCCGCACAAGTTCCGCCCGAAAGAAGCAATTGCCATTATGAATGGTACTGCAGCGATGAATGCGGTTGCATGCATGGCGTATTCCCGTGCTGAATACTTGTGCGACCTGGCTTGCCGAATCACGGCGATGATTACAGTTGCCATGAAGGGCAATGCATACCATTATTATGAACGTTTGTTCGAAGCAAAACCGCATCCAGGATTGGGACTTGCCGCAAAGAAAATTCGCTGTGCGCTAAATCTTGATATTGCCAAGAATGTTGTCCCCGAAAAAATTCAAGATCCGTATTCGTTGCGTTGTGCTCCGCATATCATTGGGCTATTCTATGATTCTAGCGCTTTTTTGCGCCAATTAATTGAAATTGAACTCAATAGTGCAAATGATAATCCGATTGTCGATCCGTTTACGAAGAATATTTTCCATGGTGGGCATTTCTATGGCGGTCATATTTGCCTTGCGATGGACACCCTCAAGAACATGGTTGCAAACATTGCGGACCTCTTGGATCGTCAGCTGGCGATGATTGTCGATATCAAGTTCAACCGCAATTTGCCGCCGAATTTGGCCGGAAGCAAGGGCGATTACGATATCAACCATGGTTTTAAGGCTGTGCAAATTGGAGTATCGGCTTGGACTGCCGAAGCGCTCCACCTCACGATGCCGATGAGCGTGTTTAGCCGTTCGACGGAATGCCACAACCAAGATAAGGTTAGCATGGGAACAATTGCGGCCCGTGACTGCATCCGCATTTTGGAACTTACGGAACAAGTTACGGCAGCAACGCTTTTGGCTGCGGCACAAGCGCTACGCATTCGCTTGGAGCGTAGTGAAATTTCTAAAGAACGTATCAAGAATCTGAAGGCTACTTATGACCAGGTGTTTTCCAAGTTCGCACCACTAGAATGCGACCGCCAGCTCGAAAAGGACTTGCGCAACACTTTGGAACTGATTCGAAAAAAATTCTATGATGTCTAATGGAGTTTTGTATTTTTTATGGCTGTGAAAAGAATCAAAGACAGTGTTGAATTTCAAGTCGAGTTTTACGATGTCGATTCTATGCAGGTGGCATGGCATGGCAATTATGTAAAGTTCATGGAAGTAGCCCGTTGCGCTCTTTTACGTAAAATTGGTTATGATTACAACGAAATGACGCGAAGCGGCTATATTTGGCCTGTTGTTGATTTGCATATTAAATATGTCCGTCCGATGATTTTTATGCAGAAGATTCGTGCCGAAGTGACACTGATGGAATACGAAGTCTGCATGAAACTCTCGTACAAGTTTATGGATGCAGAAACTGGTGTTGTGCTCACAAAAGCGGAAAGTACGCAGATGGCTGTCGATATGGAAACGAAAGAATCGCTATGGGCATGTCCGCCTTGCTTTGTGGATAAGGTGAAGGCCCTTTTGGCCAAGGAAAATTCTCCTGAAAAGCCTTCCGACAAATCGGAGTCTGCAAAGAAATAAGGTGATTGTTATGTTGTTTAAACGAAATATTTGCGTTTTGTTTTTGGGCTTGTTTTGCGGCTGTGGCATTGCAATGGCCGATGTTTTTAGCCATCCGGTGAATAAAAAGTCAAAGCCGGAATTGGAAAAATCATTAGCGAAGGTTATGAATTACGAAGTCGCATCGGGTGATTTTAAGCAAACTAAATCTATCAAAAAACGCAACCGGAAATTTATTTCGACCGGAACATTCATGATTTCTAAAAAAAATGGCATTATTTGGAAAACGCTAAAACCCATTTTTTCTGAGTTGGCGCTTAATAATGGCGGTGTTTTTGAACGCGATTCTAGCGGTCAATCGCAAATGCTTTTAACGAAAGAAAATCCTATGTTTGCAGATTTTTCAAGCAATATCCAAGCGTTATTTTCAGGAAAAATTGCTCAATTAGAAAAGAACTTTAACGTGTTCTACGAAAAACAATCGTGCGGCTTTAGAATGGGGCTTGTTCCGCGAGAAACGATGGTACGCATGGTTATTGCAAATGTTGTAATTGAGGCTTGCAAAAATATTGATAAAGTGATTATTACAGATGCCGAAGAATCTCCTGTAACGCTTGAATTTTTGAATTACAAAATAGTTGGAAAGGCTGCGCCGGAACGCATGAGTTCTGCGCCATAAGACGAGTTCCCTATGAAGTTCTTTAATGGAAAACACTTGAATGCGAAAGCGGGAATTTTCCTGTGGGTGGTAATTCATGCCATCTTGATATTTCTTGGCATTTCTGTTCCGTGGAAGATGGATTCCGACTTGTATTCGATTCTGCCGGATTCCAATGAAATTAAGAATGTGAGCGAAGCTGAAAAAGAGCTCAGTTCCCGAACGGTGCGAAATATTACGGTTCTTGTCGGGCATGAAGATTTCGAGGTTGCGCGCAGTGCGGCGGTCGCACTGGATAGCGTGTTTAAAGATGATTCATCATTCGAAGAAACTCGACTGTTCGTGAACGAAAAATCAATGGCCGAGACTCGAGAATTTTTCTTTAATCATCGTTATACGTTGCAGGGGAGGAAAATTCGTGAAATTCTTGCGAAAGGCGATTTTGAAACGTTAAAAAATAGAGCTTTACAGAAAATTTATGGCTCGTTTTCAAATGCAAATTTGAACCATCTTGATGAAGATCCGTTTTTGCTGGGTGATGCTGCGTTTGAAAACTTTGTACAACATTCCCCGATGTCGTTGAGCCGTTTTAGCCTTCGCGATAGCGTCCTTTATGCGGTTGATTCTGGCGTGACTTACGTGATGTGGAATGCGAAACTCTCCGAAAACGTTCCTTCAATGGCTTCTGATGGTCATGTTATTGCGAAAATGAATCGTGTGTTGGATTCGTTGAAATTAGCGAAGCCGGGGCTTGTTGTGGCTAAATCGGGCGTGCCTTTCCATAGCTACGAAAGTTCAGACCGCGCAAAGTCTGAAATTGCTTGGATTTCGGGCGTGTCGATTGTGCTGATTTTGCTATTGCTGCTTTATGTTTTCCGCTCGTCGCTTCCGATTGTTGCTACGCTTTCGACAATTGCGATTGCCATTTTTACGGCGCTTGCTTTTACGTGGTACGTGTTCGGGAATATTCATGTCTTTACGCTTGTTTTTGGCACAAGCATCATTGGTGTGAGTATGGATTACGCGGTACATTTCTTTGTCCATTGGAAGACGGGAGTGCGGAATGTGCGCTCAAGCATTATCAAGGGGCTTTTGCTTGGTTTCTTGACGACTGAACTTAGCTATATTGCGCTTACGTTTGCCGAATTTTCGCTATTGCGCCAAATGGCTGTGTTTTCGATTGTTGGACTGTTGAGCTCGTTCTTGACGATTACGCTTTTGTTTCATGCGGTGTTTGAAAATGCGATGGCTTCTGGTGAAGAAATTGTGGCAAAATCGGTGCCTGCAAATCTTCCGACTCAATTCCCGAAAGTTTTTCTAGATGCTTATTCAAAGTTCTCCAAGTGGGGAACTCGATTGATGTTGGTGTTGTTTATTGTAGCACTTCTTCCTGGGTTAAAATTGCTTAATGTCCATACGGATATCGGCAATTTTTACACGATGAATGATGAAATTAAAGCATCTGAAGCTTTGACCTCGAAACTGAATAATTTGGGTGTCGCGCCGACTTATTTTATTGTGGAAGGGAATGATGGAATTGAGATTTTGGAAAATGAAGAACAACTTACAGAACGTCTTGCAAATGCTGAAAAAGAGGGTTTGGTAAAAGCGTATTTAGCGACATCAAATATTATCCCAAGTGAAAGAAATCAACAAAAAACATATAGTGATTTTCGAAAAATAATTTATGGAAATACAGGAATCCTTAAAGTTATATTAGAAAAACCAGGAAGTTATCTTACCTCCTATGCTCGCGATTATTTAACTGAAATTGGGGTTGAAAATGATTCTGCTATTATTGCAAGTTTTAATCCAAATGCATGGTTAAATACATGGGATTCACTTCCTCAGTCATTGAATTCGCTTTTGCAGATGCTGTGGCTTGGCCGAGTCGGGGATAAATACTACAGCGCCGTCCTTCCGCTTCACGTATCCGACAAATTCGATGCTCAAAAAATTGCAGAAGGTTTGCCGGGCGTTCATGTCGTCAATAAAAAACATAATATCAATAACGCTCTCACAAAAATTTCGCAAGTCTCGCTTAAACTTGTAGGCTTTGCCTATGTAGTTGTTTTCTTTATTCTTATAATTGTGTATAAATTTAAAGATGCGGTACGGATTATTCGTGCGCCGGTCTTGGCAAGCCTTTTTGCCGCGTCAGTCTTTGGTTATGCCGGAATTGAATTCAATTTCTTTGCGATTGTCGGTGTGATTCTTACGCTTGGAATTGGTATCGATTATGCCTTGTTCTTTAAGGAAGGCGGCCGCCAAAACTTGACAACGACACTTGCGATTATGCTTTCGGCAATGACAACTATTATTTCTTTTGGTAGCCTTGCTTGCAGCGCCTTTGTGCCTATCCATACGTTTGGCCTTGCCGTTCTGCTTGGCATTTCCTGCTGTTTTCTTATTTCTCCATTTAGCGCAAAACGTTAATATTCTAAATTGTTTTCGCCTATGGAAGTCGTAACAAATAAAATGGCTGGAGACGTTAGCCGTCCAAGACCCGTTTATATCAATGATTTGGGCCTTTATTGCATTTTAGGTGGCGATAAAGTTCAAGTTTTTGATGCACTCAAGAATGGTAAACGTGGGACTTTTACCACGTACGATGTGGCTGGCGTTCAGCGCCCTGCAGCAACGATTGACCCTGCGATGCTTGCTCCTGTCCCTGAAAAAAAGTTTGATAACCGTGTGAACCGCTTGTCGCAAGCGGCTTTGGTTGGGCTTGAAAAGACCATTCAAAAAGCGGTTGAAAAGTACGGTGCCAACCGTGTTGGAGTTTTTATCGGTTCCTGCGATAACGGTTCCGAAGCGTCGATGGCGGCGCTCAAGTGCTTTAAAGAAACAGGTGCATTCCCGGATGGCTACGTTCTCGATTACCAGCGTGCTGATTTCCCGGCCCAGTTTATTGCTGAACGTTTTGGAATCACGGGAATGCTTTCGGTGCATTCTACAGCGTGTGCGTCTAGCGCGAGCGCTTTTGTTTCGGCGCGCAATAACCTTTACGCGGGCAATTGCGATGTGGCGATTGTGGGCGGTGTGGATATTGCATCGCTTTCGGTGATTCTAGGGTTTGCTTCGCTTGAGGCCATGAGTGATAAACCAACAAATCCTTTTAGCGCAAACCGCTCGGGCCTTACGCTTGGCGATGCTGCTGTGTACTTTGTGGTGACCCGTGAGCCTGATGCTGATCTTTGTGCAGTTGATTGTAAAAATCTCAAAGTGATTGGTTTTGGTGAAAGCGCCGATGCAGACCATATTACGGCTCCGCGTGCTGATGGGGAAGGCGCTTATCAGGCGATGAAGGCGGCGCTTGAAGATGCTGGCCTTAATGCAACTCAAATTGGCTATGTGAATTTGCATGGAACGGGTACGGAATTGAATGACGCCATGGAAAGCCGCGCCATTCACCGAATTTTTGCAGACGATATTGGCGCTGCAAACGCTGACGTTCCGGTTAGCTCCACAAAAGCACTTACAGGGCATACGCTTGGTGCCGCAGGATCGTTGGAACTCGCATTCTGTTGCCTTACACTCCAGAGTGGTCGCGAATCCGGTGTTAACGAAAACTGTAGCTGTAAAAAAGATTTCATCCTCCCGGCGCATCTTTTTGATGGTGTTGTTGATCCGAATCTCCCGTTATTACATTTAGTAAAAGTGGGCGAGACTGCGCAAAATCTCAAATATTGCATGAGTAATTCGTTTGCATTTGGCGGCTGCAACGTGTCCTTGATTGTAGAAAATGGTAGTGTATGATAGATGTTTTTGATACAAAAGAATCGGTAAGCGAACTTGTTCCTCACAAGGGCAAAATGCTTTTGCTCGACCGTGTTCGCGATTACGACTTGAAAGAAAATTCCATCACGACCGAAGTTGACATTTCTCGCGATAACATGTTTTACGAAGAAGAACTTGGCGGCGTTCCTGTTTGGGTTGCTTTCGAATACATGGCGCAAAGCGTTTCTGCATTGTCGGGACTCCAAGGGCGCACAAAAGGCGAAAAACCGAAGGTCGGTTTTATCATGAGCGTGAGCGGTTTTAATGCCGATGTTCCTGTTTTTAAACTTGGTGAAACCGTAGTTGTCAACGTGCTTGAAAAAACTCGTAACGATAACGCGGTTACTTTTGAAGGTTCTGCAACGGTCAACGGCACGCTTGCTGTAACCGCAAAACTCAATACTGTTGAAGTCGATGATTCTAAAAATTCTTTGAATTGATTTTTGAGGTATGGAATGGAAAATGAAAAATCTGTTTTGATTACGGGCGCTAGTGGCGGTATCGGGCTTGCCATTGCCGAGGCTGTAGCAAAAGAAGGCTACACTGTGGTGGCTCACTATAATAGGAACTCCGCTCCGATTGATGCTCTTGCTGAACGGATTCGCGCCAATGGCGGAAAAATTCGCTCGTTGCAGTTTGATATTTGCGACCGGGAACAGTGCCGTGAAGTCCTCGAAAAGGATATCGCCGAGAATGGCGTGTATTACGGTGTCGTCACGAATGCGGGCGTTTGCGCGGACTCCGTGTTCCCTGCGATGACGGATGAATATTGGGACAAAGTTCTAAATACAAATTTGAACGGTTTTTATAACGTCGTCCATCCGATTGTCATGCCCATGTGTCGCAAACGTAAAGGCCGTATCATTACGATTTCTTCTGTTTCTGGTGTAATCGGCAACCGTGGGCAGGTCAACTATAGTGCCTCCAAGGCGGGGCTCATAGGCGCTACAAAAGCGCTTGCTACGGAATTGGCGAGTCGCAACATCACCGTGAATAGTGTCGCTCCAGGCGTTATTGAAACCGAAATGATTAAAGACGCCCCGCTTGACATGATTCTCCCGACTATCCCAATGAAACGTGTTGGCAAACCTGAAGAAGTTGCCGCGACGGTTGTATTCTTGCTTTCTGAAGGTGCTGCCTACATTACGCGTCAGGTCATCTCGGTCAATGGGGGCTTGGCGTGAGTCGTCGCGTTGTTGTCACTGGAGGCAGTTGCATTACATCCATGGGGATGGAACTGGATGAAATTTTTTCGCAACTCAAGACGTTCAAGAATCATATCGTTCGCATGGAAGATTGGGACAAGTATGCGCAAATGAATACACGCTTAGCAGGCCCGATTCTTTACGATTTGCCGGAATACCCGCGTAAAAAGGTTCGCGGCGCCGGCCGTGTGGGTGTGCTTGCAATTTCTTCTGCGGATAAGGCGATGCAAATGGCTGGCCTTGCGGGTGAAAAGGAACTTTTCAAGTCTGGCCGTGTTGGCGTGGCGTTCGGTTCGTCTATGGGTAGCGTGCGTCCGCTTTTGGATTTTGTCTCCATGCAGAATCCGCCCTATGATTGCTCAAAAGTTTCGGCGACAACGTATATCCAGTCGATGCCGCAAACGACGGCGGTCAATGTAAGCTTGTTCTTTGGCTTGACCGGGCGACTCATTACCACGAATACGGCATGCACGAGCGGAAGCCTTTCGATTGGTTTTGCTTATGAAACGATTAAATACGGCATGCAGGATGTAATGATTGCAGGCGGTGCCGAAGAGTTGGCTGCAACAGAAACGGCAGTATTTGACTCGCTTTTTGCAACGAGCGTCAAGAACGATTCTCCAGAAATTACGCCTGCTCCGTACGATCGCGACAGAGACGGCCTTGTTATCGGCGAGGGCGCGGGCACGCTTGTGCTCGAAGAATACGAGCATGCCAAGGCTCGTGGTGCGCATATTTATGCGGAACTCGTCGGTTTTGGGCACAACACCGATGGTGAACATATCACGCAGCCCAAGAAAGAGACCATGCAAAAATCTCTTGAAATTGCTCTTGATGATGCGCAAATTTCACCGAATGCCATTGGCTATGTGAATGCTCATGGAACGGCAACGCATTATGGCGATATCGCCGAAAGCTGGGCTACGTTCAATGCGTTCAAGCAACGCCCGGTTGCTATATCTAGCCTTAAGAGCTATATCGGACATACGCTTGGTGCGTGTGGCGGAATTGAAGCATGGCTCGGCATTAACATGATGAATCGCGGTTGGTTCAGCCCCAACTTGAACTTGAAAAATATCGATCCGGAATGTGCACCGCTTGATTACATCACCGGTGACGGGCGTGAAATTGACACGGAATATGTAATGTCAAACAATTTTGCTTTCGGCGGCATCAATACTTCGCTCATTTTCAAGCGAATTTAGTGCTACAACGTCATCCCGGCCTTGTGCCGGGATCGGCTTTTTTATTCACTGCCCAGCAATTTCTCGACGGTTGCGATAATCTTGTCGCGTTCGCCGCACCAATTCGGAGCAATCAAAAGTTCACTCGGGCTTTCACCGCTGAATCGTTCAATGGCAATATCCTTGCCGATAATCTTAATCATCTCGGCAACCGCTTCGCAGTATTCTTGGAACGTTAAAAGCTTGATTTCGCCGTTGGCAAAATCTTGCGCCATCACCGTACCCACAACAATATGGAGCGGGTGGATTTTCACCGCAGCAAGATTCAAGTCGTGAACGACTTGTGCGGTGTGCTTAAAGTCTTCCATCTTTTCGCCGGGGAGTCCGACAATCACATGCGTCGTGACTGTGAGACCTGCCGCTTGGCAACGCTTCACGGCGTCTTCAAATTCCGCAAGCGTATGGCGGCGATTAATGCCGGCAAGTGTTAAATCATTTGCTGTTTGCAAACCAATTTCAACGATAATCGGCTTTTTACGATTGAGTTCGGCGAGATATTCAATCTTATCGTCTTCAAGGCAATCCGGGCGCGTTCCAATCGCGAGGCCAGCAATTTCCTTATGCTTGATAATTGGATTGATGATTTCGCGCAAGTGCTCCAGCGGCGCATGCGTATTTGTGTACGGTTGCAAGTAGGCGAGGATGCCAGCATTTGGGTACTTGTCGCGAAGCTTCGGAACGAATTTTTCGAGCTGCTCCTGAATAGAAACTTTTGCCTCGTCAAAAACCGGGCTAAAACTGCGGTTGTTGCAGTAACTGCATCCCGAAAATCCCTTAGTTCCATCGAGGTTCGGGCAACTCATGCCGCCGTTAAGCGGGAGCTTGCGCACCTTGAGGTAGTTGGGGAAAAGTTCCAAAAGTAAATCGCGATAAGGTTTGTAATGCATGTCTTTAATATAGTATTTTAAGGCTTGCCACCGTATATGATATAATCGCCATTGGCTTTGACAAACTTGATGTTGTAATTTTCGTGCTTAAATTTGTAAGTCGGTTTTTGGCTTAGGAATTTGCCTTTTTCGATCTTATAAAAGCAATTGTCAATTTTCACGTAATTTCCAACGAATTTAGGCGATTTCTCAGAATTTTCTTTCGGGCAATTGTCAATTTCGAGCGTGTCTAAATTTTTCTTTTTGTTGTCTTGCAAAATAATTGCACATGTCGACGAATAATCCACAATCTTTTCGACAAGAACTCTGTATTGCTCAGTTGAATCTAACTCCGATAATATTGGACAGCCTTCGTGACATTCACTGATTTCGTATGAATTCATTTTTATGGCATAGTACTGTAGATCTGTTGTTTTGTGAAAATCATCATCCCAACCCATAATATGATGATCATGCGCTGTTCCCCATTGTTCAAAAGTCACCTTGACAATTGCTGTGGAATCGTTTTTTAGACCATAATAATTCCATACATGGGCTTCTTTTTCTATTTCATAATCTGTAGCGCATCCGCACCAAAAAAGTACTGATAAAGCCATTAAATACAGGAAAGTATTTTTCAAATTCTTAATCATGGATTCCTCTAATCATTAATGCAGAAGGCTTGAACCATGGGATAGAGATCTTTAGGGCATTCGACAATACCGCTTGCAACGATGTTATTATCCCTTGTGTTTTTTACATATTCGAGGCAATATTGCGTATTATCATCTTTTTCGGTGCTCGTCCACACAAGCATATATCTCGCTGCGAATTTCCCGTTCGTTCCATTTTCAAATTTTTGTTGTACGATTGTTGAACGTTCGTGTGAAAAAACATTCGGATAAATGCTGATGGATAATTCCTCGGCGCTTGGAAGCCGTGAACCATCAGGACAAAATGCTTTTGCCTGTTCTAAAGTCATGTATGATTTTTCATTGTAATAATCGAATTTTATTTCAATGTTAGATTCTTCCCAATTTGTGACACACTGAAATTCTGGCAGGGTAGGGTCCGGGCATTTTGTTGATTCCATGATTTTATTTTTCCAATCAGCAAAGTATTTATCAAAAGAATCGCTCTTGTTTTTGATGCTGTCGAGCAGGATTGTGCTATCGCCAGGAACTTCTGCGGCGCGCAAAGACGTGCGTCCATTGCGTTCACGAACTTCGTATGGTTCGCCCTTTGGAGAAATCACTTTGATTAACTCCAAGTAATGAACACTTACACTACCATTCATTCTTGAATTTTGTGAATCAAAATACAGTTTCCATCCATCAACTTCAACAACATAGAAGTTGTTTTCATGGGTACCACCAGTAATTTTTTCTGGATTATCGATTTTTATAAAGAAATTGTTAATATCTTCCCATACAACTCGTCCCCATCCAAAATTTGCTGCAGTATATTCATCGACGCAACCAAAATATAGGGATTCGACTTTATCCCAAAATAAAGAGGTGCCATTTATACCATTTTTGCAATAGTCTTTGGGATATTTATTGCGTTCTATCGCACGATGGGTTACGAGTTCACAATCCTCAGCGTCTTTCCATAAGGGGTATATGCATCGATATCCAGTACTATCGATTTCAACGACTTCGCCATTATTTTCTTTTTCGCAAAAATGTCCATTTTTTACAGGAATAGGAATTTCTTTTTCTGCCGCAACATCCCAATAATAGCTAGAACCTTCGCGGCAGATATAATAAATATCGTCATATTTCTTAATGTATTTTGTATATCCCTTAGTGCAAATATCGCCATTATACTGAGGAATCGGAATTTCAACCCATTTCTCATTGCATATGTAATATCCTAAAGAATCATGCATGGCTTTAACATCTTTTCTCGATCTGTCGCAATCCCCCAAGTAATACGTGAACTTGTCCACCTCTTTCCAAACGCTATCGCGGCACATGTAATATTTGTTGTTAAGGATAGCTGATTTTCCAAGGGTATTGTTATCATCGCATAAACCCACTTTGTTCTTAACATAAACATCAGTAGAATTACGCCATTTGTATTCTTCAGTTACTTTATCAGACCATAAATACTTTCCTTTTTCGTAGATACAGGCGAAACTTGTGGTATCGTAATCAACAAAGAACCCTTCATATATTTTATTGCAAACAGCATCCATATAGGGGAGCGCTTCATTTCCCGGCATTACATTCCAAACTTTCTTTTCTGTATTACAAACGTAGACTACGTTATTGTGAACTACGGTATCTTTTCGATCTGCTGTACATACGCCATTGGTTACTTCAAAATCATCTTCTAGCCGCCATTTGTACTTTTTATTTTCATAGTCGCAAAAGAACGTTTTGTTATTGTATATGCTATTCTTGTTAGAAACTTTCGCAGTTTTCTTGTAATTGGCACTATCGCATTTTGATAAGCCAAAAGATTTTTCCCATAAATCAGAATAAAGTTCATTCATGTCTTTAGAGAATGTGACATCAGCAATTTCAGATTCCGAAAGTATGTCGCGCCATGTTTTTCCGTTGCCCACGGCTGCGTGTAATATGTTGTAATTCCTGTAAAATGCGCTGTCGTTTAAATCAATAACAGTGAGTGCATTAAGGTGTCTATTCAAATCGGTAAGTGCTTGAGCGTTTTCGTTTTGCTCGAAGTCAATGTTTCGCTTAGGGGTGTAATCGAGTAGTTCAAAAATTTCACGGAGCGCTTTTTCTTTAGCGCGAACAAGATAGAATCCGTCTTTTTGAACGAGTTGCTTTACGCGTTCGCTCATTAATGCAATTGGCAAGTTGAGCACGGGTTTTGCGTTCTTGTCAATATCGACATATTCTACAAAATCGATTTTGAGTTTGCTGGCTGAATCATTGTAAGCGCAAGTGTACTTGATGCGGACAAAAGGCGAGGCATATTCCGAATAATCTGTTTCGAAAACGATGGCTCCGTTGCGTTCGCGCTCCAACTTGGCTTTAACAGTCGCTATAGAATCAAGATTCTCATTGACAACATCAATGTCTATATTGACGGGAACGATTTTTGAGCTTAAGCTAAAAGTTCCCTCGATAGCGAGCGTTCTGTTTTTAAGATTTTCGTTACCTTCGATGTAATGAACGGCAGAACTAGTCGACTTGTCATCACTACAAGACGTAAGGATAATTCCTAAGCAAATTATCAAAATAAATCTAATCATTTTCATCCCCGTTCTTAAAGCACAAGGTTTGTACGCCCGGATACAAATCCTTAGGGCATTCGATTATTTGACTCTTGGGGTTATCTTTATCTTCTTTACGAATTTCGAGACAATATTGCGTTGTTGCGTCTTTGGAGACCGAGGTCCAATAAATGTCATAGAGATACGTTTTCGTATTGTAGCGTACATACAAAGGACTATCATGATTTACGGTCGAGTCTACACCAAATACGTTTAAAAAGTTTTCTGGCAATCCACTAGTATCGGGGAGGTGATAACCCTTCGGGCAGAATTTTTCGGCTTTTTCAAAATTCATATAAGAATCCTTGCCGACATGCGTAAGCTGCATGAGATAGACGGGGTATGCGCTTTCGAGATGTGCGTATTGATTCATAAAGTCATCAAAGCTATCGCTTTTATCCGTTAAAGACTTGAGCGAAATGGTCTGGTCTCCGCGTAGGCTCGAAAGGTAAGGGACCTTGTCAATAAATTTTGCACCATACGTATGCGAATCCATTGTGGCAGTGCTGTTGACGATTTCAAAGCGACCAGCCCAATTTATAACTTGATTGACCGTATATGTAAATTCATTTTTAGTCGCTTGTATTGTACAACTGTCTAGGTATATACCTTTGTCAAAAGCATCTAATTCATAATCATCTCTTCCATTAAATCGAGTGTAATCCCATTTGCGGGATTTATGGTCGCAATAAAAATAGACTTGCGTTACATCGTTCCAATAAATTTTTGTTCCCTTGCTACCGTTCTTACATTCGTCCTTATGTGCTGTATCGTGTTTGTAGAATTCTATTTCGTAATTGTCTAGCTTGTTCCACGAATAATATTTGCAAGTAAAATACTCGTCGTTTACTTTTTCCGTAATTCCTGCTGTAGAATCCGTGCAGAATTTTCCATTCTTTTTATATTGCTCCGCTTCTTCTTTTGATATTTCATTCCATTCGCGGTCCCATACATAGGTGCAACGGTAGAACTTTTTATCGACTTCGACAATTCGGCCACTTCTACATTTTTCAAAGGCTTTAACCGGCGGGAGAATTTTTTCTTCTGGTATAGGATTCCAGTAACCAGTGTTAAAGCACATGAAATATTGATTGTCATAAAGTACAACTTCTCCACCTTCACAAACATCACCAAAGTATTCGGGAGCGCTTATTCCTTGCCATTCTGTTCCATTGCAAGAATAGTATTTGCCTTTTTTAAATATGGCTTTTTCGTATTTTCGGGTAATTGTACATTCCCCCAAAGCTTCGACAACAGAGTCTATAATAGAGCTGTCTTTAGGAACAACACTACTAGAACTTTGTGTATCCGGTGGGGCTATAATCGGTTTGGTTTCGCAATTGTAAGGTTTCTTTCCTTGAACAATCCACACTGCCATATTATAACGGAGCTGCGTAAAGTCGCGGTCCTGTGCTAGGCTTTCGAGAATTTTCTTGTCGCAGCGTGATTCTTCAAGCTTGTAATGGTCAATAAGCCGTTCCGAAATATCGGAAACAGACAAGATTTCATCCCATTTTTTTGAACTGCCTACTGCTTGCGAAAGTTTCTTGAAATTCTTGTAGAATGTGGAATCCCATGAGAAAATCAGTGTGTAGTTGTATGCAAGAGCTTCGAGCGTATCGGCTCCATAAGGCGCATTTTCAATCCCATATTCATATTCAAGTTCGGGATCTAAAAGATTGTGAATGGCTTGCCGTGTATGCAGTTTTGCTAATTTAAACAATTCTTTTTTTTGCAAAAGTTTTTTCAGGTAGCCACTTTCTAAAGTGCGATAAAAATCAATGTGAAAATAATTTTCTTCTTTCATGTCGGCAATAATCGAAAATTGCATTTCTGTTGGGTCTTTTGTATCACGGAATCGGCAAGTGAAATCTAATTGAGCAAAAGGCCAATAAAAATGAATCTCTGGAGCTTTATATGTAAACTCAAGCCTGTTCCTTGTAATGCGGGCTTCAACAGTTTGTGTTTTTTCAAAGTTTTCGTCTAGTGCAGAAATTTCAAGTTTTATAGGCTCCAAAACGGACACCAAATTGAACCGGCCTTCAAAAGCAATATTTTGGTCGAGTACTTGACTTGTACTGCTTGTGATTTGGGAAGATGACTTGCCAAACTTGTCGTCTATATCTTCATAATGTCCCGAGTAATAAGTGTCAGAGCCACACGCCGCAAGCAACACGGCATACGCAAAAACAACAAACTTCAACCATTTATGATTTATTTCCATAACCCCTCGACATTAATCAGCAATGCGGAATCTGGGACTCCACCTGGATAAACAGAATCGATGATATCTTTATCCCCGGTCCATGCACAATAAACATGTTTTGTACCGCTTAAATATAGCGTTTGCCATTCTTCATCGGAATGATCCATGCTGTGGCATAGGTAGAGAGTATCGTTGTAAATATAAGTTCGATTGATGGTTTCGGCATTACAGGGAACTTGCCTATATTTAAGAATGGTGTTTACGTTATTCGTCTTTTTCCATCCTTCTTGGGCACAAATGTAAATCGTTGAATCAATTTCTCCTATCTTGGGATTGAATCTGTTGATTATACCGGACCCTAGTTCGCAAATCCCCATTTTTTCTTCTTCGGGCTCGCGGATTCTCCAGTGTTGCCATTTGAATCCGGCTTGTTTCAGGCGCCCTGCACATACAAAAACGCTATCGTAAAATTCACTACGGCGGTTGGCATTCACTAAAGTATCTCCGATAAGACGATCGTTGCAAACTTCCATGCCATAAGTGATTTCCCAAAAATTGGGAATAAAGTCATCGTATCCGTAAAATGTCATGCCGGGTGCATTATTCCATTTCATATTTTTGAACGTACGGACAAAAGCATCTGCAGCGCGGACGCGGAATAACGTGTCGCCCCATTCGCCATCTCGAATCGCATCTTGCAATTCGAGAAAATCGCTATAAAATACGGAATCAGAGAGAAAATAGCGGCAGTAAATGTAGGGGAGCTGGGCGGCACTCATTGAAGAAACATTGGGGTTATACTTGTCTTTTTCGAACTCCCTGTCCGCAATACCAAAAGCTTTCATGTTGTCATACGCTTTTGTCGTTGCTTCTTCGTACGACATGCGATTTTCTTGCAAAAAGTATTCGACGGCTTTTGACGCTGCTGCTGTATAGATATTCAATATCGGCGTTTGGTATTCGGCATTTATCCATGGATTTGTTGCATTCATGGGCGCAAAACGGAAAAATTCCATTTTCGTCGTGTCGTTTCCGTTGATTGCATGGGCAAAAGCCGTGATTCTTGCATATTCCTCATATTTAAGAGGAGCCGTTTCGAATAAGCATGGCGATCCGGCAAAGCATTTTTTTCGTGTTTTGACCGTAGATTTCACCGTATGGTTTTTAGAAAAAACGGTAATGGTTACAGAATCGGGAATGATTCGATTTTCCAAATAAACTTCTACGGTGTACTGTTTTATGATTTCTGGTTGCGTTATATCTGAACTATCGCCGCTGTCGCAGGCAGCGAAAAAAGTCATGAACAAAGCGGGGAGTATAAGTTGCAAAAATTTCATTTGCTCATAATATACATTTTGCTGAAAAAAACACAATTCTGTTCATCTTTTGAAAAATACGCTTCATCGGGAAAACTTGTAATATTGAAATTACAAAAGACGTGCTAGGTCTAAAATATCAATACACTTGCTACACATTTTCTGTAGTTTGCATTTTACTTCCCTTAAAAAGGGCCCAAAATCGCACGAAAAATGCGGTTTGAGTATATATTTGGACTTGAAATAAATGGATCCTTCACTGTCGTTCAGGATGACGTTAAAACGTAACTAACGACTATAGAATGTTCCTGCTTGAATTATAAACGAGGAAATCGCATGATTTTGATGAATAAAAAAGCTCTTGCTTTTGTCGCTGCTTTTGCCATGGCTTATTCCATGCCATCTTATGCGCAGTTGAATAACGGCGATATGGAATACGGTGACGGCGGCTGGTACCTGTGGAATAATCCCGATGGTCCGGCAAAAGCGGAATCGCAGATTGCTGTGCAGGGGCTTGGTGTCGATGGCTCGCAGGGTGCAAAGGTCGTGGTGAAGGAACTGCCGAATCCGTGGTGGGGCTTACAGCTCCAACCGCCTAAATTCCTTGCGGACTCCGGCTTTTACAAGCTTACGTTCAAGGCCAAGGGCAATATGCCAATCAATTCTGTGGTGCAGGGCGGTCCTCCGGACTACCGCCAAAAAGAAAGCGCTTCGTTTGACTTGACGGACAAGTGGCAGACTTACGAAATGATTTTCCTTGCCGACCAGAAAGGCTATGGTCTCAACAATATCACATTCCAGATTGGTTTAAAGAAGGGCTGGATCCAGCTTGATGACGTTGAAGTCGAAAAGATGGACGAAATGTCTGACCCGGCATGGTACGAAGCCGCAGACTCCCGCATTGATAGCTTGCGCAAAGCGGATTTTGTGGTCAAGGCAAATCCGGGCGAAAAGGTCCATGTAAAGCTCTTGCGTCATTCATTCCCGTTCGGTACGGCACTCGCTCTTTACGATACCAAGGACAGCATTGAAAATTGGTACCGCAATGCCGCTAAGAAGTATTTCTGGCATGGCGTTTCCGAGAACCAGTTCAAGTGGCCGGAATACGAACCGAAAAAAGGCAAAATTAAGCGCGAAGAAATGAAGGAATACACAGACTTCACGGCGCAAAATCATTGGAAACTCCGCGGTCATGCTCTTATGTGGAGCCATCAGGGCTACGGTTTCGACAAGCATTACAGCAACAAGGGTAGCTGCGAAGAAATGGCCGAAAAGCTTAAGGCTCGTATCTATCGCGACCTCAAAGAATACAAGGGCAAAATCACGGAATACGACGTGTGGAACGAACCGATTCACGAATCTTGGACATTCAACAAGTGCGGTTGGGAAGTTCTCGATAGCGCTTTCGTTTGGGCTCACAAGGCTGACCCGAAGGCTGTCCTATACATCAACGATTACAACGTTGTTGCTGCTGGCGAAACGGATCGCTATTATGGTTTGATTAAGGGTATGCTCGACCGCAAGGTGCCTGTGATGGGTATCGGCGTGCAGTGCCACTTTGGGTTGCGTCCGGTGATTCCGGGACTCATCAAATCTCGTCTCGATAAGCTTGCTTCTCTCGGCCTCCCGATTAAGGTGACAGAATTTGACGTTGGCGATTGGCAGGTCGGCATGAATGACACCGAAGAAGTCCAGGCCGAAAAGTTCGAAACGTTTATCCGTACCGCATTCAGCCACCCGGCTGTGAACGGCATTGTGCTGTGGGGCTTCTGGGACAACCGTCACTGGGTCAAGAACGGCGGCATGATTGCTTCGGACGGTCGCGAAAAGCCTGCAGCAAAGCGCGTTTACGACTTGTGGCACAAGGTCTGGACAACCGACCTTTACGCTACTGCCGACGAAAATGGCGAAGCCAAATTCCGCGGATTCAAGGGCTACTATCAAGTCAACGCTGGTGATAAGAAGTACCAGATTACCGTGAAGTAAGATTGTGTATGTCGGCCCCGGCACAAGGCCGGGGTGACAATCTCCGAGTATTGTGTATGCCGGCCTCGGCTACACGCCTCGCTACAGAGTCGTCATCTTAAGCCGCATCACGCGGCTTTTTTTCTATCATTGCATCCATGAAACAGAAAATTCCCGGAATCCTCTTTTTACTCGCCATGCCACTATCCGTCCTCCTTTACATCAAGGTGGAGGCTCTTTCTGGCTCTGAAATTCTCGGGCTGTTTTCTGCAGTGGCGCTTTATGTGCTTGTCGCGATTGTCATCGCGCTCTTGTTCAACAAAAAAGAGCAGTAAAAAAAATTAGCTACTAACCAAACGCTAATAGCTAATGACTATTGACTAGTAACTAGTAACTAGTAACTAGTTACTAGATACTTACTCTTTCATAAAATTGTGCGGAATCAGTCGAACTCCAACGGGGTTCAGCTTTGAATGCCCTCGTACATTGGACGGCAAGTGCAAACCGTAGCCCGTTGCTTTAAGGCGCTCTTCCTTGATTCCCTTGTTCACTAGAAAATCGTAGATGACCGTTGCGCGAGCTTCAGAAAGGGATTGCGGAACCATCGCTTCCCCTTGCTTTACGCTGCACTGGATTTCAAGGGCGATTTTTTTGTTGTGTCGCATAATTGAGACTACATCGCTAAATGCTGTATAAGCAGAATTTAGCGGCTTGTCCGTTCCCTTATGGAATTGTATTCGCCTTGCAATTTTGTCGAGGTTTTGCTTTTCACGAATCGGGCATCCATTGGCATCAACTTCTGTACCGTCGAGCGTGTTGGGGCAGTTGTCGAGGTAATCGAAAACGCCGTCTCGGTCAGAATCTATGGGGCAACCTTCATTGTCTACGGGCGCATTTTCGGGCGTGTCGGGGCATTTATCGTTTTCGTTATAAACGCCGTCGTGGTCAAAGTCTAGGCGGCAACCCAGGCTATCCACCTTCATTCCTTTTTCCGTATTTTCACATCGGTCTCTGTAGTCCGGCACGCCGTCTTCGTCTGAGTCGATGGGGCATCCGTACATGTTCACAATTTCTTTTTCAAAACTGTTCGGGCACTTGTCCCATTCATCGGGAACGCCATCGTTGTCTCTATCCAAGAAACATCCGTACTTGTTCACATTGAGCCCTGCCGGTGTGTTGGGGCAAGAATCGAGCACGTTTGGAACACCGTCTTCGTCATCGTCGCGAACACAGCCGTTTTCGTTAACGTCTTCGCCAGCTTCGGAACGCGGGCACTTGTCTAGTTCGTCTGGAATGCCGTCTTTGTCTGCATCGCGAATACAACCAAATTCATCAACTGGATATCCTTGCTTTGTTTCGGGGCAACTGTCCTTGTAGTCTGGAACGCCGTCTTCATCGTGGTCGAACGGGCATCCGTGACCGTCGATGAGCACTTCTTCGGGCGTGTCGGGGCACAAGTCCAGATCGTCTGCAATGCCGTCATTGTCTTGGTCGGGAGCGCAACGGTATTTTCTTTCTTTTAAGGACAGGCCGGACTTGGGGCACGAGTTCATGCGCTCCTTGTAATCTTCAATCCTGCCACTGAGGTCAAACGTGCGGCTGAACTTGATAGAGGCGGCAATGGGCGGGCTTCCAGGAACGGTGTAGGAATAGTGGTGCCCCTTGTTTTTAACCGTGATAGCATGCCCACGGCTCACTTTACGCGTTCTAAACAGGTCCATGCCAAGGTCGGCGTTAATCGAAAGCGTCGTGAATTTCGGGAGCCTGACTTTTAAACCTGGTGAAAATCTCAGTTGATCGTTCATGAACCCACGTAAAATATCCTTGGAGCGGATCCATGTTTCTCCAGAAAGTTCTAGGACTAGCGAAACCCATTCATAAGGGAATAGGTTAAAACCGGTACCATAGACAAAGATGTTTTCGTCATTTCCAAAATTTCTCAAGACACCCGCATAGTTGTTCCAGTTCACGTTCCTGTGGATGTTCATGGTCAAATAGAGTGTTCCGGCCATGGAAAAGTCCGCCGAAGAATAGGAATGCGTGAGGTCGCCTTTATGGATATACCAAAGGTGCCTTGGGCGTAACCCTTTCTCGTTTGTCCCGCTCGGAATAAACACTTCGAGTGCTGCGGCGATGTTAAAAAGGTCTCTCAAGGACTGGTTCGGAAGTTGAGCCTTGACCATAAGTCCGAGGTCGCCAAAACCCAAGCCTTTGAGTCTAGTTCCGCCAGCATCTCCATCGTAGTGGAAATTGATGTTGAGCCCGACTTCAAGGTAATCAAGAACACCGTAGCCGATATACCCCAGAACCGTGTTCGATGGGGACTTGGTCAGTTGCCTTTGATTGCCTGATTCATCGACAATGTATCCTTCGAGGCTGGCCGGTTTGTTGCTGCTAGCCATCTCGAATCCGCCCATGATAAACAGGTCGCCCGGACTGAGCGTGCGAGCTCCAGGAACGTGGATTCCGCTAGAGTTTATGGAAAATCCTGACTGCGCAAACGCAAAAACGGCGCAAACGAGAAGTGTTAATAGAAAATGTTTCATTTTTATAAAGAATTTAGACATTTTTTTTGATTAACTGTTTGCATTTAAAAAATTATGTATATATTTGACTTCCGAAGTGAGAAACAAGAACTCCGCAAACAAATTGCCATCATGGCATCGAAAGTCGCAAAGGGCGTACAAGGTCAACAGGGTTATTATAATCCTGCAAATTGTAGCGGCATTTGCGATGTGTGGGGTTATTCTATACGGCATGAACAAATTGATGTAAAAACCGGAGGAATGCTTATATGAATAAGGCTTACTATTGTGGTCGTCGTCCTAAGAGTGATGCGTTCGATGATACTCCCGATCCATCTTATTTGGGCGAAGAAGATGATTTGATCAAGGAAGAAGAAGAACCGCAAGAAGAAGAAGTTGACGAAGAAGTTGATTTTGACAAGCCATCCTTTGGCCGTAACCCCATTTGGTCCGATTACGGCGAGGACATGGATTTCGACCAGTGATTTGGTCGAAGACATTTCTTAGACTCGGTATTGCATTTGTTATCCTAATGTTGAACGCCTGCGCATCCAAGCAGGCGAATGTTGCCGCGTCACCACAGGGGAGGCCTGTTCCGTCGGAAAAGGTCAGTATTGATGTTCCCGGAACTGATCCTGGGAAAGAAATTGTTGGGGATTCTACAAGGCCCTCTTGGGTCTATTACCAGTATGGTCTTCAGGCCATCGACAATCACGAATGGGCGGTTTCTAAGCACTATCTCGAAGAATCGCTCCGTTTGCTCGTGACCGAAAAATACGACCCGGCAAAGAGTCGTCTAACGCGTTCCGAAGACTCTATTTATAAAATGCAGATGCCTGTGCGGATTGTTCAGGCGTTAGAAGATGTCTACCCGAACCTTTCTGAGCAAGAAGGGGATGATTCGACTTATGTCGACAGCCTATCGATTGATGGCGTGGACGCTTACGACGAAAATGCGGCCGACAGTGCCTCGATCCGTGTGATTGAAAACTTCTTGGATACCGTTGATGCCGGGCGGTTCTCGCTCCCGATTCGCTTTAACGAGCGCGTCATGCAGGAAATCTATTACATGACGACGACGGCGCGTGGCTTTATTACAAGGTCGCTTTCGCGTAAAACGGCTTACGATTCCTTGATTTATACAAAGCTTGCGCAAAAGCGCATGCCGCGAGACCTTATTTACTTGGCGTTGGTTGAATCCGGCTTTAACGTAAAGGCTTATAGCCGTGCAAAAGCTGCGGGCATGTGGCAGTTTATCCCCGAAACGGGTATCCGCTATGGGCTGGATGTCGATTTTTGGGTCGATATGCGACGCAATCCAGAACTGGCGACCGATGCTGCTTTGAGTTACCTCTCGGCCTTGTACGCTGAATTTGGCGATTGGCTTTTGTCGATGGCGGCTTATAACTGCGGTGAAGGCCGAATCCGCCGATTGATTCGCGAGAAAAAGGCTGATTCTACATGGGGTGATCGTCCAGTAACGTATTGGGACTTGCAACTCCCGCAAGAAACCATGCATTATGTGCCACGAATCCTTGCGGCGATGGTGATTGGGCATTTTCCGGACCATTATGATGTGGCGATAACTAAGCGCCATTTGCCGGCATTCGATACCGTAACCGTCTATGATTCGTTCTCTCTCGATGAAATTGCGAAGTTCCTAAAAGTCCCCGAAGATACGCTCCGTACGCTGAACATGGAACTCACCATGTGGTGTACGCCGCCGAATCGCGATGCCTATTTGCTCCGGTTGCCGTATGGAACGCGCTCTTCGTTCGTCCAGAATTACGACCGTATGGAAAAGAACGGATTTTCGAGCTGGAGACAGCACAAAGTCCGCAAAGGGGAGTCGCTTGGAAATATCGCCCAGCAATATGGCGTCCGTGTGACTGAAATTCAACGTGCGAACGAGATGAAGAAAAATGCAAGGCTTAAGGTAGGCCGTACGCTGTTAATTCCGGTAAAGGTTGCCCCGCGCCGATCTACAGGCAAAAAGCCCTCGAAAGTGCGCACTTACATCGTTCAACTTGGGGATAATTTGGCCTCCATTTCGCGTCGTTTTGGCGTTTCTCAGGAATCTTTGCGCATTTGGAACAACATTGAGCCTGGGTATAACGTTAAAAAAGGCGATACTATTTACGTTTCTAAGCCAGACCTTAAACCGACTAGCTTTGTTCAACAGCGTGTTGCGCTTAAGAAAGGTGAAAAGTACATTGTCAAGGCCGGCGATACTTATGCTCTTATCGCCAAACAGTATAAAGTTCCTGTATTCCTCTTGTTGCAGGCCAATAGCGGCTTTACCAAGCGCTTGACCATTGGCGATTCCCTTTCTATCCCGGCTTATGTTCGTCCGCCGCGCAAAATGTCCAAGGCGACTGATGACGAAATTCCGGTTATAGAAGTGTCTAAGGGCGTAGATTCTTCCGATAAAAAGTCGAATAAGTCTAAAAAGACTGAAGAACCGGAGTCTTCTAAAAATTCCAAGAAACAGCCCGTCAGTACGACCATTATCTATACGGTTGAGCCGGGTGACAACTTGTATGCTATATCGAGAAAGTATTCAACGACGGTGAGCGCCATCCGTGAAATGAACGATATGGGCAATTCTTCGAACATCAAGGTAGGGCAAAAGCTCAAAATTCCAGGGGAAGCGACTCCGGCTCCGGGTGGACCGAAGGTCGAAGAAATTATTCATGTTGTCAAAAGGGGCGAGGGCCTTTGGGATATTTCCCGCCAATACGGCGTGACAATAGAAGATATTGTGAAGTGGAACAATCTTAAAGACACAAAAATCAAGATCAACGAGAAGCTAAAAATCAGGACAACAAAGAAAATCAGGAAATAGAGGTTTATATTCAATAAAAAAAGTGTAAATTCGTGTTTTTTTTGTTATAAATTGAAAAAAATAGTGTAGTTTTAACTTGAAAAATCAAAAATCATTGGAGTATAATATGAAAAAGAAACTCTTGGCTCTCTGTGCTGCTGGTCTCATTTTTTCCTTGACCGGTTGTGAAGAAACCATGGACCCGAACGATCCGCAGTCTGTTCGTAGATATTTGACGAAAAAGCAAATCGGTTTCACGCCGAACCAGTTCGTCTCTTATGCCGTCAATAGCGATACCGCCAAGATGACACTTTTCCTCCAGGCTTCTTTCGAAATCGACCAGCCGGCAGACAACGGTAACAACGCTGTCGCCATTGCTGCCAACAAGGGCAACATGATGGTGCTCAACTATTTGTTCGACCATGGCGCAAAGGCCGATGTTCGCAATGGTAATGGTGAACCGGTTATTGACAATGCTGTCATGATGGGCAACAAGGAAGTTGTCGTTCGCATTTTACAGCAACTCAAGAAAGAAAACGTAGACCCGCAGACTTTGGCCTCGGCTGTGCATATTGCCGCCAAGACCGGTAAGGCCGACATGCTCGAAGTGCTTGCTAACGCAGGTGCTCCGCTCGAAGCTCGCAGCCCGGATGGCTATATGCCGATTCATTGGGCTGTCAAGTCTGGCAACTACGATGCTATGATGTTCCTCATTGGCAAGGGTGTTGATATTAATGCCAAGTGTGGTCAGGGCTATTCTGTGCTCGACTGGGCAACGAACGAAGGCTATACTCGCTTGATCAACGCTTTGAAGAAGAAGGGCGCAAAGCTCACTCCAAAGTATAAGCTTGACTCTCGTGGTAGATAATTAGTTTGCTTTTTAACACGACATCCCTGCTTTTTTAGCATGTCATCCCGGCCTCCAAGCCGGGATCTTTTTTCACCTTGTCATGCCCGCCTCTGAGCGGGCATCTCCTTTTTTTTGTGTGTAAATTACTATCTTATTCATCGGAAAAAACAACAGGAGATTTTATGTCCGTTCAAGTGATGGTTAATGGTATTCCGGGAAGCATGGGCCGTATTGTGGCCGAAACATGCGTGGCCCGCGGTTTGGAACTTGTCCCGTATTCTTTGACGGGTGAAATTATTGTCGAAAACGAAGCCGAAGTTGCAGGCCAGACGATTCAGCTCTTGAAGCCGAGTAACCGCGAAGCCCGCATTGGCGAAGTGCTTGCGAAGTATCCGAACATGATTTGCATTGACTACACGCACCCGAGCGCCGTGAACGATAACGCCGCCTTCTACGTGAACCACAAAATTCCGTTTGTAATGGGCACCACTGGCGGTGACCGCGAAGCTCTCGCCAAACTCGTTGCCGATGCCAACCACCCGAGCGTCATCGCTCCGAACATGGCTAAGCAGATTGTCGCATTCCAGATGATGATTGAATACCTCGCCAAGGAATTCCCGACGGCATTTAATGGCTACAAGCTCTCTGTCGTCGAAAGCCACCAGAAGACTAAGGCCGATACGAGCGGTACCGCCCGCGCTGTGGTGGGTGACTTCCAGAAGATGGGTTTTGACTTTTCTGTTGACGATATCGAAAAAGTCCGCAACGAGAAGGAACAGATGGAACGCATGCATGTGCCCGAAGAATACCTTGGTGGCCACGCATTCCACACCTACAGCCTCGACAGCGAAGACGGCACTGTGCACTTTGAATTCCAGCACAATGTGTGTGGCCGTAAGATTTACGCCGAAGGCACTGTCGATGCCGTGAATTTCCTCGCATGCCACATAGCGAACGGCACCGCCAAGCCCTTCAACATGATGGACGTTTTGCGCTCTGGAAAAATGAGGTAGAGTTAGACGAAAGAACGCTTCACTTCGTTCGCTATAGACGATAGACGAAAGGATTTAAAAAGAAATATTTTTGAAGAAAGGAGTACTGTTTTGCTTTATTCAATAAATATTTGTTCTTATCATAATGCATCTCTCGTCTATCTTCAACGTCTATCTATCGTCTATCGTCTTTCGTCTTTCGTCTAAATATGCGTTCCTATATCCTTCGTCGTTTGTTGCTGATGATTCCGACTCTTATCGGGATTTCATTGGTGTGCTTTATCTTGATCCAGCTCTTGCCCGGCGGCCCCGTGGAGGAGTTGATTTCTCGTGCGCAGCAGGCGGCATCGATGAAGGGTGGGGTAGATGCATCCAAGGCTCTTTCGCCAGACCAAATTGCGCAAATCCAGGCGTACTTTGGCTTTGATCAGCCTGCTTGGAAACGCTATTTGACGTGGCTTTGGAACGTGCTGCATTTGAATCTTGGCGAAAGCTATACGTACGGGCTCCCCGTGTGGGATGTGATTGTTAGCCGTTTCCCGATTTCTTTGTTCTTTGGCGTAACGTCTTTCTTCTTGAGTTATCTTATCTGCATTCCGCTTGGCTTGTGGAAAGCCGTACACCACGGAAGCAAACTCGATTCCTTCACGAGCGGTCTTATTTTCTCAGGCTACGTGATGCCGGGTTATGCGCTTGGCATTTTGCTCATCATCTTCTTGGCTGGCGGTTCGTACTTGGACATTTTCCCGCTAGGGGGCCTCACGAGCGATGACTTTGAAGACTTTACGTTCTTCGGCAAAGTATTCGATCTTGCACAACATTTGGCGCTCCCGATTTTCTGCTATATGATTAGCGAATTTGCGTTCCTCACGTTCCTCATGAAGAACTCTGCGCTTGAGGAACTGGGCCGCGACTACATGCGCACCGCATTGGCCAAAGGCTTGGGCTTTAAGCAAGCGCTTGTTCGCCATGCACTCCGCAATGCGCTTATCCCGATTGCTACGCGCCTCTCTGAAATTTGCACGCTCATGTTTGCGGGCGCACTCCTCATCGAAAAAGTTTTCGACATCGATGGCATGGGTTTGTTGTATTACAATTCCATGGTCAACCGCGATTACAACGTGGTCATGGGAATCATCTTCCTCAGTAGCCTCATGGCGATGGTAGGCCGCCTCTTTAGCGATATACTTTATACGCTCGTCGATCCGAGAATCAAGTTCTCATAGATGAAACGCCGAGTGAGGAAATCTCATTCGGCTTTTTTAGTAACTATAAGAATTCTTATTTTGCATGACCTGCAATTGCCGAATTATGTATTTTTCGGTAAGGAATGAATATTTTTAAGGCGTAAAATGTCACCGATGGCGAAATATTTCTTATTTCTACTTTTATTTGTTTTTAATGTCGCGGTATTTGCTGCCGACAGTTGCGCAACGATTGTAAATAACGTTCCAAGTAAATGGGATTCTGTCGAGCATGAATGGATGGCGGTGAACGGGAAATTGGTTGAACTTAGGGTGTTCAAGAACGTTCATGATTCCGATTATAGTGGGATTCCGGTCATAACGTTCATCAAAAGAGATGTTGAAGAAGGGAGTAAAATCGTGATAGATTCTATAGTCTATCCGAATGGGGACTATATTGTGGAAGAGTCCAATTGGATGTTGAATATCATAAGGCATAGGGATATAGAAGGCGTTCTTCAGTATACCATTTTTGAAGGGGATAAAATAGCCCAAATGTACGAGGTTGGCCAAAAGAAAGAAAAACTGTACGAATCTGATGGAAGCCTTCATCCAATGTATCGCGAGGTTCGGGGGGATACAGCTTTCTGGAATCTTAATTATCGAGCGCCTGGATGCGGCTTCGGTCTAAATTTAGATGATGATTAGCTAAAATGAAAAAGCCGAGTGAGAAAATCTCATTCGGCTTTAAAATTTGTCGCGACACTCGCTTTACTGACGCTTACGCCTACGGCTTCATAATACGTTCTATGTAGTATGCTGTTCGACGGCGGCGAGGGAAATCGGGATTACCTATTCGGAACCGACGGCTACGTCAGCACACTTACTCCCACTCAATAGTTCCAGGCGGCTTGTGCGTCACGTCGTACCATAGGCTGCCGGCACCTTCGGCTTCGAACTTGCGCCAGAGACCGGCGAGCATTCCCTGGTCAATTTCGGCGAAGTTTGCGGTCATGGCTTCGGTGGAGTTTACCGGGCGCATCACGATGCAGGGCTTGTTTGCTGTGCGGAGCGGGACGAGTACGACCGGCATCTGCCAAATCTTTTCGTACAGGTCGTTGGCCTGCAGGAATTCAGTACAAATGTTGTCGAACTTGCGGAGCGTATCGAAGTTTTCGCGGGTGGCGAACTGTTCGATGAGCTTCGGATCTTCGTCAGCCACGCTACCAATCTGGTAGATGACGCGGTTGATGGCCTTGAAGCGGTTGGCAAGTTCGGTAGAGAACTTTTCGCAATCCTTCCAGCTGAGGCCCGGAGTGGTGATGAGGAACGGCTGTGCGTAAGTACGGCCGTCGCCCTGCACGCCCACGCTCTTGATCGGGAGCAGGCGGCCTGCAATGTTGTTCGCCTTCAGGTAGTCGGCGAGGGACTGACCGGCGGTATCCTTCACGTCTTCAAACTTCACCATGTCATCGGAGAGCACGCCGTCGCTGCAGAGCAGGCGCACGCCGAGGCCCGGGCCCGGGAACGGGTGACGCCACACTAAGTTGTGCGGAATGCCGAGTTCTTCGCCGAGGGCGCGGACTTCGTCCTTGTACAAGTCGGCGAGAGGTTCCAAGACGAGACCCTTTTCCATGAGGTCCAAAACTTCTTGCACGCGGTTGTGGTGCGTCTTGATCTTGTCGGCGTTCTTGGTGCCGCCGCTTTCGATGGTGTCGGGGTAGATGGTGCCCTGCGCCATCATCCACTGGTTCGGATCGAGGTTGAGCTTCGCCATTTCCTCGTCCTTCACCGTCAAGAATTCCTTACCGATGATGCCGCGCTTGGTTTCGGGTGCAGTCACGCCCTTGAGCTTAGCGAGGAAGTGTTCGTGCCGTTATCCACATGCAGGCCGAGGACCTTTTCCGGTCCAAGCACGCGGTTCAAAAGCACGAATGCGACGGTGGAGTCCACGCCGCCGGAGACGAGCAGGAACACCTTGCGGTCCTTGACCTGGTCCTTGATGCGCTGCGTGATGAGCGGCAGGTAGCTCTTCATGTTCCAGGTCTTCTTCGCGCCGGTGAAGTCGATGAAGTTTTCGAGCAACTTCATGCCGAACTTGCTGTGCGTGACTTCCGGGTGGAACTGGATGCCGAAAATTTGGCGTTCGGGGCGGTCGCTGTCGAAGGCTACCGCGGCGATTTCGCAGTCCTTGGTGCTGGCCACGATCTTGTAGCCTTCCGGGAGCTTGGTGACCTGGTCGCCGTGGCTCATCCACATGGGGCTGGCCTTCGGGAGACCCTTCAAGAGCGGGCACTTTTCGTCACCCACGATGAGGTCGGCGATGCCGTATTCCTTGACCTTGCCCGGTTCCACGTGACCGCCTAACTGTTGGGCAATGAGCTGGTGACCGTAGCAGATGCCGAGCTTCGGCACTGGGAGGTCCAAAATCTCGGGATTGTATTCTGGTGCGTCAGCAGCGTAAACGCTGGACGGACCGCCACTGTAAATGATTCCCTTCACGCCTTCGAGCTCGCTGACGGGAGCGGCGGGGGAGTGGATTTCGGTAAATACGCCTAGGCGGCGCACGCGGTTAGCAATCAGGTGGGCGTACTGCCCGCCAAAGTCCAAAACAGCAATTGTATCAACATTCTTCATATTTTTCTGCCATCCCCACGCATGCAGGGATTTTTTTTGAAACAAAAATAGAAAAACCTAATAAAAATTGGAATACTCAAAGAGTTCTTTTAATGATTTCACGAAAAATCGCTGAATTTTGCAAAATTAAGAAATCTTATAAAATCTGGTTGCTGAAATACATTTTAACACAACAATTGTCTATTTAGTTTTATTATTTACTTTATCTTAATTTTTTGTAATTGCGTTATGGTAATTTGGATAATTTTTTCTGGTTCTTGTTATGATTTTTTTGAGGGTGAAACAAGAAGGAATTTTGTACACTTCAAAAAAGAAACCGCTTATAGATATTGTATGCAATAGTTTATATAATACATGTATATTTTATATAATACATGTGCAGTAATTAGTTGTAAAAATTTATATGCAGATTTCTTATATAAATGTTTTTTTTTGAATTTTGTAATTCTGTTTTATTTTGGGAGTATATATTGTCCTCACCTTTTTACAAGGCAAACATAAAGGAAAATATATAATGAACAAAGAATTACTAACAATCGCGTTAGCATTTGGATGCATTGCATCAAATGCTACTACAAATAACTACGACCTTCTGGGCCGCAAGGGTAGTAAAATGAACACCCCGATGGTCTATAAGAATGTCGACTATTCCAAAGCCAAGAAGAATGAACAACAGAAATTAGGTTCATCTTTGAATAACGCCTCTTTGATGAAAACGGGTATGCATGGAAATTATGTTGCCATTAAAGGTGCGTTTCTGAGTAACACTGGTAGTGGACTGCGAGTTTTTGGGCCTGATGGTGATGTGCTTGTCGATAATGGTCAGCATTATTTAAGGCGATATACCTCAAGTGGTGCTGAAAGTTGCGAAGATTTACATTTTTGTGCTTATGATTGGAATAAGTATCGTAATGGTGTTCAGACGTATAGTGAAGCCCTGAGTAAAGCTTTTATTCAAATGAATGAAGATTATAACACCACTCCTATTTATCCTGGTGTGCCTAGGACAAATTTGAGCAGTGCAGGATATTCATATTCTGATTGGAAAGTGAATGATAATCATGTTCAATCGTCGCCTTATCAGTCTGGACAAACTATTCAATATACTGATTTTTTTGATGTGCTGAAGGATAAGTTAGGTTATTATTCCGTTTCTGATTGGTATTTGTATAAAAAATCAGATGTGGGTATTTATATTGATGTAGAAACGCCTCCTGTAGATTTACAAAATAATGGACAAGTGAAATATCTTGAGTATGGTAATGGTCCCTATACAAAATCTCCAGGGTATGAAATTGATGCTTCGAGGACGTATCAGCTCCTAACAGATTACGATCATTATGATCCTATTGTTTATGCGGGTAAAGGAATGCCTGATAATCCGGCTTCTAGAAATCCTCAGATTTATATTGGCGTGCATAACAACAAAAAGGGCTCTGGAAATACAAGCCGTTATACAGCAAAAGCTAGGGATATAGACAATTATATTTATAACAATCGTACGATAGAATTTGTTTCTGCGGGCGATTTTGGATTCCACACTAAAGGTAATCCTAAAATGGATCCACAGGCTTTTGCTGTGAATGCAATTACTGTTGGTGCGTTTGACCCGATAGGTGAAGAAGTTCTTACTTATACGTCAACGGCTAGTAATGTGGGAACCTCTTATACGGGGGCGACTAAGCCAGAAGTTTATAATTATTCAAATTTTTTTACACATGACCTTACAAGATATTATAGCAATGGGACTCAAAGTTATGTGTTTAGACCTTTGTATGATGGTACGCGAGTGGCTACTGCACTTACTGCTGGTATGGTGGGTGATCTTTTGGCTGTTAACCCGTTTTATCGTTGGCACCCTGAAATTGTAAAAGCCTTGCTTCTTACTTGTGATAAACATACACCTACTTACAAATATTTAGTTTTTGATAATGCGGGGAGTACTCGTTATCAATTTGATTCTCGTTATTGGAATGGTGATATTGATAAGTTAAAAACTCGTACAAATAGTAACGGTCAGCATGAAATTTGGTTTGTTGCCCCTAATCCAATGAAGAATTATCCAGTTTATGCCGCTATTTCTTGGCTTAGCAGTGGTGACGATGTTATAAACATTGGTAAAGTTCCTCAGGATTTTGACTTGTATGTTTATGGAAGCAGTGATCATAATTATGATAATATAAAAAACCCTATGGCTGATCTTAGAACGAGTAATTTTAATTTTAATAAGCCGGGGACTTTTATTACATCGTCAAATCATTTGTATCGTTCCTTTGAAATGGTTGTCATTGAATCTAGTTATGATTATTTAGTTTTCAAAATTGTTTTGAAGGATGAGGATAGCCGTAGTGCGAATAAGGGACAAATTGTACTTGGTTTCAATATGGCTACTTCGTACTTCCCTAGAGATTTACATCTTCAGTGAAAATAAAATGTATTTGTAGTTAAATTTCTAATAAGCACGGCCGGACATTCCTTGTTCCGGCCGTTTTTTGCATTAAGCATTATAATTCCAATAGCGCGGTGTTTTTCGTGCTATTGGATTACGCACAAAAAGCGTTTAGCACACTTTGTATTCCTCACACTGGATTGCGTCGGTTTCGATGCTTTCGCCTTCGCTTTCTTCGTTTGCGCTAGACATTCTACGAGCAAGTTCAATGAGCGTCTGTACGCCAAAGCCTGTGGCACCGTATTCGGTGTACTTCCATGCTTTGTTCACGAATGCTGTGCCTGCAATATCCCAGTGCGCCCAAGCGGTATCTTCTGGAACGAATTCCTGCAAGAAGAGCGCTGCGGCAATGGCTCCGGCATCGCTTCCGGTATTCTTGAGGTCTGCGAAATGGTCCTTCAATGCGTCGGCGTATTCTTCTTCGAGCGGCATGCTCCAGAACTTTTCGCAGCAAGTTTCACCGCAGTTGATGACGTTCAATGCAAGGGCGTCGTCGTTGCTGAAGAATCCTGCAACGGCGTAACCGAGTGCGCGAACCATGGCGCCCGTAAGCGTGGCGAGGTCCACGATGTGCGTGGCTCCGATGAGTCCAGCTTCTGCAAGGCCATCCGAGAGCACGAGGCGTCCTTCGGCATCCGTATTATCGACCATGACCGTCTTGCCGTTTTTGGCGGTAAAGATATCTCCTGGTAGCACGGACTTGTTGCCAATTGCATTTTCTGCAAGGCAGCACACGGCGCTCACCTTAATCGGGAGCTCAAGCGTGGCAATGGCTTGGATGGCGGCGAGTGCTGTTGCGGCACCGCTCATATCGCTAATCATTTCCGGCATGGATTTAGGCGGTTTCAGACAAAGTCCGCCGGTGTCGAATGTAAGTCCCTTACCGACAATAACCAAGTGGTCTGCAGAAGTGCGCGCTTTTTTATTAGCGTTTTTGACGGCATTTTTTCCGCGAGCGGTCTTACTACCGTCGTAAGAGAGCGTAATCATGTACGGCTCGTGCGAGCTGCCCTTGCCAACAGTCACATGTCCCATGAAGCCTTCTTTTTCGAGTTGCTTCATGTTGCGTATCTTGATTGAAAGTCCCGGCGTGTACTTCGCAATCGTATTTGCATTTTCTACAAATTCAGCGGGGTAGAGGTCCGAAGCGCATGTGTTAATCAAGTTCTTTGCGAGGACAATAGCCTTGTTTTCGATGGCGACATCGTCAGCAATCTTCTTGAATTCTGCGGTATGCTCACCAGCGACGATTTCGAACGAGACCTGGAAGGCTTCTTTCTGCTTGCTCTTGTAAGCATCGAATTTGTAATCGGCGTAGTAGAGTCCGTGCAAAATGCTCTTGAACTGTTCTGGCGCAGCATCGGCAAGCATGATGGAAACCATCGGGATTTGGCGCTTGCTTGCTTTCTTGGCTAGGCGGTAGGCCGCCATGCGCAAGTGGTCGAGCGAGGAAAGTCCACGTTCCTTCGCGGCGTTTACAAAAATGGTAGGCTGGTTGTCGATTTCCAAAAATTCCAAATCTTCGAACGGACCCTCGTCCATGCCGTTCAGTACGGATTCGACTTGCTTTTCGGCGTCTTCCGAGAGAACGTTGGAAAATTGGACAGATTTTTTAACAAAAAATAGGGCGCTAGTATTGGCTTTGCCCGAAGCGGTATTCACAATAATTGTTTTCATATAGCGTAATCTAGTATTTTATGAACGGAACGCTGGTATTTTGTATTGGTTTTTCGATTACAAAAATACTATAATATTACAATGATTATCATTGGAGGATCAATATGAATCTAAAGTACGCTGGAATTTTGACTGCTTTTGCAGTTTCTGCCGTGATGGCACAGAATACAGCATCAGTTGCTGAAACTGCCGCTCCTGCTCCGGCCCCAGTCGCCGAGGTCGCTCCTGTACAGGCCGAACCGGTTGTTGAACAAACTCCCGCCCAGGCTGAAGACAAGTTTACTCAGGCCGAGAAAGAACTCGCTCCCGAAACTCTCTTTTCTGAACCTACCGCCGTTCGTGGTGCCGACGCTGCAAAGCCCGTCCAGAAAAAGACCACCAAGAAATTTGTTTACCGCCCTGTCTATTCGCCGTCTGAAATTGAAACAAGCAATGGCCCTGTAAAAACCGTTTACGTTTCTGAAGTGGCAAGTGCAGATACAATTGATATGAATCAACTTCGTGGCCTAATTCCGCTGAAGTTTACGTTTGGTTTTCAAGGCTTTATTGGTAGTGCGTTCCTTTCGGGTGACAATGGCCATTATGAATACGATCGCTACTTTGGTTTGACTTGGAGCGCGGGCGCTTTTGCCTTATTCCCGCTAGATGAATACAACATGGCCTTTAAGACTGGTGTCTTGTTTGAACATGATAAGGTAAATAACAGCTATAGCGAAGTTTATAAGGAAAATTATGGAGAATACCGTTTTTCGTTTAGCCAATACCGGATTTCGTTGCCGCTCCTCTTTTCTTTAAAGAGTGCTAGGTCCAATCTTTATTTTGATGTAGGTGTCCAACCGTCTTTTGCCATTTCCGATACATTTAAAATGAAATCTTCAGATAAGAAGTATAATATCAAGGAAGACATGATGGATAATGATTACCGCTCGGCAATTGACTGGTCCATTATTTTTGGATTTGGAATTCGAGCAAACCGTTATGTTGGTTTCGACGCCCGCTTCTGCTGGGGAATCAACAACCAGTATGAAGATTATAACGCATTTGGAATAAACAATTTGACATCTAAGTCATTCAATGTTGGTGCAACTTTCTACGTATTTTAGTTAAAAATATGATTCTTTCTATTGTGGCCATAGTCGTTGGCCTTATTCTTCTGGTCTGGAGTGCAGACCGGTTTGTGGATGGGGCCGTCGGCGTGGCCCAATTTTTTGGCATGAGCACATTCCTTATCGGGATGCTGATTGTGGGGTTTGGAACGTCTGCACCGGAAATGGTAGTTTCTGTTTTGTCGGCAGTGAACAACACTCCGCAACTTGCTCTTGGAAACGCTTACGGTTCCAACATCGCAAACATCGCGCTAATCCTTGGCGTGACGGCGCTGATTATTCCTGTTGTCGTAAAGAAAGAGGCGATGAAGCGCGATATTCCAATTCTAATGGCGATGACCGTTTTGACGGTTGTGTTGCTGATGGACGGAAATGTTTCGTTTGTCGATGGCGTAATTCTTTTGTTCGCATTTGCGGGGATTACCTCGTTCAACATCTTTACGGAACTGCATGCAAAGCGTAAACGCAAGAACGATGAATCCGTTGAAGCTCCGACCGAAAAAGTTTCAATCGTCAAATCGTCGCTGTTGTTGCTTGTCGGGCTTGTGCTTTTGATTGCAAGTTCGAGAATGCTGGTATGGGGGGCTATCAATGTGGCTCAGGCTCTTGGCGTGAGTGACTTGCTGATTGGGCTTACCATTGTAGCGGTTGGGACTTCGCTTCCTGAACTGGCGAGTTCTATTGCTGCAGCACGCAAGGGCGAGAACGATTTAGCGGTAGGAAACGTTATTGGGTCCAATATTTTTAACACGCTTGTCGTTGTTGGAATTGCAGCTGTAATTACACCGATCAAGGCAATGGATGCAGAAGTGCTGAGTCGAGATTTGCCGATTATGTCGGCGCTCACGCTTTTGCTTTTCTTGATATGCTTCCCGTTTTTCAAGAGCAAACGCACAAAAGCTTCGCGCAAGAAGAATGAACAATTTGGTTTTGGCCGCATTGGCGGCGCGCTGTTCTTGAGCTTGTATGTTGCGTATCTCGTGCTGCTCGGTGTAACAACTGTGTAAAGCTTTGGATCCTCGCCTTCGCGATGATGACGAGTTCTTAGATCCTTACGTACCTTTGAATAACAAAAAGAGCGGCTTTGCCGCTCTCTTTCGTTTCTAACCACTAGCCACTAACCACTGTTTACTTCTAATTTCCAAAAGTCCAAACAATGCCGTAAGCGAATCTGAGGCCTTCAGGCGTGTAGCCGGATTCCGGCGCGTAGATGCTGTGGTTGAAATTCTCGATGCGGTTGTACAGTTCAAACGAGAGAATCTGCATGCGCGCTTCGAAATCCATTGCAAGGTATTTCTTGAGAGAGACGAGCTCTGGCTCGCCATTTTTGTTAATCGTGCAATCGTAGCGGTTGTTGAACCACTGGAAATCAACGCGTACGCTTACACCGAGCCTATCCTTGACAAAGCGGTTCTGCCAATGGATGCTGCCCTTGTAATAAAGTGACGGAGTATCGATAAGTTTGGTGCGCGTAATCTTTTGTCCGCGTTCTAAATAGAATTTCCAGTTGCCCAAACGGAAGCCCACTTGCATAATCCAGTCAAGTGTATGTGCATGGTCGAGGTTTTCGTAGCGGAATGCAGACTCCACAGAATCGGCTACTTCGGCATATGTTGTATCTCTCACTTCCATGGTTTCGTAGTTAGCGATATACGTTGAATGTTTATCCGTTGTATCTAAGCCGCCATTAATAACCCACTTGGGTTTTATCAAATTATTAGCATGTTCGTAACGCAACCCAAGTCCGTAAAAAACATCGCGTTTTTGCCATACGATATTGGCGGTAGCGCGGTCGCGTATTTCGTATTTAAGGTTCTCGTTAGGGAATGCGACTCGACCCGTTTCTATAAGCTTGAGCTGATTCACGTCGGGGAATTTATTGTCGTGGCGGTAAGATGCCGTTGCCATCAAATGGTAGGGGAGGAGGTACGTTCCGTCGAGAGAAAATGCGGGTGCAAATTCAACGGTATCCAAAAGTGAACTGTTGCGCTGCATGCCGGCTTGTACGCGGAACAGAGCCTTCCCGAAAAGCGTATCCGAAACTTCTGCATAGCCGATTTCGCGGTCTTGGTAATATTTTTGCTTTACCTTGTCATCGCCCGTTTCTTCGGTATTTACGAATTCATATTCAAAATGGATTCTTGGATTTAGGAACATGTTGTAGCGCGCATCGAAGTTCCCGAGAATCGTTTCGTAGTTGCGGACCTTGCTTGTGTCGTAATAAGTGTTTTTGATGACGCGCAGTCCAACGTCGTTATATGTTGTATCTTGTTTTTTCGCAATTTTGGGAAGCTTGCGCATTTCGATTTCGTGATTGCCATAATGAATTTCAGTACCGAGAGTCAAGCCCTTGATGGGGTAGAATTCTGCACCGCCGCCATACGTGCGCGTTTCAAGTAGAATTCTATAAGGATCCGTCTGGAATTCGCGGGAAGTGGGGTCAAGCGTATCCAGCAAAACTTTGTGAGTCGAGTTGTCGGCATTGTCAAGGCTTAAATAGTTTATCTTAAAAAAAGCCTTGCCATAGCCAAATCGCCAAGTGACAATTGGTTGGAGGTGTATGCTGTTCATCGCAATGTTTCGGCCGCCAAACGGGATTTCTGTAGAGTCTCGCCCCATGGCAAAAAACGGCGAATGCGTTACCGGCTGGTATTCAAACGGCTTGGAGAGCATGTTGGAATGGCTAGAAACTCCGAGGTCGAGTGTAACCGAGTCCGTAATCAGTCGACGGAATTCGAGGCGGAGGGCGTTGCCTTCGAACGGGCCGCGCTCCCAGTTCACATCGGTAATTGGAGTATCGACAGGAATGCCGTGACGTTCTTCAAAGAGAATTCCGTTTTCGCCGTTGAGCGCAAGCGTAGAACCGTCATAGCTTAAGCGTGTTGTGTAAATCCCGGCGAGCTTGCTCGGATAGCGTTTGCTCAGCGTTCCGATTCCAAGCGACCTTGCGGGGAGTTCCGGACTGCCAAGGATGGACGTGCCAAGCACCCATTCAGATTTTTGACCCGAAACGTCGTAAGTGCGCTGCATGACTTCGCGCAACGGAATGACCCAACGGCCTGCGTCCGTTTCTCTGGGTGCTGGATCCGGGCCGTTCACCGTTTCAAAAATGGAATCTTGCGGAGTTGGGAGCACGCTTTTCTTGGCGTGAATGACATCGGCAAAAACGCTTGAAACAAGCGCGGACAAAACAGTAATTAGAAAAATTCCACGATTCATTAGAACCATTCTGCACGAGATTTTTCGCGCCTTTCTCGGAGTGCCTGGACGACGGTGTAGGGCATTTTCATGCAACCTGGGGGGTAGGTTCCGCTTTCGGTGTGAAAGTCTGAACCGCCGGTGCCCACAAGCCCGAACTTTTGCGCCATTTCCTTGTACTTGCGGCCAACAGCGCCCTTTTGCGCCGGGCTGTAGACTTCCATACCCTGGATGCCCCATTCCACCATGTTTTCGATAAACTGGTCGCTGAGGCCAGACTTGTACGGGTGGGCGAGGACTGCAATGCCACCTGCATTTTCGATCAAGCGAATTGTTTCTTGCGGGTTCAGTCCCTTCTTTTCGACGAAGGCGATGCAGCCATCACCAAGGTATTTCGTGAACGCTTCGGAAAAGTTCGAAATGTATTCTTCATCGACGAGCGACATGGCGATGTGCGGACGCCCAATGATTTTGCCCTTACAATACGAGTGCACTTTTTCGAACGTGATTCCAATGCCGAGCGCATTAAGTTTTTTGATAATCGCTTTTACACGAGCAATACGCTGCTTTGCGAAATCCTCAAGTTCCATGTTGAGGGCGAGGTTCGTCGGGTCGCAGAAGTAGCCCAAAATGTGGATGTCCTTGCCTTGCCAAACCGCAGAAATTTCAATTCCCGGAATGATTTCAAGGCCGATTTCCTTGGCGGGTTCTTCGGCAAGCTTGTAGCTATCCAGATTGTCGTGGTCCGTGATGGAGATGCAACGAAGTCCTTTGCGTTTGCAAAGCATGAGCAATTCATCGACTGAAAGATTGCCATCCGAGAGCTTGGTGTGCATGTGCAAGTCCGCATAGCCGCCATTTTCAGTGATGATTGTCGAAAACATCTTTTGCATGGCTATTCCCCGTTATCCTTTGTAAAATAGCGAGCCATCATCCTTGCTGGTGAAATAGTCTTGAGCGTATGCAGACTGATGTTTAAGAACGGGTATTCACGAACGCAATCGAATCCAACGCGCAGCGAAGCGCCGCTGACTAAAGCGAGGTACAAAAATTGCGGTTTGTAAGGTCCAATGTAGACACAGGCGAGAGGTTCAAACGCTTTTATTTGGGATTCTAGCTTTTCGAAAATAGATTCCCCGTAGCGGCAACCTTTATCGGTGTAGTAAGAGGCGTTTGCTTTTTTCTTTTGTAACAGAATCTCTAGATCGCCGTGGGCAATGAATAGAATGGACTTGAAACTTTCTTTGGGAAGTTCGTCCAGAATGACCTTTGCAATTTTTTTGTCCTCGGGCATAAAGAACAGTGTTTTTTCGTGTTCTTGTAGCGACTTTGGAAACGAAAATGCCTTTGTGTTCTTGATTGGACCAGCCTTATACGCAAACCAGCGATACAGCAATGGTTTGCAAAGTAAGCGCATTGCATAATATTGTTTGTCGTCGGCGAAATACTGCGAAGAAAACAAAGGAACTCCTATTTTTTATTTCGATAAAAATATATAAATTTGCGCCATGCCTAAGCAAAAGTTCTATGCTGTTAAAAGCGAAAATGAAAAGAAAATCGTGACCACGTGGACCGAATGTGAAAAACTGACCCACGGAGTTAAAGGTGTTTTGTTCAAATCCTTCGGTTCCCGCGAAGAAGCGCAAGCATGGCTCGACGGGATGGAAGCGCCCGCTCCTGATGGAATCCGCGTGTTTGTCGATGGATCGTTTTCTCCAGGATTTGGTCCTGCGGGCTGGGCTTTTGTTGTAACTGAAGACGATAAAGAACTTGCGCGAGGCTCAGGAATTACTGCATTTGATGCCGAAAGCCGCAATATCGATGGGGAAGTCATGGCTTCGTTCCAAGCGATGAGATGGCTAGATGCTCACGACATGAACGGCGTTATATGCCATGACTACGAAGGCATAGCGCGTTGGGCCAAGGGCGAATGGCAAGCCAAGAGCAACATCGCCCAAATGTACGTAAAAGCGGCCAAGCCGTACTTGCACCGCGTTCAGTTTGAAAAAGTGGCCGCCCATACAGGCGTCAAATGGAATGAACTTGTAGATAAACTAGCAAAAGAAGCCATCGCAAAAGCAAGGAAAAAATAGACGAGAGACCGCTTCGCTGGTAGACGAAAGACGAGAGATATGATTGCTATAGTTCTTATTTTCTTTCGTCTCTCGTCTATAGCCGCATTGCGGCGTTCTTTCGTCTAATCATTCTCGTGCTTGCTCATGCAGTGGAGGCTTCCGCCTTCTTCAATCACGGTGCGGCAATCAATGCCAATCACCTTGCGATCCGGATAAACGCTTTCGAAATACTTCTTAGCAACTGCATCGTTCGGGCTCTTGTATTTCGGGAAGATGAGTCCGCCATTCACGTAGATGTAGTTCATGTACGATGCCGGAAGAATTTGTCCGTCATCGAGCACGCGCTGCGGCGGGAGCGGGAGGGTCTCGACCTTGGCGCTTTCGTAATGGCTCTTGAGCCAATTCTCGATGAACGCCTTGGCTTCGGTTAAAATCGGATAGTTGGGAGAACGCTTGTTGTCTGTGCTGCACATGACAACGCGGTCTTTTTCCACGAATCGTGCGACGTTATCGATGTGGCCGTCCGTGTGGTCGCCATGCAAACCGTGCGGGAGCACTAGCAATTCCTTCAGGCCGAAGGCCTTGCAAAGAGCCTTGACGACTTTCTTCAAATCCTTTTCGTCATTGCGGTTCTTGCCGACGAGGCAATCTTCGGTTGTGATGCCGAAACCGTCGCCATTGACTTCGATGGCGCCACCTTCAAAAATAAACGGAACACTTTCGTTGAGCGGGAGGCCCTGCTTTTCAGCAATCTTCTGCGGAATGGCGTTGTCGAGGCCCCATGGCGGGAACTTGGCGCCCCAGGCGTTAAACTGCGTTTCAGTGACGACTTTCTTATCGCCCTTCTTCATAAAGAACGGACCGTAGTCGCGAATCCAGATGTCGTTCGTCTTGATGACGATAAAATTCACTGGGAACGGGCGATTAGCAAGAGCCGCCTTTTCTTCGTCGGTCAAGAAGTTCTTGGCGGGGAGCAACAAGTTCACCGGCTGGAATTCCGTGATGTTACGGATAAGTTCTACGTAGAACTTGCGGATATTGATGCCGCGTTCACCATACCAGTTCGTCTTGTTGTGCGGGAATGCAAGCCATGTTGCGCTTTGCTTTTCCCATTCCGCCGGATAACGGATTGAATTTTTCGTCATAAAAAACCTTTTTAATTGTCGTTCATCATTAATGTTTGACAATGTTTATTCGCTTGTCATTCTGAGCGAAGCCGTTAGGCGAAGTCGAAGAATCCAGTCATTTTTTTTCACTTTATCAAGACTTTACTGGATGGGGCAAGCCCCAACTCTTTGGCTCGGTTATGCCCATGCAAGCATGGGCGCAACACTCGCCTTCTGAGTAGTCCTCGCTTTGCTCGGGATGACGAAGGTACTAGTCAGCCCAGATTTTTAAAATGTCTTTGTACAAGTCCACGCGTCTGTCGCGGAAATGCGGCCACCAGCGGCGATTTTCCTCGGTTTCGGCGAGGTCGAGTTCGACGTAGCTTGCTCCTAAGAATTCTGGATCGCATTTTTGCAAGATGTATCCGTCCGGTGCGGCGACAAAGCTTGTTCCCCAGAATGTGAGGTGGCCTTCGACGCCCGAGCGGTTAGCGGCAATCACGAACGTGCGGTTTGCAATGGCATGGCCACGCATCACGGTCATCCAGCTATCTTGCTGACGCGGGTAAATTTCCTTCGGTTCAGAATCCATCCAACCAATGGCGGTCGGGTAGATGAGCACATCGGCACCCTTGAGGCTCATGATACGAGCGGCTTCGGGGAACCACTGGTCCCAGCAAATGAGCACGCCGAGCGTTCCTGCACTTGTCTTGATCGGTTCAAAGCCGGTGTCGCCCGGAATAAAGTAATACTTCTCGTAAAAGGCCGGATCATCGGGAATGTGGCTCTTGCGGTAAAGCCCAGCGATGCTTCCATCGCGTTCGAACACGAATGCCGAATTGTGGTAGATGCCGCGAGCGCGCTTTTCGAAGAACGGGAACACGACAACGGCGTTCAGTTCCTTGGCGATTGCCTGCCATTCACCGACAATCGGGTGATCCTTTTCGATAGCAAGGTCAAAAAAGTCCGCATTTTCCTCGAACGGGAAGTACGGAGTGTGGAAAAGCTCCGGAAGAACCAAAAGATCGATATCTTTACCCTTGAGCTTGAGAGCTTCGTCCTTGTACCACTTGTTGTTGGAATCGAAATCCCCAGTCCATTTACCTTGCAACGTATATACTTTTATCTTTTTCATGCCTGTAAATCTAGAAAATTCAAATCATAACTTCAATTTTTTGTAAGAACATTGTTTTGTTTGCGTAAAATCACGCTGATGATACGCTCGCGCGTTGTAAGTTTTCTATATTAACCCTTGATTTTTAAAACCCTTGAATTTTTATAAAAGGATAAATAATGTCTCTTAAACTTATTTCTCGTGGTGCTGCAGCCGTGCTCCTTACTGCCGGCATTGCTTCTGCTCAATTGATGAATTCGAAGAGCCTCGACGTTATTCGCGTCGAAAAGACTGGTATTTCTGGTGGTAAAATCGATAGCCTTGCAACCATGCTCGGCCAACAGCAGGCTCCGGGTCAGAAGTTGTCCGACGAAATGATGACTCAACTTCGCTATGCAGTTGTCGACAATCTCGTGGGTCAAGAACTCATCAAGCTCGAAGCTAAGAAAATGGGTATCAAGGTCTCTGCCGCTAGAGTTGACAGCTTGACCAACCTTTTCAAGAAGCAGTTCCCGAGCGAAGACGCTTTCCAGAAAGAACTCAAGAAGTCTAACACGACGATGAAGCAGTTCAAGGAAAAGATTGAAGACCAGCTCAAGAGTGAAGAAATCCTCGTGAAGAAGGTTCCGTATCCGAAGGACCCGACCGAAAAGGATCTCGAAGCATTCTGGCAACTTAACAAGTCTAAGGTCGCCATCAACGATACCATTAGCGGTGCTCGCATTTTCATTTCTACCAAGGGCAAGAACGCTCAGGAAATCAGCGACGCCAAGGACATGTTGAAGGGTCTTGCGGCTCAGGTTCGCTCCAAGAAGGCAACTTTTGCTCAGCTCGCTGCCATCTATAGCGATGACAAGGAAGCTAAGAAGACTGGCGGTATCATGAACAAGTTCCTCCCTAAGTCCAAAAGCGCAGCTTTTGCCAAGGCTGTAGGCAAGATTAAGGTCGGTGAAATCTCTGAAGTTATTACCGAAAATGACGGCGTTTCTATCTTCATGCTTACCGAAAAGAACGACGGCAAGTTTGAAAGCTACAGACACCAGATTGACTACATCCTTCGTGTGCAGGCCGAACAGGATCGCCAGGCAAAGCTCAAGGCTTACCTCGATGATCTTGGCAAGACTTACAAGGTGCAGTACCTCGACAAGAAGTACGAACCGCCTCACGCAATCGGAGCTTCTAAATAACTATTAGGTTGTAGGTTTTAGGGATTAGGTTTTAGGATTATAATCGCGGCTTTGCCGCATGGTTATGGATGTGCTTGCGCATGATTTCTTACCTAAAACCTGTTACCTAAGACCTAAAGGGCACCATAGGTGACCGACCTTAAGGGATGCTGAACGGCATCCTCTTTTGTTCTGGAAGATGAAAAAAATTTGAAAAATGGAGATGTAAATGGCATTCAATACAACTCACACTGGGCTTATCGAATTGCGCACGCGCATTGATAAACTCTGGGGGTATCTTTGACTTAGAAGCAAAGACCGAAGAACTCTACGTCCTTGAAAAGGATTCCAGCGACCCGAACCTGTGGAACGATCAGGATAAGGCGCAATCGATGATGAAAAAGATAGGGAACCTCAAGGGGCTTATTGAGTCCTGGAAAGAAGTTTCCCAGACATGCGATGACCTTGCTGAACTCTACGAAATGAGCAAGGACGAAGAATCGGCGGACCTTACGGCAACGCTTGAATCCGACATTGCGGAGCTTAGAGCCCGCGTTGAAAAAATGGAATTCAAGAAGATGCTGAATGGGCCGGACGATGCTTGTGCATGCCTGATGTCTATCCATCCGGGTGCGGGCGGCACGGAATCTCAGGACTGGGCGCTCATGCTTTTCCGCATGTACACGCACTTCTTCGAACGTGAAAACATGGATTTTAAGGTCGTGGATTTCCAGGAAGCGGAAGATGCCGGCCTCAAGAGCGCAACGATTGAAGTCACTTGCGAAAATGCTTATGGCTTGCTCCGTTCAGAAATCGGTGTTCATCGCCTAGTGCGAATCAGCCCGTTCGATGCGAATGCCCGCCGCCATACGAGCTTTACTGCTGTGTATTTGTACCCAGAACATGAAGATATCGAATTCGATTTGGACATGTCCGAAGTGCGCGTGGATACTTACCGCAGTAGCGGTGCCGGTGGCCAGTACATCAACAAGACCGATTCCGCCGTGCGTATGACCCACTTGCCGACAGGCATTATGGCGAGCTGCCAGACAGAACGTTCGCAGATCCAGAACCGCGAAACTTGCTATAAAATGCTCAAGACCATGGTCGCTGAACATTACCGCTTGGAAGAAGAAGCCAAGCGCGATGCTCGCATGGCCGAGAAGAAGAAGGTCGAATGGGGTAGCCAGATTCGTAGCTACGTGTTGCAGCCGTACCAGATGGTAAAGGACTTGCGCACTGGCGTGGAAACTTCGGATACTGCCGGCGTGCTCGACGGCAAAATCAAGCCGTTCATCGACGCCTATCTCTTAAGCACTAGCGAAGGGAACAAATAGACGAAAGAACGCTCGCAAGGCTTGCTATAGACGAAAGACGAGAGAATGTCCAATGTTTTTTGACATAATCGAAGTTGGCGTTTGGGACTTGAGCAAAGCGAAGACAACTCAGAAGGCGAGTGTTGCAAAAAAGAGCGTGCTCTTTTTTATAACCGAGCCAAAGAGTTGGGGCTTTAGCCCCATCCTTTAAAGTTAAAAGTGGCGGGCTTTGTCCGCCATTTTTCTTTTACTTTAAGTTGTACTTTTCCTTGACGGCGATGCGCTCTTCTTCGGAGAGGCTCTTGATGTAGCTTTTCCAGCCTGGGCAAAAGTTTATATGGAATCGCCAAATGCGTCCTATTAGCGACTTGGGTTTTTTGTCGTATTGTGCGCGGAGTTTGCAATTTGCACAAGCCATTTTTTGACACCTTTTGTTGATTGTGATTCTTCTTAATATACAATAAAAATACTCCCAGCGAAAGCCAGGAGTATTTTATTTTTTTTAATGCTGTTTTGAAGTAAAAATTACTTCATAGCACCACGTTCGAGCTTGATCGTGAAGTTTGTGATATCGCAAACTTCGCTCGGACCCCAGTACTGGATCGGACCCGGATAGGTGTAGGATTCAGTCTTAGCCCATTCGTCGCGGCGAGCGGCGAAGTACTTGAACGGAGCGCTCATCGGGCCATCGAGTTCAACGAGAGCCTTGCGGATAACCGGCTTGTCGGCACCGTGACGGCGTTCGATGTTCATCATCATGGTAATCGGAAGGCCGCCAGCGACCCAGTTTTCGATACCCTTGGTGACGTTGCGAACAGAGCTCATGTAGCCGTTCATGTTATTGAGAGCGAGAACGGATGCTGCAAAGCCGAGGCTGTAGCAGTAGTCAGCGTCGAAGTTGGACGGAGCTGCGCAACGGCCTTCGTAACCGAAGAAGTGGTTGAGAGCAGAGAACTTGCCCTTGAAGTCACCACGGTTCTTGAGTTCCTTCTTGACCATTTCGATGATGAGCTTTTCAGTTTCGATGAGGGAAACCTGAACGTTGCCATGGCTGTCGCGTTCGAGCATGAGCTGGGCCTGGATGCCAGCCGGGAGGCTCTTCAAGACTTCAGCGGATTCAGCGCTGACCCATGCGCAGAGCTTTTCGACCTTAGCAGCCGTGTCGAGACCTTCGACTTCAGCTTCGTGGTGGGCGAGGGCTTCAGAAAGTTCAGAGATAAGAACGCCAACGTCCGGGATGAATTCGAGGAGGCCTTCCGGAATGAGGGCGACACCGAAGTTCTTGCCCTGAGCTGCACGAGCATAGACAACGTCAGCAACCTGGTTGATCACGTCCTTGAGCTTCATCTGCTTTGCCTTGACTTCTTCAGAGATAAGGCAGATGTTCGGGTGGGTCTGGAGAGCGGCTTCGAGAGCGATGTGAGAAGCGGAACGGCCCATGAGCTTGATGAAGTGCCAGTACTTCTGAGCGGAGTTAGCATCGCGCATGATGTTGCCGATGAGTTCAGAGTAGGTCTTCACAGCGGTGTCGAAACCGAAGGAGGTTTCGATGAATTCGTTCTTGAGGTCACCGTCGATGGTCTTTGGGCAACCGCAAACGCAGGTCTTGACGCCCTTGGACTGGAAGTATTCACCGAGAACAGCAGCGTTCGTGTTGGAGTCGTCACCACCGATGATAACGATAGCGTCGAGGTCGAGCTTGTTAGCAACTGCGATGCACTTGTTGAACTGTTCTTCCGTTTCGAGCTTGGTACGGCCAGACTGGATCATGTCGAAGCCACCGGCATTGCGGTAGGCGTCCATCTTGGCGTCGTCAATTTCAATGTACTTGCCGTTTTCGAGACCGCTCGGGCCACCGAGGAAACCGAAAAGGACGGAATCCTTGGAAACGGACTTGATGCCGTCGTAGATACCGGCGATAACGTTATGTCCACCCGGAGCCTGGCCACCAGAGAGAACCACGCCCATGCGGAGAGCCTTGCCAGCCTTGGCTTCGGCTGCTTCGAACTGGACAACCGGAAGACCGTAGGTGTTCGGGAAGAGTTCCTTGATCTTGGCCTGGTCGCTAACGGATTCGGTAGCTGCACCCTTGTTAATCTTCACGCTGAGGGCGCCATTCTTGAGAGACACCGGGAGCTTCGGCTGATAGGCCTGACGGGCCTTGGTCAGTACAGAGAGATTTTCGGACATTGTTTATTCCTTTTGTTAATCCCGCAAAACGCGGTTTTTGGTTAAAATTTCCGAGCTAAATATAGTAACTTTTGCGTAGGGCGAACATAAGCGGAGCTGTTTACAGATCCATTTTTGAGCCCGGCAAAAGACGCTCAAAGAGCATCAAAGTGCGTAAGGCGAATGCTGCACGAAAACTTGTTTTCGTATATCTGGGCCGCAGCTACTGACGTTCTAGACGTCAAAACAATTTAATGTTTTGGCTTCACAGAGGTGGAATTTCCAGAATAATACTCCAAAAATTTTCGATTTGAGCGCTTTTATATTTACAAAACGTGATATTAGTCAAATTTTTGTACAAATTTTTTAGACATTTTCCCAAAATGAATGTAAATTTTACTATATCTTAAGCGTAATAAAAATGTAATATTGAATATGGCGTTTTTATTACGAAATACAATTAAGAAGGTGAGTGTATGAATGTTTTAATATGGGGATCAGACACGATTTTAGGGCATGGATTGTTGTCCATGCTTAAAGAAATGAAAGATGGTGTGGTCAATGCCATCGGGAATATTGAAATCGGGGAAATTTTTGCCTGCGATTCAAATTCTGAATTATCCGACATTGACGAAGCCTGTGCCAATGCCGATTTTGTATTCAACATGTCTTATGGCTTCAAGTCGGACAAGCTTATCGAAGGGTTGAACGTTCATAATAATACGTGCCCCGTTCTTTTAAGTAATTCTGTGGGCGATACAAGACTTTTCCGCGAATACGCCCAGAGCAACAATGTGCCGATTCTCGAATGGGCCCCCAATTACGATATGGAGCTTTTGAGCATCGAAGCACAAGTCTATGACATTATCGGCGCGCTCCAGTGTGCATAAATTAGACGAACGAATATACAAAGTAGGCGGCCTGTTTAGGTCGCCTGTTTTTTATTTTTCAAGAATCTGTTCTTTGGTCAGGTTGAATCTTTTGATAAGAATTTCTATGGGGACTTTGTCTTTGTATAGCCCTCTTGCTGTATTAATCTTTTCTTCTTCGACTTTATTCAACTTATCACGTTCTTTGGCTAATTTTTCCTCGAATTGCTGACGCTCTTCAGTCATTTGCAGGCGTTCTTCTGTAATCTGCTGACGTTCTTCAGTCATTTGCAGGCGTTCTTCTGTAATCTGCTGACGTTCTTCTGCCATTTGCAGACGTTCCTCCGCCAATTGCTGACGCTCTTCTGCCAATTGTTGGCGGAAATAGTCGCCAATGCTTACGAAACCGTATTTTTGCCCAATGCTTACGAACGCCATATTCAGCTCCTTTAGGAAATCTTTACCTAAATACTCTACCAAATATATACTTGTTTTTTCAAGCAGGCAAGACGCCTCGTTTCGCGGCATTTTATCCAAGAATTTACAGAACTGAGGCAACAGTTCCAGCAGCTTGTCTTTGTTGAACGCATGCTTTAGCGCGATTATCCCCATGCCGGTTGCAGTATTTTCGCAGGCGAGGCAATCACTGTCGGGAATATCTGCCATATTCACGAACGTACACTGGAACGGGAGCACTTTCCCGCGAAAATAATCGGGATAGGACTTTTCTAGAATTTTGAGTGGATTCCAATTGTCACGCCCATTGTAGAATATTAGCGCCATTGTCGGGATTCCGCTGAATATCCTGTTCTTGTCCTGGATTTTCATGACGGAGTGGATGTATTTAGAGATTTGGTCAAAAATCACAGGATCACGTCCGGACTTGTGTTCTAGCAGAATTCCGACGAGAATCGGGGCGCCCGTCGAGACATTCACACGAAACGCGAGGTCCGCTTCGCCAGTGTCATCAACTTCTGAATAGGAATCTGGAATACGCATGAGCGTATCAAGATTGATCTGAGTCAGGAATGCGTCAATCTCGTGGTTTATTTTTCCTGCAAGCTCAAGCAAGTTACGTGTATGTGTTGTATCGGCAAATAGCCAGCGGAAGTATGCGTCGTGTTTTCGTTTGGTTACCTTATTTTCGTTTTCCATTTATTCAGTGGAACCAGTTGTTTAAAGCGAGCTGGTACGCAATCTCATATAGCAAAGGATATAGAAAACGATCTAGCAAAAAAGTTCTTGAAAACAATTTGCGTTATCAAGAACGGATGTGCTTAATTTAACAAACTCTTTTCGAGAAAACAAGAGATATTAAAGGAAAAAGAGCCCTGCGGGAGGCTCTTTGGATAAAAATTGTTTTTGATAGTTAGTTCATTAGGCAACGGAGATAAGCATTTTCAACGTCTTTTAACGGAAGATTTGTTTCCTTTGTCACCATGGAAGTCCAATTGTTGAATACCATGGTATAAGCTTTTTTATTTGAATTATCAAGTGTAATGAACTCCCTAAAATTATTCCCATTTTGCGGCTTAAGAATGTTGAATCCATATTCGTCTGTTCCTGCATTGCCTCCATAGATCCATTCTGTAGATAATAATTTGTTTATGTTATTATCTACAGTTTCTGCAATTTTTTTCCATTCATCAATGCTTGGTAAATGCCATCCATTGGGGCATACTCCTTGGTGTGGAAGGGGAAAATCTCCGTTACCAAAAGATATCGTTTTAGACATGTAATCGCAGGGGATTCTTGTAGCGCCCTCCCATGAATAGCGTCTGCCATAGGTTGCGAGTTGTTCGGGTTCTTCGCTCTCTCTGATCCATAAAAAATCGCAATTTTCGGCGGGTTCTGTAGGTAGGTATCGTAAGCTTTGCGCCATCCAAATTTGATCGCCGATTTTTGCGGTCTTATAAACTTCTCCATCGCGTTCGTCCGTCAAAATACCCGTTTTTGGATTGTAATTTGCTGGGGAACCTTTGACATCGGCATTACTTGATGAACTTTTTTCGTTAGAGTTGTTTTCTGCTGAACTGCTTGAAGCTTCTTTTGAATCACTAGAGCTTGTGCTTGATTCATTATTTTCTTTTGCAGATGATGTGGGTTCTTTAGAGACCGATGAACTTGAAACATTTGCATCGCCAGTATTTGTACTTGGGCTTGTGGAAGAATCGTCTCCGCAGGCAGATAAGAGGCTTGCGGCAACAATACAATAGGTGAAAAATCTTGATTTAAAAATTTGCTCCTCAGAAATTCTTAGTTATTCTTTTAAACAGTGGATTTAAAATAAAATATCGATTTGACTAGCAAATTTTTATAATGTAAGTAAAAAACAGAAGTTTGTAATTTTATATAAAACGTTATTCCAGCATTAGCTCATTCGGTAAGGCTCCCTCCATGCAAAGGAGCCTTCTTTTTATGCCGACTCCAAGCGCGTAACCGCTCAAGTGCCCACGGCTGTCGATAACGCGGTGGCAAGGAATTACCACCTGTAGTGGATTGTTGTGCAATACATTCCCGACCGCGCGAACCGCCTGTGGATGACCAACCTCGATTGCGACTTGCTTGTAAGTCCTGGTTTTCCCGTAAGGAATGTGCCGCGTGACTTCGAGAACTTTTTTCTGGAACTCGGTGCCGTAGATTTTTATGGAAATAGAAAACTCGCAGAGCTTGCCTGCGAGGTACAAATTAAGTTCATTCACAGCCTTACGGTAGGCGTTGCGAACGCGGTTGTTTATTTGCAATTCCGAGTCTGGGCTTGCATAAGCGCATGCTTGAACATTGCTCGGAGTTGCTTTTACTTCGTCTGTGTTTTCCCGAAATTTTAGACCACAAAGTTTAGATCCTTCGAAGATAAAGGTCCATTCGCCCCAGACATTCCGGTGGCTTATCTTTGTGAATTTCGGGTCATCAAACTTCATACCATGCGGCATATCTCCTAGCGCAAGGGGTATTCCTTGTATTCCTGTACGCCGAATTCTTCCTTGAGGTAATCCCAGCGCACAAGGCGGTTTTTCCAGTAATACTTGCGGTACAGGCGGCGTGCCACGCGGCTTGTTAGTTCGTATGGAATCGTGTGGTGTTCGTCGGCAACGCTTTCCATCGAAATGCGAAAGTCGAGTTCACCATTGACAACATCAACAGTTTCACCAACTTGCACATCTGGAATGTGGCTTACATCGACCATTGTCGCATCCATGCACACGCGTCCGAGAATCGGGCAGAGTTGTCCACGGATAAAAACAAATCCCTTGTTGTATTCGCCGCGGAGGTAACCGTCACCGTAACCGATGGCGATTGTCGCAATGCGCGTGAGCTGTTGGGCTGCCCAGTAGCCGCCGTAGCTCACTGTTTCGCCGGGCTTCACGTCGTGCACGTGGCGGATAGTGGACTTGATTTTCATGACGGGCTTGAGCGGCCATGGTGATGGTGCTGCTCCCATGCAGTTGTAACCGTAAAGGGCAAGGCCCGGACGCACCATGTCGAAGTGGCTTTCGGGATGCGTGAGCGTGCCTGCAGAACTGGAGCAGTGGCAGATTTCCGGACGCAGTCCTTCGGCTTCGAGAACGTCAACGAGACGGGAGAAACGCTGGATCTGCACTTCGGTCTTCGGGTTGCCTGGCATGTCGGCTGTAGCAAGGTGCGTGAACATTCCTTCGAACTTCAAGTGCTTGAGGGTTAGCGCCGCGCGAATGTTGTTGAAGTCTTCGGCGTCAAAGCCGTAACGGTTCATGCCCGTGTCTATCGCGAGGTGCGCCTTGCAGGTGGTTCCCGTTTCGCCAAGGAATTGGTCGAATGCCATTGCTGTGCGGATGTCGGTAATGGCAGCTGTGAGCTGGAATTCGACAAAGTAGGCGAAGTCTGCGGGCGTGCAAGGACCCAACACTAGAATTGGCAAGTCCATGCCATATTGGCGAAGAATCATGCCTTCGCTAATGTGGGCTACGCCAAGGTAGTCGGCTCCACCGAACTTGGCGGCAAAAGAGCAGGCGAGGCTTCCGTGGCCGTAAGAGTCAGCCTTGACGGGGAGTAAAATCTTGGTGGAAGCCGGAATTTGGCTTCTGATAAACTTGATGTTTTCACAAAGGGCGTCTAAATTGATCTCAATCCAGTTCGGGCGCGCAATTTTATTTAAGTCGGGAGGAGTAGATAAAAGTTTCATGATAGCAATAATATAGTCAAGTTTTAAGATTGTGTAGTGGATGGGAATAAAAGTTACTAGTTAATAGTTAGTAGTTACTAGAAGATTTTTGTTTGAAAAAGCCTAGTGACTAGTAACTTCAAACTCTGAACTGTCGCGAAGCAACCTCAGTAACTCAGAACACTTAACAGTCGCAGAGCGACTATACGTTCCAAATTGGAATAAATTATACTGGTCTAAGTTTTGTAAAATTCAAGGGCTGTGATAAAATTCAAAATTGAGCGCGAACCCAATAACTACGCGCAAAGCCTTATTTTATCTAAGTTTACAAAGCGTCGTATGAAATTTTCTTTACTATTTTGCGCTGTTTTCTTGAATTTTTTATTGGTACTTTATGGGTGTGATAAGGGTTCGGGTTGTTTCTTACTTTTGATAAATGAATAAAAAAAGTAAGCGGTTTGCACAAAGTAATATCCCTTATTTTGTGATACAGATTTTCTGACATTGTTATATACAAACGTGATAATTGCGTACCTCAAGTGCGTAGTTAAAGCGTGCGATAGTTTCGCGTAACAGTTCGATTAAAGGGCTTGCCTTAAAGTCCTGTTACGAAATGTTGCCATTCGGCAAAAGGATTGCTCCGTTCACGGAGTAGTTGGTTTGCTGATACCAAAAAACATAAACATCCAAAAATCCTGCAAAGGGAGGATAAAATCATGAAAACGACAAATAAAAAACAAGACGCGTTCATCGCATCCTTGATGCCTGATTCTGACAAGAAAATGGTGCGCATTGCAAGCTTATCGCTGATTGTCGCACTGGCTCTTGGCTTTTGGGCCACGACATATGAACGAGTAATCGACGAAGTGTTGTTTGATACACCAGATAGCATTACCGTCGCAAAAGTAACCATGGCAGATCCTGTCAAAAAAACGGATGAAAAAAAGCCTGATATAAAGAAGAATAAACCAATTCCGCAAGATCATCGAAAAAGGCAAGGTGGTGGAGGAAAGCCGAGTGGAAAAGGAAATCCGAAAGCAGCTCTCGAACGAGGCGTGCTCAAAATCCTGACTGCTTTGAAAAATAATTCCGCGGCCGAAGCGTTTGTTGCGTTGAATCAGAAAACGGCGAAGGACATTGACAAGGTTCTTTCAAAAGTGAATGGCCTTCAGACTCATGGAACAACAAAGCTTGGCGGACGTCGTGGCGCGCCAAATAGAGATTTCAACGAGGCCGCTTTTGCGGGTGGTGCCGGTGGTATCGGGGATGCTCTCGGTGGCTTAATCGGCGGATCTGCAGGACCTCTTGGAACAAAGGCAATGAAAGGCCATATCAAACCGCCTAATCCGAACGAAATCGATATGGGTGCTGGTGGCGGATCCCGCTCGGCATCTGATATCATGAAAGTAGTAAGGCAGCGCACTCCAGGACTTCGTCACATTTACAATAAGCACTTGAAGAAGAATCCGGGATTCCAGGGCAAGGTCACATTGAGGTTTACGATTGCGCCGGGTGGCGAAATTATAAACATGGCTCTTGTCTCTTCTACGACGGGTTACAGCGCATTCGATAGCGATATCAAGAATGCCGTAGCTAAATGGACTTTCGGTGTAATTAAATCGGGTAATACGACAGTGACTATTCCATTTACGTTCACTGAATAACGGATTGGAGTGGAATAAAGAGAAATAGATTTGTAAATTTAAGTCGGTGATTCCTGTCACCGACTTTCGGTTTTGTCATTCCCGGCCCCAACCGGGAATCTCCTTTTTAATTTATGGGAAAAATTATGAAAGATCCTCGTATTACTCAACTTGCAGAAAATTTAATCAACAACGCCATTGCACTTAAGGCGGGCGAAAATATTTTAATCGAAACGACCGATACGCCGGACGAGCTCTCGACAGAGCTCATCAAGGCTGTCGCTAAAGTCGGCGGTAACGCTTTTGTCCACAATTACAATAGCCGTGTGCGTCGTGAAGTGATTCGTTCGGCATCTGAAGATCAGATGAAACTTTCGGCAGAACTTGCGATGAACGAGATGAAGCAGATGCAGGCCTACCTCTCCATCCGTGCGATGAACAATGCGATGGAAAACTGCGACATCGATGATAAGAAGATGCTCGCTTTCAGGACCATTACGCAGGATGTGCTCAACTACCGCGTGAACAATACGCGTTGGTGTGTGCTCCGCTGGCCGAATCCGTCCATGGCGCAGGGCGCCAAGATGAGCACGGAGGCTTTCGAAGACTTCTACTTTAAGGCTTGCCTTGCCGATTACCCGAAAATGCAGCGCGCCGCCCAGGCTTTGGTTGACCTCATGAACAGGACGGACAAAGTGCGTCTCGTGGCACAAGACACGGACATCACGTTTAGCATCAAGGATATTCCGGCAGTGCCGTGCTGCGGCAACATGAACATTCCCGATGGCGAAGTTTATACGGCTCCGGTGCAGGGGAGTATCGAAGGCGTTATCCATTACAACACGCCGACGCTTTACGAAGGCAAGCAGTTCAGCAACATCCGCCTCGTCTTCAAGCAGGGTAAAATTGTCGAAGCCACATGCGAAACAGGTGACAACAAGAGCCTGAACGCAATATTCGATACGGATGAAGGCGCGCGTTATGTTGGTGAATTTGCAATCGGTTTCAATCCGTTCGTGCTTTCTCCGATGTGCGACATTTTGTTTGACGAAAAAATTGCGGGTTCCATCCACTTTACGCCTGGCATGTGCTACGAAGATGCCCCAAACGGGAACAAGTCGGCCATCCATTGGGATTTGGTGCTGATCATGCGCCCAGAATACGGCGGTGGCGAAATTTGGTTCGATGACAAGCTCATCCGCAAGGACGGGCTTTTTGTGGTTGATGAACTCAAGTGCCTGAATCCGGAGAATTTAGGATAGCGCTGGGGGAGTTACTAGTTTATAGTTACTAGGGATTTCTGTTTTTCTAATAACTAAGTATTTTATTATATTATTGCATAAACCTCAAAAACTTATTATAAGGAAATCGTATGAATTTAAAAACGATGTTTGGCATTGGTCTTGTTGGCTTTGGTCTCGCCTTTGCTCAGGATGGCTCTTATGAATCCACACAGATGGCACAATCCTTGAGTGAATCGGAACTCCAGAAACAGGAAGAACAAGCCGCCGCTTCTGAAAGTTTGACTTCTCCGGTTGCTTTTGTAAAACCAGATATTCCGAAGGAATCCAAGCGTTCTCCATTCAATGCTATTCTGCATGGCAAGTCCTATAACAGACATAGCAATATGGCTGCTGCTAACAACACGGACCTTTTGCTCACGTATCCGAACTTGTTTGCCAATCGTAAGTTCTTCTACATTGAACCGACCAACAAGTTGGGTATTGTTTCTCTTGGTTCTTTCTTCACGGCTTTCGATATTACGAAGGCTCCGCATGGTGATAATCAACAGCTTGGCCGTCTTACTCTCGGTTATGCAGTTCCTGGTTTCGGTGTCTATATTAGAGCAGGCCTTGGTCGCGATAAAGTCACCAATGATAATAATCGTAACATTAATGTTGAAGGAAATCCAAACGATGTGGTTGCGCCTGGTAAAAGATCGAAAACTTTTGGTGGTGATGACTGGGCAGCATCTATTGCCAAGAGTTTCTTGGGCATGAATATCGCTGCAGATGTTGACTGGCTTACTGTTAGGGATCAGATTCACGTAGAACCGGATGTCGGTCCTGAAACTGAAGAGCATTACGATAGCCTCACGGTTAACTTGAGCTTGACCAACGCTCCGACGGCAAAGAACTTTACCTGGACTCTTGGTGCAAGATTTATTAGCTTCAATGGCGAAAGAGAAGTTGATGACGATGTTGTTGCTGATAATGATAGCTTAGATTCCTTCTGGGAAATTGATCCGTACATTCGCGCTGGTCTTTCTGTTCTTGAAAATGAAAATGCCCGTATTCTCCTTGGTGCTGCAGCAATCGTTTCTTACAGACACTTTGATGATCCGCTTGATCGTTATGCTCTTACCACTGTTCTCCAGCCGAGCATGCTTGGTGAAGTTTTCTTAGGCGAAAACAAGAACTTCATGTTCTATGGTGAAGTCGGTTATGACTGGGTTGTTTTCCGTTACATGAAGGATGACGACGCTGATTATTCCAGGATGATGGATGTGATGAACTCCGTTAATGCTTCTGTTGGTTTCCGTTACCAGTACAAGGATTTCCTTGCTGTTGAACTCGGTCTCGGCGAAAAGCTCTTCACGGGTCTTGGAAACTTCTTCCAGGCTGATGGCACGTTCATTGATTTCAGCGCTATGATTCGCTTCTAGCTTTTAGTCGAAATTACGCTAAAGACGCCTCCAGCCGGAGGCGTCTTTTCGTATTTATAACTGTTTGAAACCTCTTTGGAGGATGACAAAAAAGAGCCTAGCGTGAGCTAGACTCTTTTCAATAGCGATTGCGCTTGTAAGCCGAATCGGACGATTACAGGCGTTCTGCAATCTGGACGGCGTTGAGAGCTGCACCCTTGCGAATCTGGTCGCCAACAATCCAGATGTTCATGCCGTTGTCGCAAGCGAGGTCCTTACGGATACGACCGACGTAGATATCATCCGTGCCCATGAGGTTAAGCGGCATCGGGTAGACGTTGTTTGCCGGATCGTCGCAGAGCTGGAGGCCTTCGCCTTTCTTGATAGCGTTACGGACTTCTTCGACTGTGAGTGCGCGTTCCGTTTCGAAGCTGATAGCTTCGGAATGGCAGCGGAGTGCAGAAACGCGGACGCAAGTAGCAGCGCAGCGGACATCGCTGTGCATGATCTTCTGCGTTTCGTTGAACATCTTCATCTCTTCCTTGGTGTAGCCGTTGTCGGTGAACACGTCAATGTGCGGGATGAGGTTGTAGGCGAGCTGGTGGGCGAACTTCTTCACGGTGACCGGCTTGCCTTCGACGATTTCCTGATACTGCTGCTTGAGTTCGGCCATGCCTGTTGCACCGGCACCGCTTGCACTCTGGTAAGAAGAAACGTGAATGGTCTTGATCTTGCTCAAGTCGTTGATCGGCTTGAGGGCGACAACCATCATGATGGTTGTGCAGTTCGGGTTAGCGATAATGCCCTTGTGGAGCTTGATGTCTTCCGGGTTTACTTCCGGGACAACGAGCGGTACGTTCGGATCCATGCGGAAAAAGCTCGTGTTGTCGACGACGACAGCGCCTGCGTCAACAGCGATAGGAGCGAATTCCTTGGAAACGCTTGCACCTGCAGAAGAGAGCACGAGGTCAACACCCTTGAAAGCATCCTTGCAAGTGAGTTCAACTTTGAGCTTTTCACCCTTGAATTCATATTCGCGACCGACGCTGCGTTCGGATGCGAGAAGCTTCAAGTTCTGAAGCGGAAAGTTACGTTGTTCAAGAATCTTGAGGAGTTCCTGACCTACTGCGCCGGTGGCGCCCATGATCGCTACGTTACGAATCATAGATTTAACCTTTGTTTTTACTTATTGTTGAGGTTGATTGTTCGTTTTTAAATTTTGAATGATCTTGTTGAATTTATCGACATGCCTTCTGGCAATCACAATCAAGTCGTGAGCCTGTGCGTATTTTTTTCTTGCTTCTTCTGGATCTTCCAAAAGGCAATAAGAGTACAACACGTGGGTTGCGCTGCGAATTGTTTCTGAAGCTTGAACAAGTTCTGTATGAGCTTCACGAGCTTCAAGCGGGTGGAAAATCCCAATAGCCTTGCGGTTCAGCGTTGTTGCCCTGTTGTTGATGGCTAGTGCCTGTTGGCTCCGCTTTTCGCGTTCCATCTCGCCGGCATTGGCTTCCATGGGTTCGAACGAACTCACAGCATGCATGATGTCAAACATTTTATCTACGATAGATTCTGCCTTGTCTGCATAAGTATCAAGGCGGTCCATCACTTCAGGAGCGAGTTCAACATCATCATCGACGTTTTGTGCTGAGGCTTGATCTTTACCTTGTTCCTTATTTTCGTTGTACGCATTATCAAAAGACGAAATGTAATCCTCGTACTTTTTGTTATGCGTTACAAGTTCGGTTGGGGAATAGGATGATGTAAGAACTAAGGCCGGACGTTCAAAACACGCCGTTCCTATACAGCCAGTCAGCATGCAAAAAGAGAAGAGAAGGAACTGTACTCGGGCAGACCATTCTTCAGTTTGCACTAAGCAAAGAATACCGAACAGAAAAAGCAAAAAGAACGACAGCAAAATACCACCTTCGACATTTTGGACGATGATGGTATTTTTCACGAAATAGAATAAGCAGTCTATTACAATCGAGAGCGTTGAAAGAATCGCTCCAGCGAATTTCGTATTACGCCCACAAGTTGTTGCCGTAGCGAATATCGTTACGAACGAGATCCCTAGCGGCAACGCATAGATAAGCGTTATTTCTGCAATTCCTTGATTCATCCAGAGAGTCTTGAATTAGAACGGAAGATCGACGTCTTCTTCGGCCATGCCCGCATCATAGGCCGGAGCGCTATTCTGCTGCATTCCGTTAAAGCTGTTCGGTTGGAAACTGTTGGCCTGGCTAAAGCCGCCTGCAGCCGGAGCACCGCCCTGACCACGCGGAGTGAGGAGCTGGAATGTGTCCATGTTGATTTCGGTGACATAACGCTTTTGGCCGCTAGTCTGATCTGTCCAGCTGCGGTTGGTGAGGGAACCTTCAACGTAAAGGCTCATGCCTTTGCGAATACCAAGTTGTTCAACGATATCTGCTATTTTGCCCCAGCCAATAATGTTGTGCCAATCAGTCTGTTCTTTCTGTTCGCCATTGTTATCACGATAGCGGCGAGATGTTGCGAGAGAAAAAGAAACACGCTTACGACCACCATTAGGATTGACGCGGACTTCCGGATCCTTGCCAATGTTACCGATGAGCATAACCTTATTCAAATAAGCCATATTATTATCCTATTTTAATTTTTTGAATTTTCGGAATCAAAAATACAAAAAGTAATTTGACAGTTTTGTGTCAAAAAACAAAAAAATTAACGAAAAACCAATAATTTTTAGGGATTTAACTAAAAACCATGTGGGATAAACCACATGGCCTTTGCAATAAAGAGAATTATAAAGAGAAACAGCCACGATTAGTATTCAAAGTTCACGCGGTAACGCTTGTGACCGTTCGGTGTGACCTTGGCTCCCTTGGCGTTCACGAGATTGCGGTGTTCCTTTACTACGGTCGGAGTCGTGCGGATTGCGCGAATGGCATTTGTTTCGCTAGAAGAGCTTGGCGGAATAATCTGTTCGCTGCTGGAGGATGCAACGCTGCTTGAAGATGCCGGTGCGCTAGAAGAACTTGCAGGCGTGCTGCTCGACGAAGCTACACTACTGCTAGATACAACTGGCGGTTGTTCGTTATCTTTCGGAACTTGTCCGTTAAATCCTTCTTGGCCTTTTTTGGTAAGTGCGATGATTGCCATGCCGTCCTTCGTGAATATGTTGCTCGGGCTGATATCGACGCGGTTGCCGTCAAATGTCCAGTCGCCCTTGCTCCAGCGGCGATTATCGAATGTGTCGAAGTCGTCGGTCCAGAGAAGCTTGAAGTCGGTGCCATTGTCGCCTTGACCCGGCTTGTATTCATAGACCTTCACCCAGTTAATGAATTGGTAAACCGGGAGAATGTTGTCGTTCCATGCGCCGACCCAGCCTGCATCTTCGTGGGACCACAGATTGAAGCGAAGCCCCTGCGGTTTCTTGCCTAAATCTTGCACCTGGTTCTTGTCGCCCTGACCTTTAACGGTCTTGCGGACAACTTGTCCATCGAGCGTCCATGCAACATAATCGGGTGTCCATTCCATGCCATACGTGTGGAATGATTGGTTAGAGGCGGGATTAATCGTGTGATGTTTTTCGCTAGTCACCTTGCGATCCGGCTGGCCATCACCGGGACCGTAACCTGTAATAATGTTAGACTGGAAACTGTTTGGGTTTTTGCCCAAAATTTCGATATCCACTTCGACCCAAGGCTCGTTACCACCTAAATAGGAGTCGTTGTGATAAAGAAACATGGAACTAACAGTTCCTGAGCCGGCAGCCATTTGCATGCGTGCCTCGAACTTACCGTACATCCATGTATCATTGGTATAAAGTTCAGCTCCGCTATATTGCTTTGCGCTTACAGCTGCAGTGAGCGCTGCGACGACAAGCGCACTCTTGACTGCTGTCTTCTTGATATTCATTATGCCTCCAACGAGAATTCGATAAAAACATCCCACACACCAAGTTGGTCCCATGCACCAATAGCATCCCACACACCAAAATATCCCACGCACCAAAGTGATCTAATGCAACAAAACATCCCATGCACCGACCAAACATCCTATCTCACTAGTCAAAAAATAAGTTAGTTTGGAGGCCTTACCAATGCTTTCAAATGTGCTTGTGAAATATTCTGTATCGACTGTATTAAAAAAGACCCCTTGCGGAGTCCTTTTGAAAACTTTTGTAAATAAAACTGATTTTTACTTGTTTACGCTAAAGCGGATTACTTTTTCGCCTTGTACTTTCAGCATGTAAACGCCATTGCGGAGAGAACTCAAGTCAACGGATTCGCCGGCGGAGACGCGTCCAATTAAAGTTGAACGGCCACGAAGGTCAACAACGCTGTAATTTAAGCTGTTCCCGCGAGAGACGCTAAAGCGCAAATTGCCATGGTCCATTTGGATTGCAGAATGGTGGGCGAGGGCAAACGTGCGCGATTTGATGGCGGTTGTGCCCGTAGACGAGGCTAGCTTGTAAAGGAAATTGAAAACCTTTTCCTTCACCGGAGTTTCGTATTCGTCTTTATCGTAAAATTCGTGTTTAACGCCTTCGACAAAATAGGATTCGTGTTCGATGTTTTGGGCGGTTAAAATAGAGTCGATGACAAAGCTGCCGTAAAGTGTTGGGGTTTCGACGTTCAATTTCATGCCGTTCATAGAGATTCCGCCGCTGAGAGGGCGACCTGTCTTGAAGAGAACGGTTGCATCGGCTGTTCCGTGGGCAAGGAATACCGGAGTATTGTTGTTGCCTATGAGGTTTGGATTGTGAATGCCACCCCATAAAGCGACGACGCCGTTAGCGTGGGCATCAAAGCCTTGTTCTCCATAAAGATCGATGACGCCTAGTTCTGGTGCGCCTTCTTTTTTGATGTAACTTGGAAAATCCGCTTCGGTCTTAGCGTAAATATTTTCGAGAGAAAGGATGGCGCCAGCGCTATTGCCCATGAGGTAAATGCGGTTTGGGTCAATGCCGAGCGTTGATGCATTCTTGCGCATGTAGCGGACTGCTGCACCAATGTCTTGTACGCCGCGATAAACGGTACGTGCAAAATTGACGCTATCGATGCTTAAATCCGTGGTCGCTCCTGAAACTGTAACTCCGCGACGATACTGGATGGACGCAGTCACAAAGCCTCGTGCTGCAAGGGAATCGCAAAAGTTTACGGTTTGTTGGTCGGTGTCGTCTTTTGCTCCTGCGATCATGGAGCCTCCATGACTAACAATGACGACTGCGCGGTTCGTTTCCGTATCACCCTTGGGCGTGTAAAGGTCCAATAACAACGGCTTGTTTGCAACATCGTTTTCGTTATTGTAGAAATAGATGTAATTTCCAGTATTGGAGTAAATCATATCCATCAGCGCGTGAGGAGAATTTAGGTGTGGAACATCGGCTGCAAAAGTGATGTCTTTAGTCTTTTCGACAGCGAACATGCGGTCTTTGTAGCGAGTTTCTGCCGAATTTGCCGTTGTTGCGCATAAAGCGAATGTTGCAAAAGTGACAAGAATATCCTTCTTAATGGAGTTATGAGAAATCATTGTATTCTCTTGAAAAATGATATGAAAATATAGAATAAATTTATTCGCTATGTAAATTGTTTAGATATTTTTTGTAAGTTGAATGTAACCTTGTAATGTGATTATATTGTAAAACGGAGGTGCAAAATGAAGGTTATCTTGTTTAACGGCAGCCGTCGCGAAAACGGTTGCACTTATACGGCTCTGAACATCGTCGCAAACCAGCTCAAGGCCGCCGGAATCGAAACGAAAATCGTGTTTGTCGGTGGGCGAGTGCTCAAGGGCGAGGTGAATGAAGTTGTCCATGAAGCGAAGGAACTCTTGGCATCGGCGGACGGCGTCGTTTACGGTTCTCCGGTTTATTACGCCTCTCCGAGTGGCGAAATGCTGATGTTCCTTGACCGACTTTATGGTATTGCGGAAGCAAATCTGTTGTTCAAGCCGGCAGCAAATGTGGTCTCGGCTCGTCGTGCGGGGACGACTGCATCCCTCGATGTGCTCAACAAGTACCCAACTTATGCGCAACAGCCGCTGGTGACTTCGCGCTATTGGAACATGGTCCATGGTTCAAATCCGGAAGATGTGCTGAAGGACGAAGAAGGCGTGCAAATTATGAAGGAGCTGGGTCGCAATATGGCATGGCTCCTCAAGAGCATTGAAGCGGGCAAGCAGGCGGGCGTGACGCAGCCGGATGCCAAGCAGAAAGTCTATACCAATTTCATTCGATAATTTTATCGGAATGATTTGTAGGGATGCCGCGCGGGGAACGTCCGCGCGATAAGTTTAATCGCGAGATGCGGTCGGAATGTGTTGTATCGAGATGCTGTGTTATTTCAGGATGCCGCACTATTTTTGAGATGCAATTGAAATGTGCAGCGCAGTTTCGAGATGTAGTGCTGTATTGAAAAGTCGCGCGGGGTGCGCATCCTTTTTTCGAAGGCATTCTTTTCATGTAACGAAAAAAATGCTGCAATAGGCGTAGTCTATAACCTGGAGGTGGCGACACTCCCGGGCGCTTTTTCTATATTGCGCCTCAAATGAATACGCTATTGAATTTTGACAGCGAGCATTTGTGGCACCCGTATGCTGCGCTGAAAAATACCCCCGCAAGATTCCTTGCAAAGTCGGCTCACGGAACGACAATTGAAACAGCCGACGGTTTGAAATTGATTGATGCCGTATCGAGCTGGTGGTGCATGGCTCACGGGCATAACGCTCCTGAAATCGTCGAAGCCATCCAGAAGCAAAGCGAAAAGATGTGCCACGTGATGTTCGGCGGTTTTACGCATGAACCTGCGATTGAACTTGGCGAGAAACTTGTGAACTTTTTGCCCGAGGGCTTGAACAAGATTTTCTTTGCGGATTCGGGAAGCATCGCCGTGGAATGCGCCGCCAAGATGGCGGTGCAATACCAGCATTCGCTCTCCCGCCCGGAGCGCTGTAAGTTGGTCGCCTTGAAGGGCGGCTACCACGGCGATACAGCAGGCGCGATGGCTTTGAGCGATCCCGATGGCATGCATACGCTTTTCCGCGGAATCATGCCGCACCATTACTTTGCGGAACGCCCGAACTGCCGTTTTGACGAAGCTTGGAATCCGGCGGATTTTGCTTCGATGGAACGCGTTGTCGAAGAGCATAAAGATGAAATTGCAGCTGTCATTTGCGAGCCTGTTTTCCAGGGCGGGAATGGCATGTGGCTTTACAATGCAGGTTACTTGAAGGCACTTCGCGAGCTTTGCGACCGCTATGGCATCTTGCTTATTTTGGATGAAATTGCTTCGGGATTTTACCGCACGGGCCCGCGCTTTGCGATGATGCATACCGCGAATGTCGGCGGGGAATGCCGCGAAGGTCGCGCCGATAATGCCCGCGAAAACTGCGCCGATGCCGTTTGCGAAAATAAATGCGCTGACTTTATAAAGCCTGACATTATGTGCATTGGCAAGGCGCTTACGGGTGGAAGCATCACGATGGCGGCTTGCGTTGCTTCGGAGAAGGTCGCCGATACAATTACGAATAGCAAAATCCCTGCATTTATGCATGGTCCAACGTACATGGCAAACCCGCTTGCTTGTGCTGCGGGCATTGCCTCGCTTTCACTGTTTGAGACTCGCGATTACGAGGCGAGCGTGAAGCGTATTGAAAAGCGCCTTCGCGCTAACCTAGAACCGCTCCGTGCGCTTGAAAATGCAGCCGATGTGCGTGTGCTTGGGGCGATAGGCGTTTTGGAACTGAAGGCGAAACCGTCCGCAGACGACATTCTGCGTGTGATTCGCGAGACCGGAGTGTGGCTCAGACCGTTCTGCAATTACGTTTATACCATGCCGCCATTCATCACCAGCGATGCTGAAATCGACCGCATCTGCGAAGCGATCAAGTTGATTGGTGAATGTGAACCTGCGCCGGTTATCGAAGGCGATGACGAATTCCATGAATAAATTCTATTTATAAAGATGGCGGATCGAGTCCGCCATGACGTTAGCATTCAAACGGAACTAAGGTCACGCAGTTCCGTTTTTTCTTGGATACATAAAGCGCCTTGTCGGCAAAAGAGAGCATGTCTGAAACAATTCCGTCTCCGAATGTTCCGCCAAAGCTCATCGTCAACTTTACATCTGGGTAATCTTGCAAAATGATTTTTTCCGCCTCAGCACGCATCTGTTCAAGCCTGATTTTCAGGACTTTATGACTGATGTTTCTGAACGAAATTAGGAACTCGTCGCCTCCATAACGTACCACACGATCTAAATTACGAACAGAAAATCGCAAAATCGACGCCACGGCAGCAAGGGCTGCATCTCCACACTGGTGGCCGTAATTGTCGTTGATTTCCTTGAAAAAATCAATATCGGCCATGACAACCGCTTGGCTATTACGTGAAGATAACTTATCATCAAAATACTTGCGGTTCATCACTTGAGTCAAGGAATCTTTATAGATTTTGTCGTTTATTTCTGTAATTTCGCTATTTTTATTGGTAAAGCCGAATACTATTGATTCTTCGCCAGTTCGTACAACCTTCATCTCGACATATTGACCGAGCTCGTTGTGAAAGATTTTGGATAAACTACCGCCAACTTGCAAGTATTCCTTAATATAGGATTCGTCAATTACTTTTCGGAGGCTGTCCCGATCCTCTTCGTGAACCGTCCTGTTGATGTATTTTTCAACAAGGACTTTGAACGGTGGCGGTTCTTTCGTGAGGCCAAGTGCATTTTTGATTCGGTCATTAATGCGGAAAATTTCCACCTTTTCAGTTGTAAAATCGACACCGACAACAGAGGTATATCCGTTCATGAGCGCATTGATCATATTTTGTTGCTTGCGGTTTTGCTCCAAGAGTTCTTTCTCTTGTTCCAACTTTGTCATTTGCTCATTTACATTTTCGACAAGGTAGAGAACTCGACGTAATGGCTTTTCTTCGCCAATGCGAACAAACATCGCCTTACTCCAACCGTGAATCTTTCCATGAAAAATTTCTGAAATAACATTTGTATTTTTCAGGCGTTCTGGCAATGTGGAAAGAATCGTAAAATTTTTAATGGTTTCAACACTTTCCGGGCAAGCAAGGTTTACCATGATGTTGGTAATACTTGCTTGTAATGTATTAGCACATTTCATAAATTTATCGATGAATTCGTTAGTCTTGATTGGATATGCAGTCATATTCTCAAGATCGAGTACATGCATCGAAATGTACAGTTCAGTTGTGGCGTAAGTTATAGCTGTGAAAAACTCCGCAGAGTTCACAGGAAAATCCGCTATAAAATTTTTGTAATTACCCATAATTGGTTCCGAAAAAATCATTGCTCCCGATATCAGTAAAAATATATTCATTTCGACGATAATGAATAAGTCTTTTTTCTAAATTGTGGCGCAAAAATGCAGGCTCTTATGGATTACTACAGTTTAAAAATGCGGGCTTCGCAGCATGTGGGCGAAGGTGAAAATTCCCACGAACAGCATATTTCGGGTGCAGAACGCATTGTCAGTCGTGATTCCGTGGAAGCGGTTTGTACGGCAATGGTTCGCCGTGCGATGACCCATTCCAAAGGCGACCCGGATTTTATCAATGTGAAAATTGAAAAGGTTCACGAAAGCGACATCCAGATTTTGAAATCTTTACCGGTGACACGAATTGATGTGGAAACGTGGCAGGAAGGGTTGGAGAAAGCGTTTGGCTTGATTACTCCGCTGATGGCCCTTCGGCAGGCTCAGGGACCTTGTGATGGCGCAAAAAAACTTAAAGAAAAATTGCAGGATCTTCTGCGCGAAACGTTCCCCATGCGCGGGGCGATGCTTTACGATATCGCCACAGGAGAGCGTCTTGAACCGGACCACGCTCGCGGCGTGCGTGCAACTTATATGGATGCTTTGCATTCTAGCGTGGTCGGTAGCTGCAAAAATCACTTTAACGAAGCGATTGTGCTTGCGACCAAGGTGGCAAACGCTCCCGGAATGGTGGCGGAATTTTGCGTTTCGGACGACCCGAATTACATCACGGGCTATGTGGCGAGCAAGGAACTTGGCTACGTGCGCATCATGAAGATGAAGGAATTGGGCGATGAAAACGGAGGCCGCATTTTCTTGTTTGATTCCCGCAAGGCTTCGGCTGAAGAATGCATTGAGTACTTGCAGAAGAAAAAAGTACTCGTGGATGTAGTTGGCAGAACTTAGAGCTTAGAACTTAGAACGAGTCATCCTGAGCGTGGTTTGCTTCGACAAGGCTCAGCACAGGCTTAAGCTCACCAACCTTATTAAGGTCCCTGAGCAAGCGAAGCGCGTCGAAGGGCGAAGGATCCAGGGCAGATTAGAATGAATAGATTGTCATTGCGAGGAGCGGAATGCGACGCGGCAATCTATAAATTAAAGTAACTATGAACGAACGAATTTTAGACTTTTTCACGAAAGATGCGCTTGAAGCGGCGCGAGCAAACAATACTTACCGCACGTTGCGTCACATCTCGACACCAGAAGCTTCGCATGTGACGATTGCGGGCAAGGATACGGTTTTGCTCGCTTCGAATTCTTATTTGGATTTGGCGAACGTACCCGAACTCAAGCAGGCGATGGCGGAGGCGGTTCTTGAATGGGGAACGGGTAGCGGTGGCGCTCGCCTCACGACGGGCAACAAGACTCCCCACGATGAACTTGAAGAATTTATTGCAAAGTTCAAGGGCGAAGAAGCGGCTATCGCGTTTAACACAGGCTACATGGCAAACGTGGGCACGATTTCGGCATTGTGCGGCAAGAACGATTTTATTTTCAGCGACGAACTGAATCACGCAAGCATTATCGATGGCATTCGTCTTTCCCGGGCAAAATGCTTTGTGTACAAGCACAACGACATGGCGGATTTGGAACGTGTGATTGGGGAGGCCAAGGCGGAATTCTTTGCACAAAGCGCATCGACAAACGCTGTTTTAAGTGATGCGGGAAATGCGAAACAAGTTGCGCATCCCTTCCGCGGGCTCATTGTGACCGACGCCGTTTTCAGCATGGATGGAGATTTGGCGAATTTGCCGGAGCTTTTGCGCATTGCTCGTGCTCGAGATTGCCTTTTGATGATTGATGAGGCGCATGTCACGGGCGTCCTTGGGCGCACGGGGCGCGGGCTTGCGGAACATTACAATTGTGAACATGCCGATGTGACTGTCGGGACGTTGAGCAAGGCCGTGGCCGCCGAAGGCGGCTTTGTCGCCGGTTCCAAGCAGTTGATTGAATTCTTGAAAAACAAGTCTCGCAGTTTCATTTTCACGACGGCGATGGCCCCTGCGGTAGCGGCGGCTGCACTCCACAATTTGCAGTTCATCGATGCGCACCCGGAGCGCATCCAGCAATTGCGTGACAACGTGAAATTCTTTTGCGATACCTTGCGCCTGCACGGGTTGCAAGTTCCGCAGACGGAATCGGCGATTATCCCGATTATCATTGGGGATGAAGCGAAGGCTTTGCGGATTTCGGAAACGCTCCAGAATGAGGGAGTCTTGATTCCTGCAATCCGTTATCCGACGGTTGCAAAAGGGCAGGCACGCTTACGCGCGAGCCTCATGGCTACGCATACAAAAGAAGAACTTAAATTTGCTGCAATCAAAATCGCAGAAATTATAAAAAAAATAACTGGATCCTTCGACTTCGCTCAGGATGACAATACGTAAATGAATAGATTGCTTCGCGATAATATCGCTCGCAATGACGAGTTATAATTTAGGATGAAAAAATGATTGATTTTTTATCTAAAGAATCTTCTCAAACCTCAAAGGGAGCCGTAGGCGACCGAGCCCGTACCTCATCGCCTAAAGGTTATTTCGTTACGGCGACGGGTACGGATGTCGGTAAAACTTTTATCACGGGTCTTTTGGTAAAAAAATGGCGCGATTCCGGCATTGACGCGGGCTATTACAAGGCGGCTCTTAGTGGTGCTGAACTCCGTAATGGCAAGTGGATTGCGGGCGACGCTGATTACGTCAAGCGCATTGCAGGTCTCCCGGACTCGCAAGAACAGCTCGTCAGTTACGTTTACAAAGAGGCGGTTTCTCCGCACCTGGCCGCACAAAAAGAAGGCAATCCCGTTAATCTTTCTAAAGTTCAGGCGGACTTTAACGCAGCTTGCTCCCGCCACGAATTCATCTTTGCCGAAGGTAGCGGGGGAATCATTTGCCCCATCCGCTATGACGACCAGAAAATCTTCCTCGAAGATATCATCAAGACGCTCAAGCTTCCGTTGCTTATCGTAACGACGGCGGCGCTCGGCTCCATCAACGCTTGCGTGCTCACTATAGAATACGCTCGTAGTCGCGGCCTAGATATCCGTGGAATTATCGTGAACCGTTACGGCTGTAGCGGCAATTTTGAAATGGAAGATGACAATATCCGCATGATGCAGGACTTGACAGGGCTTGAAATTCTTGCAAAAGTCAAGGACGGCGACAGCGATTTAGGCGTCGATACGTTTTAATATTAGAAAATTCCGACACCTTGTCGGAAAAACGCAAGAAAGGCGGATGCAATCCGCCTTATATTTATAAGGGCTCTATTCTATTTTCGTACATCTAACCGAGAAGCCGTTAGCCTTCAA
>CACYRP010000004.1 GCA_902776765.1 Fibrobacter succinogenes
TCAGACTGAGCAAACGCTAGTGAGCCCGCGAAAAGAACAGCAGAAAGCACTTTGAACATGTTACTCATTTTGATCTCTTTCTTAAACGTTTAATGCCGGGGGAGGGAATCGAACCCTCACACTCTCGCGAGTACTGGATTTTGAGTCCAGCGCGTCTACCAATTTCACCACCCCGGCGGGGGAGCAACACAAATATAGCACTATTTTTGCTTTTTTTGTAGGTATAATGCGAAAAAACGCAAGTTTTCTGCGCTAAAAACTGTAAAAATTTTTTTCGAGTTTAATTTTGTTTGCTTAAAGAGCCTGTTTTACGAGTAACGGCCTAAATTCTACGTGGATTGGAGTGAGTTTTTTTGCTCCGTAGTCCACGGCGCTTTCCTTTGTATCAAATGGACCGGTGCGCACGATATAGAGGACTTTACCGCTTTCGAGCGTGTTTTGGCTAATTGTGCAAGTGATGTTGCGTCTTTTTAAGTTGTCAACGAGCAAATCTGCATTGGATTTCACGCTAAATGCGCCCAATTGCAGTTGCCATGTGCTTTGCGCATCGGCGGATTTGGAAATTTTTGTTTGCGGAGTTGTTTGGGTTGCGGGTTGTGGGGTGGCAACCTGCGTTGTGTTTTGCGTGGGTGCCGGCTTTACTGCTGCGTTTTGCATAGGCACAGTTGTGGCGGGTGCTTCAACCTTGGCTTTACGAGCTTCGGGCTTGCCGAGGTTTTTGCATGCTTCGTTCAGTTCTTCGTTACGGGCGCGGTTTTGTACGGCGGTACAGACTTTTTGCAGTACGGTTACTTGATGCGGTTGCGATGTTTCGATGGCGTGAATGAGCGATTCTGCAGCCTTGTTGTACTTGCCAAGGTACATTTGGAATTGAGCCTTGGTCATCATCAGGTCTGTATAAATAGGTTTTTGCGGGTTTGTCTTGTCGATGAGCGAGTCTAGACGCTTGCCTGCTTTGCTGAAATCGGCTGCAACTCCTGTTTGTGAAAGAGCGAGAACATTCCACAAAAAGCATTCGGTGCGTGTGGAATCGGGTTGTGTGGGGCAAACTGCTTCATAGGCGGCTGCAGCTTCTTTCCAGTTACCATTTACATAAGCTTTTTGAGCTGAAGCCAGTGTTGGTGTGGCTTGCGCGAAGGATGCTGTAGTAGCAAATGCGCATAGTGCGCTTGAAATAACCAAATTTTGAATAAAATATTTAGCCATGTTGCCCTCTATTTGCCCTCGGAAACAAAAATACAAAATTTTGAGGACTTTTACAAACTTGGAAATGCATAACTCGTTGATATTCCGTGAGTTACGTCGTTGAACCGTGGGGTGGGGTTGGTGCTATACGAGCGTGCCGCGGAGTGTCCAGCCGCGAATGTCGTCGATTTTTACCTGCACGTAATCGCCCGGCTTGATGATGCGCCCTTCTTCTGGCTTGAAGATGACCTTCTTGAAGTTGTCTGTTTTACCAACAAATTCAGTCTTGTCGCGGGAGGAACTTGCTTCGACGAGAATTTCTTCGGTGCGGCCCATCATCATCTGGTTGCGCTTGAGCGTAATAGCGTTCTGGAGTTCCACAAGGCGCGTGTGGCGGGCGGACTTTTCTTCGGGAGTGAGAATTTCAGGCTCGTTGAACGATTCCGTGCCTTTGCGCGGGCTGTAAATGAACATGTAGGCGGTATCGAACTGGCAGGCTTCAAATGCTTTGATTGTCTGTTCGAAATCTTCATCGGTTTCGCCCACGAATCCGCAGATGACGTCTGTCGAAATCGCGTAGTACGGGTCGTGGCTACGCAACTGCTCGATGACGGTCATGTACTGTTCCATGTTGTGTTGGCGGCGCATCTTTTTGAGAATGGCGTCGGAGCCGCTCTGGAGCGGAATGTGCGCGTAATGGCAAACTTTCGGGTTGTTCAAAAGAACGTCGATGAGTTCGTTCGTATAATGGCGCGGGTGCGGGCTTGTAAAGCGGATGCGCTTGATACCGCCGATTTCGGAGACCTTCGTCAAAAGCGTGGCGAAGTCCTCGGTGGCGGTCTTGTAGGCGTTTACCGTCTGGCCGAGCAACATCACTTCGGTAATGCCTTTGTCGGCGGCTCTGCGGACTTCGGCGAGAATGTCGTCTGCTTCGCGGTATTTCTCGGGACCGCGGAGGTATGGCACGATGCAGTAACTGCAGCGCTTGTTGCAACCGCGCTGGATGGCGACGAACGTGCTGAAGTTGTTGTTCAACTTGGCATATTCGCCGAGGTAGTTTTCACTACGGTCTTCGTCGATGAACATCTTGTGGTGCGTCTTGTGCAACGGGCTCTGGGCGTTGCCAAACAGCAGTTCCGGAATTTTGCGGTACTGGTCCGGGCCTACGATGTAGTTCACGTTCTTGAGGCGCTTCAATAGTTCCGGCCCGCGATTCTTGGCCATGCAGCCGCACACGACGACTTTCACATCGGGATTCTTTTTGCGCAAGTACTTGAGCTTGCTGATGTTCACGATGGCAGTTTCCTCGGCCTTTTCGCGTACGCTGCAGGTGTTCACGATGATAATGTCGGCGTCTTCTTGATTGTTCGTCTCGACGCAGCCGCACATGTCTAGCTCTTGAGCTATCATCGCAGAGTCGTATTCGTTCATCTGGCAGCCGTATGTGGCCAAGTGGTATTTCGTCATGGGCGCAAAGATAGTTTTTTAGACGAAAGACGAAAGACGAAAGACGAAAGAAGTTTCCTTTTTGAGTGGTTGGTGGCCTCGTAAGTCTAGTGATGTTTGTTGGTTATGATATTTTTACGATTTTGGAAACTTGCTATTTTGTACATTTTTGTTATGGCAAAATTTATTAGTAAATGTTTTAGTGAAATTGCATTGTTGGCTACAGCGGTGCTGTGGGCTGGTTGCGGTAATGTCGATGATGATTCGAAAAATGAAAAGTCGGTAAGCAACTCTTCGAACAGTTTCGGTGTGACTGAAATATCCAATTCCGTTGAATCGTCTGATTCTGCGGCGTTGCCGCGTGTAACAGAAAAAGACGATTCTCTTGCGAATGAGATTTCTAAAGATTCTCTTGATGCGAACGCCCAAACAGCCGTATTGTTGGATTCCGCGAAACTGCTTGAAAAGCAGCGGACTAGAGATAGCTTGATGAAAGCTTATTTCCCTATTGAATGGAATGATGTAGAAAAAAAGAAAGACGGATATCAATATGCTCTTATGCGGAGGTTTATTTTTGCAAAAAATCGTGATTCGATTTTGAAAGCTAGAGCAGATTTGGGCTCTGTTATGTGCTATTATGGTGTTATTGCGGATAGGAATAGACCACGTCGTCTTGGCATTAATGATGGTTCTGAAGGTCGGTTTAATAATGGTCCTGAAAACGCTTCTGTAGATGGTAGGTCTATTCTTCAATCGTTATTGGGTAATTCGAATGCGTTTCAGTCTAGATGGTCTGTGAAAGTTCTTTATAAAAATATTGAATTCGCAGACAAACGAACTCCTAATCAAGATATGCTTTCTAGAATTAAACGTGTTTTTCAACAAAGAAGTCCGGGTTTAAGGCATATATACAGAAAATTTGTCAAGAAAGATTCTGCTAATACATTTCAAGGAAAAATCGTTTTAAAATTGACGATTGCTGCTGATGGAAGTGTAAAAGAATCTTCAATAAAGAAATCGACGACGGACGTTAAAGAATTTGATGAAAATATAAGAACCGTAGTAAGTCGATGGACGTTCCCTAAGGTTAAATCAGGGACGATTGTTGTTTATGTACCTATTCATTTTTATGAATAAGACGAATCTTCGACGCAGCCTAAGTAATCATTTGGGCTGTTACCTAAAATAATTGAAGCATGGCAAATTTCTTTAGCAAATATTTTAGTGAAATTGCGTTGATGGCTACAGCGGTGCTGTGGGCTGGCTGCGGTAATGTCGATAAAGATTCGAAAAATGAAAAGTCGTTAAGCAGCGCTTCGAACAGTTTCGGTGTTGCTGAAGTGTCCAAACCCGCTGAATCGCCTGATTCTACAACGTTGCCGCATGTATCGGAAAAAGACGATTCTCTTGCGAGTGAAATTCTCAAAGATTCACTTGATGCGAACGCCCAAACAGTCGTATTGCTGGATTCCGCGGCGCAACTTGAAGTGCAGCGGACAAGGGATAGCTTGATGAAGGCTTTTTTCCCTATTGAGCGGACTCATATGGAAAAAAAATGGGGGCTTCGATACGATATTGGACGCATGTTAAGTTATGGTACTGCTAAAAGACGTGATTCCGTTTTTGCTAACCTTAAACATATTCGTACGAAAGTTTGTTATTACGGTGTTATCGAAAGCCCTAGTAATGGTCCTGTAAATGATTTTCTTCAAGGATTGTTTGGAAATACGATTGCAGTTAAGCTTAGAGGTTCAGTGAAAGTTCTTTATGAAAAAATTGAATTTGCGGACAAACGAATTTTTGATCGAAATCTGTTTTATAGCGTTAAACGAGCTTTTCGACAAAGGACTCCCGGTCTAAAGCATATATACAGCAAGTACCTCAAGAAAAATCCAAATAATACATTTGAAGGCATAATTACTTTAAAGTTAACGATTGCTGCTGATGGAAGTGTAAAAGAATCGTCAATAAAGGGATCGACTACGGGTGTTAAAGAATTTGATGAAGAGATAAGAAAAGCTGTAAGTCGATGGATTTTCTCTAAGGTTAAATCAGGGATGACTGTTGTTTATGTTCCCATTCGTTTTTATGAATAAGCCTAGCCTTCGCACCGTCTAAATAAAAATTTGTATTTTCTATGCATGAATAATATTGCAAAATCTCATTTGTTCTTGCTTGCTTTTGTTCTCCTGACGACGATTTGGTCTGTTGTCGGAGTTGAAGATACTTACCTCACGTGGATTCTTGAAGCGACGCTTGCGATTGTCGGGCTGTTGGTTCTTGTGTTTACTTACAAAAAGTTCAGGATGCCCACGTATCTTTACGTGGTAATGGCGCTCCACATGGCGGTGCTTTTGGTGGGGGCGCATTATTCATATGCGAAGGTTCCGCTTGGATTCTGGATGGAAGATTGGTTCGGTTTTACGCGCAACAACTACGATAAAATTGGGCACTTGATGCAGGGCGTTACACCTGCACTTGTGATGATTGAACTTTTGCGCCGCACGACTCCGATCAAGACGGCTGGCTGGACGGGATTTTTGTCGGTGTGCGTGGCCGAGGCAATTTCTGCGCTTTATGAAATTATTGAGTGGTTGGCATCGCTCAGCAATCCGACGGATACGGAAGCATTTTTAGGAACGCAGGGCTACATTTGGGATACGCAGACGGATATGTTCATGTGCCTTATCGGGGCGACCGTCGCGGTAATCATTCGCTTTTGGGTGCTGCGTTCGCAAACTCCGAAAATTGCATTTTAGTAGCATATTTGGGCAAAAAAACGCCCCTTGAACGTGTAAAATTGTCTTTCTACGCTGATTTTTCTAATTTGAATATTGTTATTTATAAAGCATGGCGAAAAACTTCAGCAAATTTCTTGGCAAAGTCGCTCTCATGACTGCGGCTGCGTTGTGGGCTGGTTGTAACGATTCTGATAAAAAGTCGGATGTTTCTCAATCGCAAATTTTGGGAAATGCGGCGCAATCGACGAATAGTTCTCTTTCTGCGGATACTTTGGTGTCTGAAAATGAGTTTGCGGAATCATCTGCTTCGGATAGCGTTGCTGTGATAGAACCTGCCAAGGATTCCCTGTTGAAAAAGGTTGCTCGCGTTGCCAAGATGAAGCCTGAAATCGGTATGATTCGGGCTTTGTACGGTGTTATCGAAGAAAATATGGGGAGAGCGGTTGCTCTTTATGGAGTTCGGCCTCCCCGTGAGATTATTATGCCGGATGGTCCTCGCGAAATTCATCAGCCCAAGCCTGTTCCTCGTTGCTTTGTTAAAGAATTGACGGAAACGGATGTTGTGGCAGGGAAGGAAAATGACATTGATGTCCAGACTTTACTAAAAGTTTTCCGCCAGCGTTCGCCGGCCATACGCCATATCTGCAATAAGAATCTTTATAAAAATGTAAAGTATAGCGCTAAACGTGCTAAGGAATTTGAAGGAACAATTGTTTTTGAAATGAAAATTGCGCCAAGCGGCAAAGTAGAAAACGTCGAGATTAAATCATCGATGGCTCGGTTTAACAAAGAAATGAAGTTTGCGCCAAGCGGCAAAGTCGAAAATATCGAGCTTAAATCATCGACGGTTCGGTTTAGTGAAGAAATCAGAAAATCAATAACTCGTTGGGTGTTCTCGAAATCGCAGAAGGGCGGGACTTTTATATTCCCTATTAATCTGTACGAAGTCATTCCTTCGGCTGCATCAAGTGCTTCTGAACAGCCTTTGTCGCCAACAGAAAACTGAAGAATCAAAGTATGTCCAAGTTCTTTAGCAATTATCTTGGCAAATTTGCGTTGATGACTGCCGCAGCATTGTGGGCAGGGTGTAACGATACTGAAGAAAAAAAGGTTTGTTATCCGATAGAATTGAAAAAGATTGATACCTCTAAATATCAGGATAGTATTCGGAAAATAACTGTAAAGCCTCGTGTGGAGATCTTTCAACAAGCATACCTTTATGGTGTCCTTCCGGATGTTGTTCACAAAGGGGGTGATGGCAAGGTGGTCCCTAGATGCCGTATTAAGCCTTTGTCTGCAAAAAACGTTGTCGTTGAAGGTCGTGATATTGATGTTCAGACTTTTTTAAAGGTTTATCGCCAACGAGTTCATGGTTTACGCTTTATCTGCGATAAGAATGTAAGGCGTCAATCAGATTTAGCAAGTGAATTTGAAGGAAGAATTGTCTTGACTTTGAAAATTGCTTCAAGCGGCGAAGTTGAAAATGTCCAAATTAAATCAACTACAATTGCCGAAAATAGCCCCTTTAGTGCTATTAATGAAGAAGTCAAGGAATCTGTCAGCCATTGGAAATTCCCGAAAACGAAAAACGGGGCGACTTTCTCGTTCCCGATTTCCTTTTACGGGGAGCTTCCGCAACCATCGATGTTTGATGATTCGTCTTCGGTGAAGAACAAGTAGCTTGTCGCTATGTTCTATCCTTTTTGCGGTTTGCGATTTTCGTAGTCTTCGAGGAATGAATGCAACTCGCCACCGGCCTTGAATCCGGGGAATGTTTCGATGCAGACGGCGTGCAGGCTGTTGAAAATGCTTCTTTCGATGTTCGGGTTTTCACGTTTGAGGCGCTTGATGAGCGCTTTGATTTCTTGGCGTTTGCTGCCGCCACCGCCGTTGTCGCAGACGGTGCAACTTTCGGTAAAGCGGCAGGCGCACTGGATAAACTGCAGCCCGTTGTAATTTTTCCAGTTGATAATGTCTTGCTCGTTGATGCAATACATGGGGCGGATGAGTTCCATGCCGCCGAAATTCAGGCTGTGGAGCTTGGGCATCATGCCCTGCAGTTGCGAACCGTAGAACATCGCCATGACGGTCGTTTCGATGACGTCGGAGAGGTGGTGGCCCAGCGCAATCTTGTTGCAGCCTAGGTCTTTTGCCTTGTGGTAGAGGTGGCCGCGGCGCATCTTGGCGCAAACGTAGCAGGGGGAACGTTCGGTGTTGTTTGCCACGTCGAAAATGTTCGTCTCGAAAACGGTGATGGGAATTTCCAGGAGCTTCGCGTTGCTTTCGATTTTCTGGCGGTTGATTTCGTTGTAACCGGGGTCCATCACCAGGTATTCCACATCGAATTTCACGTCGCTGTGGCGGTGAAGCATCTGGATGAGCTTCGCCATGAGCATGGAATCCTTGCCGCCAGAGATGCAGACGGCGATTTTGTCGCCTTCTTCGATGAGCTTGTAGTTCTTGATGGCGGTAATGAACGGTGTCCAGAGCCTTTCGCGGTATGTTTTCGAAATGCTCCGTTCTACGCTTTGGACAAATGAAAGTTCTCTTGCCATTTTCATTACCTTTTTTGCGTTTATTTGCAAAGTTCCTTGTAGCAGCTGTCGAATGCGGCCATGAATTCGTCGATTTCTTTTTCGGTGGTGAGGTGCGAAAGGCTTATGCGCCAGGAGTTCAAAGCATTTTTGCGGTCGCGGCAGACGGCAAAAACGGCGCGGGAGGGGAGCGCATCTACGCTGCAGGCGGACTTGACCGACACGTAAATTCCTTTGTCCGAAAGAGCTTTTTGGAAAATGTTCCCGCGGACTCCCGCAACACTCAGGTTCAAAATGTGCGGAACAGCGTCTGCGGGCGAATTGATGCGGACTTTCGGATAGCCGCAGAGTTCTTCTTGCAAAATCTTTCGCAGCTCCTTGACGCGGGCAAATCGATCTTCGAAATGCTCCATGGCAAGCGATAATGCGGTTTCGAGGGAAGCGTCCAGCGCGAGCGTCGGGGTTCCGCTGCGGTAAATGGTAGTGCTTGCGCCGCCGTAAATGAGCGGTTCCATGGCGATTCCGCTTTTTTTGTATAAAAGACCGCTGCCTGAAAGTCCGTAGAACTTGTGCGCGCCAATGCTTGCCGCGTCTGCCAAATTCAGGTTTATAGGCGTTTTGCCGATGGCCTGCGTTGCATCCACGTGAAGGCTGCAGTTCGAGAACTCGCGGACAATCTTACTGATGGATTCCAGCGGCTGCACGGTCCCGAGTTCGCTATCGACCGCATTCACCGTTACGAGCACCGTATCTTTGCGGAGCAGGCTCTTCAAGTCTTCCAGGTCGATTTTCCCGTCGGTGCCGATTTTTACCATCTCGATTTCGTAGCCCGCTTCTTGCAGGGCCGTGAGCGTGGCGCTTACCGAAGAATGTTCCAGCGGGTTCGTGATGATGTGCTTGCCCACATGGCGCTTGGCCTGGATGATGCCGCGGATGGCGGTGTTGTTGCTTTCGCTTGCGCCCGAGGTGTAAATGATTTCGTCGGGGTTTACGCCCAAAAGTTTCGCGATGGAATCGGTCACTTGGGCGAGAAATGCTTTTGCCGCATGCCCTGCTTCGTGATTCGAATTGGCGTTGCCGATAAACCTGCGTTCAACTTCGCAGAATCGTTGCAAGGCTTCTTCGCATGTCGGGGTGTTTGCCGTGTAGTCGAAATAGGACATAACTATCAAAAAGATAGAAAATTGAGTGGAACCTTCTGCGGTTAGATGAACTCGGCGAAGTCCTTGATGTGGCCGGCCGTGTAACGCGGTTCTAGCGGGAGCAAGTTTTCCGCTTTGCCAAAGCCTTCAAAAAGCGTGATGCAGTCAATGCCTGCGTTTTTGGCGGCGAGAACATCGGGCGTGTCGTCGCCAATCATAATTGCTTTTTCGGGGGCGATTCCCGTCTGGCGGAGAATCTCGAAAATCCCGGCGGGACTTGGCTTGCGTTCCGGAGTTGTGTCACCGCAGAGGTAAGTGGCGAACGATTTTTCGAGTCCGAATTTTTCGAGAATCTTTTGTGCGGGTGCAACCGGCTTGTTCGTGAGCATCGCCGCGCATTTAGCCCCGGCGCAGTATCCGTTGCTCTCCGCGCGGTTCCCGTTGTTAATCGCGCTGTTCTTATCATTTCCCGCGCAGTCTTCGTTACGATTGAAACTTCCCGCGCTGTCCCTATCACATCCCGCGCTTTGGGCAATTCGTTTAATGAGTTCCACAACGCCTTCGTACGGCTCCGTATTTTCGGTACAATGTTCCCAATAAAATTCAGAATAAACTTTGTGAATCTCTTTGATGCTCTCTTCGCTGTAGCCTTCGCGTTCTAGAACGGCGGCGACTTTTTCGATGTCGCGGACAATATTAACGTCAATGAAATTTGCGGCTACCGCTCGGCGGATCAAGTTCATGGAACCGTTTCCGATGAATGTCCGCACGTCATCGTTGCTGTGCGTCTTCAGCCCGAACTGCTTCATGGCGTAATTCACGGCGGGTGCCAAATTGCCAAGTGTGTTGAATAGCGTGCCGTCCAAGTCGAATATGAACAGTTCCTTTTGATGAAGCAATGCTTTGATTTCGTCGCGTGGAGTCATGGCGCCAAATTTAGAATTTTGTATATTCATTTTATGCCGAAGTTTTTGATTATTTCCATTCTGTTAAGCCCAATCTTTTGGGCGTGCGCATGCGCATCTACGGATAGTTGCGCTGAAGAATGGTATGAAGAAAGCCGGGAAGAAAATCAGAAGAAAAATGCGATGTGCGTAGATCAACTCAAATACGATGAATGTATTGAATATCATCGTGGTATTCCGCTTTCTCCTGATATTTCTGGTTCTAGTTATTGCTATGATCAGGCGAAATATCGCTGTATGGATCGCAAATCATCTTCATCAAAAAAGAAATGGTGACATTTTTGTATATTAGTCAACATGAATTTCAAAAAATTTTCTCTTGCTTTTTTAGCCGCGTTTTTGGTGGCTCCCGTACTTGCTGACGATATTATCCGTTTTGTTCCGGATCCGTATCCGATTGGTTATGCCGATCAGGGCGATGTCAAGCATATTGTTATTAAAGGCGCTAACATTACAAATAAAGAAATTGTTCTTGAAACCGTGATGGGCCAAGGTATTGGCATGTCGAACTTCAAGTACCCGACCAAAATTGCGCCCAATGCTGCGGTGACGATTGAATTTGATATGGATTTTGCGGGCATGGATGGTCAAATCAATCCGGTCGTGGTGATGATTGACAATCAGGGTAAGTCTTATGCCGCGCAGCTTGACGGCTATGTGAAAAATCCAATTTTCTTTGGTGAAAAGTTATTTGATACGGGTTACTATGCCCCGAATGAAAAACGCGAATGGACATTCTACGTGTGGGGAACTGACAAGAAAACTCGCCCGGACCTGGCGCTTGACGAAAACGCCCAAAAGGAATTTAAGCTCAAAACAAAGAATGTGATGCTGAATGTCGATGACATCGGCAAAATTAAGGAAGGGGGCAAGGTTCCCGGACTTAAGTTGACCCTTTCGACGAGTGGGCTTTCCCGCACGGGTTGGGAGCTCAAGCAGAAGAGCATTCGCAAAATTGTGGGCTTCAAGAGCAAAAAATTCCCGAAGGCAACACCCGAAGTGCTGATTGTCGGTTATTGGAAGGATTAGCGCTATTCAAGAAAGGACTGGAACTGCCGGAAAGGGTTTAATTTTGCTTTTTTCAAGAGTTTGCCTTGAAAAAATATCGTGGTTTAACTAACTTTGGCATACTCTTGTAAGAGACCTCGGGATGTAGCTCAGCCTGGTAGAGCGCTTGAATGGGGTTCAAGAGGTCGCTGATTCGAATTCAGTCATCCCGACTAAAAAGACTCGTCATTGACGAGTCTTTTTTGCGTTAAGGTCTGCGGGCATTTGGCGCGCACATTTAATGCGCGCTTCTTGTAAAACAAGTGCCGTTTGGATTGCGCGCGTGTCTTGCGAATTACAGCCCGTGTTCGAGCGAGTAATCCGAAATTTTGATGAGCGTGTCGAGTGTGGCGTGCATTTTGGCGGTGCGTTCGGACTGCGTTTTAGCAAGGTCGTGTTCCTGACGCAAGTCGCTATCGGCAAAGAGATAAACTTCGTCGTTGGTGCCTGTCTTTGAAACAACGCGGTAGTTGTCGAGCCCGAGTGCAGAGTAACCGGAATATGCTCCTAGCGAGAGTCCGGCGCGTTCCTTTTGAACGATTGAGCTGTCTGCATTTTGAATCGTCTCTGTTTCTCGTAACAAGTTATGCCCCATGAAAATGTTCGGGACAGCGAATCCGGCAAGCTCAAGAATTGTGGGCGCGATGTCGATTTGTGCGGCTGTTGTCGTATCGTGAGTTGGTTCAAGCCCTTTGCCATGGATAATGAATGGAATCCAGCTGATGTTCGAGAATCCGCCGCCGTTCATGGTAGAAACTCCGTTTTCACCCAAGGGGAATCCGTGGTCTGCCATGATGATGACGTACGTGTTCTTGTACCATTCTTCGTTTTGAATTGCGCGGATGAAGTGGGCCAGTTGCCTGTCGGCGTAGTTCATTGTGACGTTGATGCGTTCTTGCAGGGGGCGTGCTTTTTCATCGTCGGTCATGCCGGCAGCAAAATTGAACGGGTAATGGTTGGAACGCGTCATGAGGGTGGCGAGGAACGGCTTACCTGCTTTGGAGAGGGTGTCGCGCACGTATTGGGCGGCGTGGTCCATGAAGGTGGAATCGTCTTCGCGTTCACGGCTGTAATGCTCTGCAGTGTACCATTTGGCCATCCAAACGCCGAGGTTATCCCAGGCGGGGTCGGCGGCCGACATATAGTGCGTGCTGTAGCCTTTCTCGGTGAGCACGGAAACAAAGCTTGGGAGTGTCACATGTGCCAGGTCGGTGGCTTGTGCAAGCCTAGAATGGTGCGGAATGCCGAGGTGTGTTGAAAGGACACCGCCGGTTGTTGGGACTCCGCTTGTGTGCATGCGCATCCACACGTGAGAGTTTGCTGCAATTGAATCTAAGAATGGCGTGGGCGAGGGCTGAATTTGCGGATTCATGAAGCCCGTGTTAAGCCCGCGATGGGATTCCATGAGCACGAGGATGAAATTTGGTTTCATTTCGCGCTGGGCGGCGAGCTTTTCGCTTTTCAAAAGAGCTTCGGTCGGGATGCGGTAAAGCGGTAGGCCATGGCCTTCTTTTGCATCGGAAAATTTCCAAAGACTATCGCCCTCAACGCGCTGCCATAAGTTCTGGTATGTGGTGCGGTAGGCGGCGAGATCTTTTTCGGTAAGTCCGGCTGCTTTCTTTGATACAAACAGGTCGTTGTAGACAAGTGAAACAACTGGACGGAGTTTGGTCATGCGCGCATTTCCAGTCCAGATAAAGTAAACAAAAAGGTAAGAAGCGATGTAGAAAATAACCATTGCAATGACGGATTTTTTCATGCGTAGTCCGTCTGGCGTGCTGTAGTTTTTGCGGAGTAGCCTGTAGACGCCGTAGGTCAGCGGAAGCATTAGTACAAGCACCACGAATTGCAAATATGGGATAGACAAATCGTTTGCAACGTAGTCGTAGAACATGGCAATGGACGATGTGTCTTTATACGTGTCCACAAGGCCGAAACTCAAATGCCCGCCCAAGAATCGTTGCACTTCGTTGTCGAGGAGCGTAAAGAGCAAGACAACGCTATGGAAAACTGTGTAGGCGATTGTCGTGACTTTCGCTACGTTTGAAACGCCCGCGCATCCTGTGTCGGCGCAATCCGTGTCAGCACATCTCGTGCCCGCGCATCTTGTGTCAGTGTTTCTTGAATTCGTACTTTTCGAACGTGCAATTTTGTCGGCAATCCCGCCTAGCACCATGAATACTACAAGCGCGTTGCATATCCACATAAAGTCAATGCAGACGGCATGGAAAATAAACCAGTCCGGCTTCGATACAAACGGGAATCCGTAAGGATTGCTACGGAACAGTAGCATTACGCGGAGCAGAATGTGCGTTATCCAAAAGGCGAGCGAAATCAAAACCAAGTTCTTGGATGGCTCAAAGAACTCGGCAATCTTTTGTATAAAGTTTTTCATTTTTTTTGTCCGGTAATTTCTTTGTAGAGCGCAAGCTGGCGCTTAAAGCAATCGTTCCAACTGAATTTCTCGGCGTACTTTCGTGCTTTAATCTTTTTGTCGGTGAGGTCTGAATGATAGAGCTCGACAATGGCATCGGCAAGCGCTTCGGGCGTGCGTTCCTTGAGAATCGTGCCGGCACCTGATTCCGTGACATGCTCGAATGCGGCTCCAGCGGCGGCTCCGACGAGAGCGTTTCCGCTAGCCATACTTTCGAGAATCGAAAGTCCGAACGTTTCCCAACCGGAGAGTGCGAGTCCCATATCGACACTCGCGTAATAGCGTGCCATTTCATCGATGGAATTTACGAATCCGATGTAGCTCACGTGCTTGTATTTTTCAGCAGCGGCTTGCACAAGCGGGAGGCTTGGACCTGTGCCTGCAAAGACTATTGCTGGTTCGTGCCCGAGTTTTTGTGTTAAAATATCGTAGGCTCCGAGAACAAGGTCAATCCCTTTTTCGTTGCAATGTCTGTGTGGGAAAAATATCGTGAGGCGGTTCGGATCACCATCCTTAAGTTTTGCAACGAGAGCTTCGTCACGACGCTCTGGGGAGAATGTATTGATGTCGCAACCGAGTGGAATCCATCGCGGATCGGGGAGACCGTTTTTTTTAAGGCGTGCCATTGCTTCTTTTGAGGAAGCTTGTACGCAATCGAAACCTTTAAATTCTTGATTGGCGTACCAGAATGCAATCTTGCGGAAGAACGTTCCTGTGCCTGCTCCAAATTTTTTGGCGATGGGGCGGCCTACGTAAGTTACCGGAAAATCAGCATGCCAAAAGCTGAACAAAGCTGCATTTGGAACAACTTCTTTTGCTATGCTACGAACAACTGAAGGCAGAATGTATGGCGAACCCACTTCGATTGCGTCTGGCTTGTATTTTTCAAGAATTGGGCGGATTTGTTTGGCTTTCCACATAAAGCGATATTCCCAGTTCCCCGGGAACCGGAATGCTTCTACATGCTCGATTATGAGCCCTTCGCTTCGCGTTTCGGTGTATGTGCTTGCTGAAGGCATGACAAATACCGAAAGGACGTCGCTTTGCTTTTCGTAGAATGCCATTTTTTGCAAATGGTAACGCCGGACTCCGCCTCCTGACGGACTCCAGAAGTTGTTAAAATCAACGATGGTAAACATTAAGCTTCTTGCATGCGGCTAGATTGAGGATTCATCAGAATCCTGTCTTCGTAAATGCGGCTTGTGCCCAAGCGCTTAGAGTCAATGGCTAGGCTCAATACTCCGTCTTTTTCGGTGAGCCAGTAGATGGCGTCGGAATCACGGAGGTAAGCGCGCGGCCCTAAAAGTCCCATGTTGGAATCGATGAGTTCACCACCGAGGAATATGGGAATGTCGAGAACCTTGTACAAGTCAAGCATGATGGACGACCGCTTCTCGTGGATGTCCGGGAGTTCCGGACGGTCCGTTATCTTCAAGTGGTCGATGCCGTCAATCACGAGAATCAAATTCGGGTGATCCTTGAGCTCTGGTTGAAGCGTCTTGAGAAGGTCATTGAAGTCGAGCGAGGGCATGTCGTCCCAGATTTCGAGGCGATTGTTGCGCACGTAACCCATCAAGTCGCGCGTGGCTTCCATAATCTTCTTGTTGATTTCGTTGTCTGCATTCTGCTTGCGCACGGCGAGGATTGATTCACCGATGAGCATGGACACAAAGCGGTCAAAGATTTGGCGGCGCGGCGTTTCGTAAGCAACGTAAATGACTTTGAGGCTTGGGTTGCTTTCGATGAGGTCAAGCGTGATGCTCGAAAGCAAGAACGTCTTGAGGCCGAACGGATTCGAAGATACAAAGAAACATCCCGATTGCACACCGTCGATTTCCTTGGTGAGCTTGGGGAATGTGTTGAGCGTGTAACCGACACTCTGGTCCGGCTGGCATGCCATGGCGTTATCAAAGTTTTCCTTGATGTCTTGCAACAGCATGGAGCGGCGGTGGGAGTGGATTGTATCGACTTCGGTTTTGTCAATGAGGTCGATGAGCTGGTCGGCTCCATTCTTACGGACAAACGTATCGACAGTCTCGTCTTTCGGGAGAACGATGGACTTGAGGCTCATGTGTACTTGATCAGCGAGCTTCAGGTACTTTTGGATCTTGAGTTCCTGGTTACGGCGGTCTTCTTCGCGGCGCAAGATAATTGTGAATGCTTCTGCTCCGCAGGCCTTCAACTTGTACAGGTGGTTGATGTTCAATTCCTGGAACATCGTAGAGACAACACCTGGAATGCCGGCGAGGTCAGCGGTGAGGGCGTCAAAGAATCCCTGTACGATAATTGGATTTTCGCTATCACCTTGGATGTTGAACGGAATGGCGGTCGGGCCAGAGGCGTAAGTGATATACGTGTGGCTCTTTTCGTTATCGTCGATAAGCCTTCCATAGACGGAGTGGATGAATCCTTTGGAGTTACGTGCCGGGATTGTGATTCTCGGTTCGTGGTAGGCTTCGAGGTTGTCGAGATAAAAACTGATTTGGTGGCGTTCGATGCCGGAGAGCATGCAATAGCTGATGAACGGCTCCGGGTCACCACTATAATAGCCGAGACCGTAAAGCTGTGCTTGGCCGATGCTCCAACCGCGAGCTTCTAGGAATTTAGCCGAAGAAGGGCTCTTGCAAGCAGCCCAGTGACAATAGCGGACAAAACATTCCAATACCTTGGATTTTTCGCCGCCGACTTCCTTGACCCACGGGTGTTCGTTATCCTGGTTGGTCGACAAGTCCTTGTCGAGCGATCCGAGAAAGTCATAGGCTTCAGAACGAGCGGACTGTTCGTCCATCCCGTTAAAACGGCTCTTCATGAGAAAGTCTACCAAGTCGCCTTCGCTACCGCACTGCAAGCAGCGGTAGCGCCAATAACCCAGCGCATCGTAGAAGAACAATGAAGTTTCTTCGGGCGCGTGGAACGGGCAGCAGGCTATAAGGTTTCGCCCCCAACGGCTCAGGGGAATTCCTAATTGTCTTGGGTGTGCTTTTGTTCTCATGTAATCTGCATGTTCCTGGTCTATCAGCATGGTCGCCTCCTATAAAGAAATCTAATAAAGAACGTTCCCGAAAATGCGGATTTTTTGAAAAAAAGGCAATTTTATCTATCTTTTTTGTTATGGTTATTCTTGGTATCGACCCTGGCTCCATTACAACAGGGTATGCTTTCTTGAAAAAGACGAGCAATCTGATTCAAGTGCTTGAATATGGCACGTTTCATGCCAATGCTTCCAAAAATCTCGAAGATAGGCTTGTGCATATCATTTCGGAGCTGGAAGAACGCCTGGATCACTACCATCCCGACGCTTTGGCGATGGAAGGTGTGTTTTTTGCGAAGAATGTGAAGAGCGCCCTTGTGCTAGGGCATATTCGCGGGGCAATCCTTGTGGCGTGCCACCGTCGCGGGATGACTTATGACGAATACCCACCGCGTGTCGTGAAGCAAGCGGTAACGGGGGATGGGGCTGCCTCGAAGGAACATGTAGCAAACATGATTTTTGCGCGTCTTGGAATCGAGGCTTCGGAACTCCCGCTCGATGCGACCGATGCGCTTGCTATTGCATGGACACATGCGAATCCAGCCTCTCCGGTGCAGTCGCTAGTCACGAAAAAGAGAACGGCAAAAAAGAAGACGACGGTACAGCAATGGAAGGATTTGATTGAAAAGATGGGAGGGACGATTCAATGACAGATTTGTTGCCCTATGGGCTTGGAACACCGGACTTGGTCGAATTCCAGCCGGGATATTTTGTGGATCGGAAAATTGTGACTGATTTGCAGTTGCTTGCGCAAGATGCTGCGGCAAATGGCTTTGAGCTGCGTCTGGAGTCGGCATACCGCTCGTTTGAAAAGCAGCTCTCGATTTGGAACCGCAAGGCTCGTGGCGAACTTACGCTGTTGTCGGCGGAGGGGGTTCCGATGGAACGTCCGAAGGATGAAGAAGAGCTGATGTATGCGATTCTCACGTGGTCTGCGCTTCCGGGGGCGAGCCGTCACCATTTGGGGACGGACATCGACGTGGTCGATGGTGCTGCCTGCCCGGAGGGCTACGAGGTGCAGCTTACGCCTGCGGAATGCGAAGGTTTGTTTGCGAAATTTCATGTTTTTTTGACCGAACGGATGGTGGCGGATAAAGCGTTTGGCTTTAGTCGTGTGTTTGTTCCTGGGCGCGGAAAAATCCGCCCGGAAGGCTGGCACATTGCGCACTTGCCTACATCGCGCAAACGCTTGGAGCATTTTTCGCTTGACGTGCTGCGCCGTATTTATGAACAATCGGACATGGAATGCAAGCGTGCAGTGCTTGCGAACCTCCCGCAACTTGCGGAAGAATACATTTACCCTTACTTTATTTGAGGTTGAATTCCGCCGCCATTCCGACTCCTTGAACTAACTAATGACCAATAACTAGTAACTCTCACTCCTCATTATGCTCTTTTCTCCTGAATCCCGCGGAATTATCTGCTTGCAATCGCTCGAATATGGACGCTCTGCGCTGGGCGCTCCGCTTTTGTACTTCCCGTGTAAGAGCAAATGCAGGTTGCTTGTGATTGCCGGCATTCATGGAGAAGAACCGGAAACAACGTTCCTCTTGAGTCGCGTGCTTCGTGCATTTGACGATAATTTTGATTCTGTTGCATTTATTTTGTGTGCTAACCCGGATGGCATGACTCTCGGAACGCGCGGGAATGCAAATGGCGTAGATTTGAACCGCAATTTCAATACGCAGAATTTTTCGACGGAGATGGTTGGTTCGCGTTCTATTTTGGAAGCTCCGCGAGATACGCTTTTATCGCCAGGGGTTATAGCCGGGAGCGAACCAGAAACGCAAGCGCTTGTCGCGTTAATAGAAAAAATAAGGCCATCGTCGATTCTTTCGATGCATGCTCCTATGGGGTGCATTGATGCTCCGCAAAAGACAGAACTTGTCGACAGGTTGATGGCGACTTTTAACTTGAAATGGGTGCCGGACATTGGGTACAAGACGCCGGGGAGCCTTGGAACGTGGTGCGGTGAACGCGGAATTGAATGCGTGACGCTGGAACTCCCGCGTATGTCGCTGGAACACTTGTTCGACCGCTATGGGAAAGCGTTTGCGGAATTTTTGGAACACCAGGGAACGCACTAAATTGCGGAAAATTGTTGTTTAAAAAACGCCTGCTCGACTATCGGCAGGCGGAAAATACTTTTGGAGTTGTATGGATCCTCCTTCGGAGGATGACTTTCCCAATAACCAGTGACTAACGACTAATCACTAACCACTGTTTACTGTTTACTCTTTTTGGCTTCTTCGATGATTTGCTTGCGATTGGCAAGGCCTACGCCAAAACCGATTACCATGTAGCTTGCGCCGAGGAGCAGCAAGTATTCAAGGATAAACGGCACCTTTTCGTTGTAGAAGAGGATTCCTGCAACGTAGGTAAGGAGAATCAACACAATCTGGAAAATGTTGAAAGCCTTGTTCTTGCGCGGTTGGAGCTTCGGGAGGAACAACGGGCTCACCATCAAGAATCCTGTTACGGTGAAAACGATAATGGGTGCCCAGAAGAGGAAACTGCTCGGGTCTGCAAAAACGCCTTTGCTCTTGAGGTACACGATAAGCACGGCGTTGATCATACCGGCAAATGTGGACGGAAGCCCTGAGAAGTGATGGTGGTATGTGTCCGAGTCGCAGGCGTTGTACTTGGCAAGGCGCATGGCTGCGCAGAGCACATAAACTGCAAGTGCGAATGTCATCAAGAGGCCGTGGTTCTGGAACCATTCCGGTGCATAAATCTTGTAGGTAAAGAAAAAGCAGAAAGCCGGAGCGAGACCAAAAGCAATCAAGTCCGCAAGACTATCGAACTGGGCGCCGAATTCGGAACTGGCGTCCACAAGGCGCGCTGCAAAACCATCAAGTTTATCAAAAAGGGCACACAGCATGACAAAGTATGCACCCATGCGGATTTGGTCTGCCGTACTAAAAGAACCGAACGCTCCTGTTGTCCAACAAATGGAAAAAACTCCAAGCAAAAAGTTCAGGCTTGTAAAAGTGTTTGGCAAAACAAAACGTAATTTTCTCACGTTGTACTCCTTGGATTGATTTGCTAAAGATAATTTTTTTAAAGCGGAATAGAAACTTTTTTATTGTTTATTCGGCTGTTCGACGGGTACAATTTTCCAAAGTGCGCTCACTCCGGCTGCTACAATTAAATTATTGGGCGGTGCATACGGGGTTTCTTCTGTAGGGAAGTTTGTCCAATGCTTGGTTGAAAATTGATAGTAGGTCGTGGGCCTGTACATGACGGGAATGAGAGGGACCGTTTGCATAAACAGCTTGTTGAGTTCGCGGTAGGCTTCTATAAGCGAATCTTCGGCTGTGATGGTCGGAATTTGCTTCAAAAGTTTGTTGATTCCTGCATTCTGGAAGCGTCCCGGGTTTGCAAAAGCTTCTTCGCCTATGGGTTTATAGTTGGCTGTGCCTAGCATTTGGTAGAATCTGTTCCAAGGATTTGCTACGGAGTGTTCCGTGGGCGGTGTCTTAAAGGTGAGGTCGAATGAACCTTTGCGAAGGTCCGAGTCCCATATCCCGTAATCGATAATTTTAGGAACGGCTGTAATGCCGATTTCTGCAAATGATTCGACGATAACGTTAATAGCGTCTATCCAGTCGGTCCAGCCTTGCGGACATTCTATTGAAATGGTGCGGACTAGCTTTTTCTTTTTGTCGAGGAGCTTGCCTTCATCGTTCCAGGAGTAGCCTGCTTCTGCGAGAATTTCGCGGGCCTTGTCCGTGTTGTAACTATACCCGTAAGTTTCGATGTCTTCTTTGTTGAAATACTTTTTCTCGGAACCGAACGGGAGGATAAATCCAGGTTGTATGACGGGCGTATAGTTGGAGAGTGCACGAACTTTGATTTTTTCAAAGTCGATGGCGTGGGCCAGTGCGCGTCTGAAGTTTTCGCTGTTGAATGGTTCCTTGAATGTTGCAATGACTAGAGCTGTGAGTGTGGATGGAAGCTGGTAAGGTTCTTCGCGGCTCCAGGCGCGGACGCTGTCTTTTGCCTTTTCCCAAATTCTTGGCAGGAAATTCGAAGAAACATCGAGGTTTCCGCGAGCCATTGCGGTATTGAAGTAATCGTTCTTGTCGTAGATGGGGTGGATGATATACTTGGGTGCGGGCTTTTTCCCACCGTAATGATTTTGACGCCAGTAGTTTTCAACTCGTTCAAGAACAATCTGGTCGGGCGTGTAAGTCTTGAGTGTGTACGGTCCCGAGGTGATGGGATGCTGGTCGTTTGTGAATTCGAAAATTTTCTCCATGTTGTAAGTTTTTCCGGTTTTGGCCGATTTAATCAGCGGTTCAAAGACGGACTTCGGGAGAATGGATGTTTCGGCGATGGCGTTCAGAACCATGAGCTGATTTCTGTTGTTTGCCAAATGGAACGTTATGTGGTTGTCGCCGTCATCTGTGATGGTTTTGATGAACTTCCAGTTGTTGTGGTGCGCTGTCGGGAGGAGTGAATCAATCTTGAATGAGAATATGACATCTTCGGTGGTGATTTTTTCACCGTTATTCCACGAGGCCCGTGTGTCAAGATGAACGGTAACGCTCGAATCCGTCTGGCTGTAGCCATCGGCAAGCATCGGTTCTAGATTCTCGGTTAGCTGGTTATAGGCTAGGAGAGACTCGTACATGAGCCTTATGTTACCGTCTGACGGGAAGTTTGGGTCGGGGGCGAGCGGGTTGAACGTGGCGGGCGGAGCCCATTCGAATCCGCCGATGTACAAAGTCTCGTTTCGCGGGTATTCCGAAATTTGTTGGGGCGTCTTAGATTCATCGTCCTTGCAACCTGAGACCATAGACACGACTGTTATGGCGAGAGTGCAAATAGGGACGAATTTTTTGAAATGGACGCTCATTTAGTTCCTATAAAATGGATGTGCAAAATGTAGTGAGTTTTTGCAAATATGACCACTAAAATTTAATTTACTAATACCCTTATTGCTGTTTATGAAATTGAATTGGGGTTAATTAAAGCGGAAATGCGTAAAGAACCCGTTTAGGGGAAGCGCTGAACAACGTGTGGTTCAAAATCAGGGGCGTACCTGCTCCGCCGGGTGTGCTAAACGACTTGACAACTTTTCCCGTTTTAATTGAAATGGCTATGATCTCGTTCCCTTGGTCTATCCATGCTTTCCCATCGTAAATGAACGGTTTTGAGAAAATTGATTTTTTCCCTTGGTATTTCCAGAGTGGAGTACCGATGCTTGAATAGAGGTAAATCGACTGGTCCGAAAGTGAAATGATAATTTTGTCATCACTTTGGTCTTTGAGCACTTGCATAGAAACGATTGGACTTTCCATGAGCACTTGCGTGGGGCTAAAGTCCTTGAGCTTGATGTTTTGTAGGAATAGTTTGTTTGTGCTAGAAACGAGAACGAGCGTTGAATCGATCCCTTCCATTGCTGTAATGTTTACTTGAACTTTGTAAGTCGATTTTTCTAGGGTAAGTCCGTTGTCGTCGTTTAAGCGCATGAGTTCGCCATCGAGGTTGCACAGTTGCAAGAATCGGTTGAATTTTACGATATGGAACGGCATCGAATAGACTTTGCGGGACCAGATAATGGTGTTTGTGGTGCGGGAAATCTTCAGTAAAAAGCCATTCCAAGTCGTGGCGTAAATGTAATCTCCGGTAATGGTAAAGCTGAACGCCTTACCGGGCAGTTGTAGCGGCTTGTTGAACGTTTCCTTGTTCATGTCATAGACATTCATCTGATAGCCGGTCGAAATGACAATAGTGTTTTCATCGGACTGGATGACAGGTGCGTTTCCGATTTTGCCAATGTATTTGCTCCAGCGTTGTTTACCGTTTTCGGCGTTGATGCTGATGAGTTGTTCTGTAGCGGGGTCCACCATGTAAAGGTTCTTTTTAGAGCCTAGTAATTGCGGGTATAAAGTTTTCGGAGAAATGCTTAGTTGGCTTGCATAGTTTGCACCGATGACTTTGCTGTAGTATTTCAACACAATGCGCGCAATTTGCGGACTTCCGGTAGAAAGTCTCACGGCTTCGGCCCATGCTTTTTGGCGATCCTTTTCGGGTGCTTTTTTAAGTTCTAGATTGAACGCTTTAAGAAAGTGCGCTTCGGCGTTGCCGGGCTCGTTTTCAATAATCATTTCGAGATAGGGCGAAATTTTATCCCACTTTTTTTGCTTTGCCAAATGCACGGCTTGTGAAGTAAGCTTGCTAGAATATAAAGGACGTTGTCCGTAATAATGGGCGTCGATAGCAAAAATTTTTCGGTTGCTAAAGGGAATGTAAATATAGCGCTTCTTGATAATCGGGCGTGTCATGGGGGGCTTAGCTAGGTTGAACCCCCACAATGGACGGAGAAGTGTATCGACGGTGATGACGGAACCTTCGTTGGAGAAAAGTCCAAGAGTTCCTTGTGCAAGCGTGTATATGTTCGAAGCGTTTGCACGGACGGTCGAAAGAACGGCGCCTGAAGCCTGGTCGTACAATGTGATTTTCCCAGAAGCTTCCAGCGAGACGATGTTGTTTTCAAATGCTTGGATGTTTTCTACGTTTCCGACTTCGATTTTCCAGAGAGCTTTTTTGGGGTCTTGCACATTGTAGCAGAATAGCATGTTTCCCGAAATCAGGTAAATGTAATCTTTATAGATATAAGTCTTTTGGATTATGTCATATTGCGCTATAGTGAACGATTCTGTTGCCGAACTTGCCGAAATAAAGTGTAGCGCGTTGTCGGCGCAATTGATGATGAAATTATCGTTGATGTATTGGTTGTTTTGCAGTTGGCAAGAGGTATAGTCGGTGTTGTTCTTGAGGATTGTTCCTTTGCGGTCAAGAATATAGAAGCCTTTATCTGAAATGGCGATTGCGTTTCCGTTCACGGCGGTGAATTGGATTACATTCTTTACGACGTATGCGATTTCTTGATTGGGCGAATTGTGCGGCTTGTAAAAGAGCGAGTCGCGTGTGGAATTTTGGTACCACATGCCATCGGAATCGATTTGTAGCAAGTGGCTAGATTCGTCTAGCTTTGATGCGATTTCAATGATTTTTCCGTTTTCGATTTTTGCGATGTGACCATTCTCGAATAGGATGTTGGCGTTCTTGCCATCGAAGAATTTGCGGATGGGGCTTTTCAGTGTAATGGTCTTTTGCAAAAGCCTTTCTGGAGAATAGCTTGTTGCCGCATCACGACCGGCGAGCCAGTAGGCTTTGCTTGTGGTCTTGGTAAACGCTTGGCTACGGCCGTAAAAGTGGTTTGCCTGAGCCTTGTTGTTGGCGAGATCGTAAATTTTTCCGAGGTAGAAAAATGCGGATTCCTTGTCGTCGTCGTCGCCTTGTCGCGTGATTTTTTCGAGCAATCGGACCGATTCGTCGACTTCGCCTTTCATTTCGAAGAGGTAAATGGCTTCTTGAAGTTGCGAAGCCATCTTGCTTGCATAAGCTTGGCTAGAAAACAGCGAACAGAGAGCGAGGACTAAAATCCACGCCTTGAACGTGTTGATTCTGTAAAACCAAGAATTAAGCATCGAACTTGTAGCCTGCTCCACGGATGGAAAGAATGATTTTTGGATTTGCCTGGTCGTCTTCGAGTTTGCGTCTCAAGTTTACAATGTGGTTGTCGATTGTTCTTGTTGAGGGCATGTTGTCGGGCGTGTAACCCCAGAGGTCTTGCAACAAGTCTTCTCGCAAAATGACTTCGCCGCGGCGTTGCCAGAAATACTTGAGAATCTGGAATTCCCTCGTGGAAAGTTCCAGCGGGACGCCGCCCTTGGTGGCGACGAACTTTTTGAAATCCATGTGGATATCGGCAAAGTCAATAACGTCCACGGACGAAAGCTGCTTGGCGGGTGCTTTCTGGAGGTCGATTCGGCGGAGGAACGCTTTTACGCGAGCGAGTAATTCCAGAATCGAGAACGGTTTTGTCACATAGTCATCGGCGCCCATGTCAAGGCCTGCAACCTTGCTAGTTTCTTCCGTTTTGGCGGTGAGCATGATGATGATGCATTCCGGGTGCTTTTTGCGGATGAATCGGCAGACTTCAAAGCCGCTCTTCTTGGGGAGCATCACGTCCAGCAAAATCAAGTGCGGCTGGAACGAGTCCGTCTTGGCTATCGCTTCTTCGCCATCGCATGCCGTTTCGACTTCGTAGTTTTCGAGCTCGAAGTTGTCCTGGAGCCCAAGCCGGATGATTTCTTCGTCTTCAACAATGAGGATTCTGTGTTGCATAATCATTCTGCCTTTTTGAATCGTACGGTAAAGGTGGAGCCCTTGCCGGGTTTGCTGGTGAGTGAAATGGTGGCTTTGTGCGTTTCGGCTACGCGTTTGACAATGGCAAGGCCAAGGCCTGAGCCTTTCGTGCTGCGAGTCATTTCATCACCGACTCTATAAAAATCATTAAATATATTTTTTTGTTCCGAAGAAGGAATACCGATTCCTGAATCTGCAACGGAGAAAACGACCCTGTCTTCGGCCGGTACTACCGTGATGGTAATGTTGCCGGGCGCATTTGTATATTTAATGGCGTTTTCGATAAGGTTTTGCACCAAGCTGTAGAGGGCCGTGTAGTCGCCGATTACATATAAACTGGGCTCAATCTTGGTATGGAACAGAAGGCCTTTTTCCACACCGATATCTTCGACGCTGTCAAAAACTTTTTGCACGCAAGCCGAAAAGTCAAGTTTTTCCCAATGGAATCCGCTTTTGCCGTGTTCCATGCGCGTGTAGTTCAAAATGGCGCCAATCAAGTTTTCGAGTCGGGTCGCTTCCTTGCCGATAAGCCCTGAATATTCTTGCACTTTCTCGACTTTTTGCACACGCCCGCGAGCCATCATTTCGGCAAACATCTTGATGGAGGTGAGCGGCGTCTTGAGTTCGTGTGAAATGCTCGAAAGGAAGTTTGCTTTCATGGCCAAAAGCTTATGCTCTTGCGTGAGGAATCTGAACATCACGATAGATCCGAGCAGCACCGTAATGAGCGAGAACGACAAAAGCCCGTACATGAGGAACATGCGCTTGCGTGTTTCTTTCTTGATTTCGCTCAAACCTTTTTCGTATAAAGTCAAACTCCAGGAAATAATCTTGTCGAGCTGGACTTGCGTCATGACGGCGGAACTGTCAGAAACATGGCCGAGGATTAAAGTCTTGTCTGGCCCTTCGGTGATGGAGTAGGGGATTCCCTTCCAGCCTTGAGCCGAAGTCTTTAGCTTGGAACGCATGCGTTCGCGGTATTCATCGATGTTTACCTTGGCAAGAACAACTTGATCCCCGGAGAGTATGGGGTAGCTCATTTTGATGAACGTCGCCTTGCTGTTACTCATGATATCAATGCCGCTCTTGGATGTCGTTTCTTTATTCAAGAGGGCCTGGACTATTTCTTTGTTGTTAAAGAAAATATCCATGTAGCCAAGCTGGCGGTTGAAGTTCTCGCGCAAGTTCCAGAACGCTTCGCGCTTTTCTTGGCTCAAGTTTTCGAACGAGAGGATTTGGGTAAAGGCTGTTTCGAAAAAGAATTTTGCCGAGGGCAGATTCTCGATGTTCTTGCTCTGCAGGAATTGGTTCAATACTGCAAGGGTGTAGTCTTCGGCTTCTTTGTGCTTTTTTTGCGCCACAAGAATTTCGAAGTGCAGCAAGTTCACTGAACGCGTGAGGTCCGAATGCAGGTAGCCTTGCTGGTGCGGGTGCTCTTCAAGAATGTTGAGGAGGCGGAGCGCTTCGTCGTATTCCTTGGTCTTGTAGGCTATGCGCACAAGGCCAAGAATGTTCTGGATTTGGTCATCTTTGGAATCGAACGAAAAGCGCAGTTGGCGAGCCGAACGCGAGAGGTTTACGGGCTGCGGCATGGCCGAGGTGACCTCTTCGCGGAAAATCATCTTTTCAAACGGACTTGCTATGCTGTTTGAAAAGTCAGAGGTCTTTGAAAAGTGCTTGGACGAAATGTCGGGGTAAATCAGCGTCCCGTTGTTGTACAGGAACATGGCCTCGATGCCGCTTACCGTCTTGAACTGTGTGGCATTGCCGAAATCTAGAAGGCTGTGCGGTTGTTCGTAAAGGTACAGAGACGCCGATTTGACTTCTTGGAAAATCTTGCTCTGTTCCTTACTGACCGTCGTTTCGCACTGCTCGCGGAATGTCTCCGTGCTTTCGTTGTAGTTCTTTTGGGCGAGGTACGCTTCGTTCTGGATGTTGCGTACACTCAAAAACGAGAGGATTGCTGTTGGTAAGACAATGCCTCCCGCAAAAAAGGAAAGGAAAAGAAGATTGCTACGAGATATCCGCATTGGAAGCTCACTTCCCTAAAATGGAATATGCGCTGACAATTCAGGATAATTGAGTATGAGGACACTCCCAGCCATGAGGATGGCTAGAATCGAAATCGCGACGCCAATGATAATCAATAAACTTTTTGTCACTGGGCGATGTTTGCTTGATGGGTCACGGAGACCTTGTGTCCAAGTTTAATATGGCGACTGTTCGAGTAAACTTCACGAACTAGAACGGTACATTCTTTGTTGGTCGCTCTTGCAATCACGCCACGTCCAAGGAGTCTAGGCGGGAGGCCTGCATCGGAATTGTCTTCTTCCCAAATGGCGATGGCATCTCCGGTGTTGTAGCCATGTTCCGTACCCTTGTCTACTAACACGTAGGCGTAAGAACCGATGAGGAGCATCGGGTCCATTGTATAGCGGATCATCGCCATTTCTTCGATCTTTGCTTCGGGGACGGCGGTGTAGCCGGATACGTTCAGTATGTTGAGAGGCTGTTTCAGGCGGGCTTTAGAATGGTCCGTCTTGATTTCTCTAAAGCTTTGGACAATCTTTGCTCTGGAGAGCGTATCGCCAACAGCGGTAATCTTTGCATAGCCAGAAAGTCTGACCAATGCGAACCTGTCGAAACTCTTGTCTTTGTTTGTCGGGACTTCGATAGCTCGTGCATCCAAGATTTCGACCAAGTCGCCTTTCTTGACGTTTGCATCTGTCTTACGTCCAATACCGACAACGATTTCGGATTCAGGAATGTGGATAATCGGCTCCTTCTTTTCGCCGGAGCGGATGGAGAAGAAACGCTTGTCCTTCTTGAGGGAATCGATCGTGTAGATTTCGGGAGCGAGAATCTGGTAGTAGCCGTTGAAAATCTTCGGTTCCGGACGCTTTTGGTAGAAGTAAGCATCTGCGGCTTTTTTACGCTTTTGCTTTTTGTCTTTGTCGCGGAGATTCCCGAGCATGTTCTCGAAATCGCCTTTGCGGGCGTCTCGTTCATCGCAGCCTACAGCCTTGATGTTCTTTGGCAAGTTGGAATCGGCAACGGCAGCTTCGCAAGGTCTTGTTTTGGGCAGGCGGTTTCCGTCGTCCTTGATACCATCACCTAAATTGATGGAGTCGCCCGGATAGATCCAGTGCGGGTCTTGAATGTGCCTGTTGTTTTCCCAGAGGTCGGGCCAGGCAAACGGATCGTTTAAAAATTCACCACTGATGTCCCAGAGGGTATCGCCTTTTTTAACTACATAGGCAGATGCAATTAGAGCCGAAAGACCAAGGCAAATCGAAGCACTTTTTAAAAATCGCATACACTTTTCCCTAATCAAATAATTATTGTCTAATATTAATTTAATCTTTTCTTTGCTTAAAAGAGGGCGTTTTTTGCACAAAATGAGGAATATCCGACATTTTTGAGCTCAGGAGGCGTTCCTTGGGGCGTTGGATATTGCGGGAACGGTGTGCAAGGGCTGGATTTTGACCCAAAATGCCCACTCTATCAGGTACAAAGAGGAATAGAATTTCGAAATTGCCGCGGCCCGGTTCCAAGTAGAATGGGATGCTCTTGCGGAGCATGTAACCCTCGTTTCTGAACGATTTGATTGCCTTGGAGGCCGTTTCGAGGTTGCCTGTCTGCAAGAGAATTCTTTCAGGGCGCGATCCGGCAAGCGTAAGCATCAATTCCGAAGTGATTGTATCTTCGCTATTCAAGTTGAGATAGAATGTCCAGCGGCCCTCGGCATTTTCGCTCTTGGAGAAAAATTTCGAGATGAAGTTAGCGTCCAAGTGGCTGCGATGGAAACGCATGTTCTGGGTTGCTATGTTACGGATGTTCTGCTTGGACGACTGCATGGCCGATTCTCGGCAATCAAGCGCTTCGACTTGCTTAAAGAATGGTGCGAGCGATGCTGAAACGTAAGATGAACCGGAACAGAATTCAAAGAATCGGTCTTCGCGGTTCGGATGGATTGCATCTTTGATACGGAGGGGCAAATTGAGCCAGGCATCCTTGATGCGGGGGGTCCAGTCTAGAACATGCATGCAGAAACCGGTCGATGCAATTGGCATAAAGTTGTTTCCGAATGCACTCTTGCATTCCACCTTCATGCCCTGCGCATCTGCGGGGTTGAAAAGACGGTCGGGGAGGCAATGGATTTGGTGACAGCTGATGACTTCGGGGCAGCTGCGTTCAAGGAAATCGACGAAAGTCTTGTAGCCATGTGCCGAAATCTTGCCTTTGACGTTGACCTGTACGAGGAGCGCGAAACGCCCGTCGCCCGTGGCGCGGAACCAAATTTGGCGTAAAGCTTTCTTGAAGATGCGCAGGTGGTCCTTTTGAAGCTGTTCCATGACTCGGTTCACAAGCACTAAAGGCTTCATATCGCGGGAGGGGGCATCAATGATAAGGTTCTCTTGAGCTCCTTTATATTCCTTGATTATTCTCCAGTCGGAATTTTCAGGAGTGGCATCCGCAGTAAACCAAGCCTGCAGTTTTCCCGGTATGCGGTCGTTTTCCATCCATGCCGAAACTTGCGCCTTGATGTCGTCGAACGAGAGAATTTTACGAACAACAGGCTTGTCGGCCTTTGCCGGTTTCTTTTCGAATTCATCGTCCTTACGGACATCTGATTTTCTGGAAGCGTGGAACTTGCCTCCGGTGAGGGGTTTGCCGATCCTGTTGCCTTCGGTACGGCGTGGAAAACGATTATTCTGTTTGTACATCTTTAAAATCGTGTTGAATGTTTAAACTACAAATCTAGGATAAATCCAAGAACATTCCTTAGCGAGTGTCTTCGGAAATTCGCGGAACGAACCGTTGATTTGATACGTATTGAGGCTACCTTCCACCGGCGAGAGCGACATGACACTATCGGCGCGAGCTTCAAGGTAGGGGTATTCGTTGATGTTCGTGGAAGTTACAACTGCACAGCCTGTGAGGGCGATAATCGAGTCGACCATCTGCATGAGGATCTGGTGCGGGGAACCGCTAAGTCTTGAAGATTTCGGATTGTGCAGCACAGCAGAAATCGGATCGATGACAACAACTTTGTAATTGTGGTTTTCGAGCCTTTTGGCACCTTGGATTCTTTTGGCGATAAGCTGTGCAATCTCAAGCGGGGTAAGGGCTGTTCCACGGAGGTTCAGGAAACCGAACTTGGATGTATTGGCCTGAAGCCTGCGTCTTTCGCCGAGCAAAAAGAGGCGGTTTAGGAACACGGACTTGGTGAGTTCCAAATTTATGAACAAAACATCGTTTTCGTTTGTCGTGTTGCCGAGCCAGTCTTCACCATAGCAGATGGAAAGCGCCATGTCCATGAGGGCAAGGGATTTTCCGCTTTTGGGAGGTGCTGTGAACAAGAAAAATTCACCGGCGCGCAGAACGTTTTCGATAATGGTGGCATCTTTCTTGGGAGCGGCTTCAGAATCGCTTGCAAGTTCGATAAGCGGCTTTCCGTCGAGCGAGTATTCCGCCCATTCTTGCCATTCCGTGAAGTTCTTGGCTCCTTGTTCCAAGGCGATGAGGTACTGCTGTTTACCGTTGCGAAGCACGCCTGGCATGCGAACCATTTGGTTTGGATTGCGGTTGCCGTCATCGACTTTGAATCCTTGTGATTCAAGCGTCTGGAAAAGGAAGTTTACACGTTCGTTGTATTCTTCAAGATCATGTGCTTCGATTTTGATCCAGGCTTGTACGGAATTTGCACCCGTGTTCACGAGGGCGGCGCAGGGAAGGTTCAATGCCTTGTAATAGGCAAGCTGCTTTGCTAGCGTCATCTTCGGGTTGTCTACGACAACGTAACGGTAATGCCAGCTTTCGTCGGTGGCATCTTCGCTGCTCTTGACAGCGTTGATGGTCAAAAGCGCTCCGTCCGGGCTGTCGAGCTGCTTCATGATTTTCTTGAGCGCTTCGTCTTGCCCGATAATATTTGAAACAAGTTCACAGGAACTGTTCGGCGTGTTTGAAATCTTGAATTCTACAGTCTCGTCGGGTTTGAATGTGGCGGCGAGCAACTTTGCAAAGTCTTTGCGCCAGTCCGGAGCTGGCCACGGAATCGAGAGCGCTTCAGGGTCAATCTTGAAGTTCTGCAATAACTCCAAAGACTGGTTGTCGAGTCCAAGCGCTATCATCTGCTGCATCATGCTTGCAGATATTGGCGAGATGATGGTTTGGCCCATCGGGGCAACGCTTGGCGCGCTCATAGCAGGGCTCATTGCGCTAGGGGCTGCACTCGGTTGTTGGGCCGCTGCAGGAGCCGGTGCCGCTGCAGCTTGTGCTGCTGCCTTTTGTTCTTCTTCGCGTTCTGTTCTCCGTTTTTCTTCAGAGAACGCATTTCGCAAAATTGTTTCTACGTCATCAGGAGAGAGACCTTCGTCTCTAGCTTTTCCGCCCAACTGGAATGAGGCGTCCATGAATGTCCAGCCTTCATCCAAGGCCGCAACGCCTGCCTTGTACAATTCCTTCTTCAGTTCGTTCGGATCGGAGAACTTGGCTTTGATAAATTCGTTGAGAATTTTTCTTGCGTTTTCCATAGACACCTCCAAGTTGGGCGGGTTTTATTAATTATAAAGTTACTTTTATTTTAGCGGGTCGCTGTTGGGGTCGAGCTTGCCGGTCTTCACGTATTCCTGGATGTCTTTGGAAATACGCATCGAGCAGAACTTCGGACCGCACATCGAGCAGAAGTGCGAGGACTTCGCGTTGTTGCCCGGGAGCGTCTCATCGTGGAATTCTACGGCGCGTTCCGGGTCCAGCGAAAGTGCGAACTGGTCGTTCCAGCGGAAGCTGAAACGGGCGCGCGAAAGAGCATCGTCGCGGAAGTGGGCTGCAAAGTGGCCCTTGGCAAGGTCTGCGGCATGGGCGGCGAGCTTGTATGTCACCACGCCTTCACGCACGTCGTTCTTGTCCGGGAGGCCCAGGTGTTCCTTGGGTGTCACGTAGCAGAGCATGGCCGTACCGTACCAGCCAATCATGGCGGCTCCGATTGCGGACGTGATGTGGTCGTAACCCGGTGCGATATCCGTGGTGAGAGGGCCAAGCGTGTAGAACGGTGCGTTGTGGCACATTTCAATCTGGCGGTCCATGTTTTCGCGAATTTTGTGCATCGGCACGTGACCTGGGCCTTCGATAATCACTTGTACGCCCTTCTTCCAGGCGATTTCCGTGAGTTCGCCGAGGGTATCCAGTTCGGAGAATTGTGCCATGTCGTTTGCATCGGCAATGGAACCCGGACGAAGTCCGTCGCCCAAAGAAACGCAAACATCGTACTTCGCGAGAATATCGCAGATTTCGTCGAAGTGCGTGTAAAGGAAGTTCTCTTGCTGATGGACCATGCACCAGCGGGCGATGATGGATCCGCCGCGGCTCACGATGCCCGTCGTGCGTTCCAAAGCGAACGGCACGTACTTGAGCAAAAGACCTGCATGAATAGTAAAGTAATCGACGCCCTGTTCGGCCTGTTCGATAAGCGTGTCGCGGAATACTTCCCACGTGAGGTCGTCAGCGATGCCGTTCACTTTTTCAAGGGCCTGATACATCGGCACCGTTCCTATAGGCACCGGGCTGTTGCGCAAAATCCATTCACGCGTCTCATGGATGTCCTTGCCGGTCGAAAGGTCCATCACCGTGTCTGCTCCCCAGCGTACGGACCAGACCATCTTTTCCACTTCCTGTTCAATAGAAGAAGCGACAGAAGAGTTACCGATGTTGGAATTGATTTTCGTGAGGAAATTGCGTCCGATAATCATCGGTTCGCATTCCGGGTGGTTCACGTTCGCGGGGATGATGGCGCGGCCTTCGGCGAGTTCCTTGCGCACGAATTCCGGCGTGATGGCATCACCGCTGCTGCCAAAAATTTCGTCCATCTTCTGGTTTTCGCGGATGGCTACGTATTCCATTTCGCGAGTGATGACGCCTTCGCGGGCGTACTGCATCTGTGTCTTGTGTCCGCCGTCCTTTTCTTGGCGTTCGCGGATCCACGGTTCACGGATGCGTTCAAGTCCTTTCTTTACATCAATCGTCTTGTCGGGGTCGCCATAAGCGCCACTCGTATCATAGACAGGGAGCACGGGGCATTTGGGGTCGTCGAGCGAAATTTCGCGCATGGCGACTTTCAAATCCGGGAAAAGCTTACCGGGTACATAAATCTTGCGAGACTGCGGAAACGGCTTAAAGAAGCCATTGGTTTCAGACATAAACGTTCCTTTTGTTCAATTACGAACCAAGTTCAAGGGGTATAATCTCAGCCGACGATGGGTACGGCACCCCGCTAGAAATATAGATAATTGGGAGGTTTGAGGTATGGGGTCAGTTGCCTTCGGCTCCTTTTGAGGGGTGAGGTGGGCGAAATAGGTTAATAAATCGTGGTTCGTGATTAGTAGAATTCAACTAAGGTGAAGTGATGCCAAGTTTCAAGTTTCTATAGGCTTAAAGTAAACTTTGGTGTAGTATGAAGTCGAAGAACTTAAATTTGTATATTGAGCAATGTTTATGCGTAAACGAATTCCCCTTTTATCCCTGATTTGTTTTTTGCTGCTCGCAATGATTGTCGCGTGCAGTATGACTGGCCGTGAACAAGCCTCTAATTGTATTTGTACAGCGGATGCTTTTGCTTTAGAATCTGCAAAGAGTAAAAATGTCTTGTTTGATTCTCGCGATTGCCAAAAGTACAAGACCGTAAAAATTGGCAAGCAAACTTGGATGGCCGAGAATCTGAATTATAAGATGCCAAATAGTTATTGCTATGGAGAAAATGCAGAAAATTGCGTAAAGTATGGGCGACTTTATACGTGGGACGCTGCAAAAGAGGCTTGCCCGGCTGGTTGGCATTTACCGTCTCAAGCAGAACTGGTTACTTTATTCTATACGTCGGGTGGCCAAATGTCCGCGGGTAGAAAGTTGAAGTCTTCAGGTGGTTGGAATAATTGTGAAAACAAAGTTGGAAATGGGTTGGATAGTTATGGCTTTGCGGCTCTTCCTGCAGGAATTAGGTATAGGGATGACGATTATAATATTGAGGGCTATTACGGTTTTTTCTGGAGTTCTACGGAAAATACTCTTGACAGTGCTTACAGCATGTACATGTATTGCAATGCCGACAATGTCGATTTATTTGGTGACAACAAAAATCGTGCGCTTTCAGTCCGTTGTATCAAGGATGAAGTTCCCGACACGATAAGCTTTCCTCGGATTAGTTCTTGTGAAAATCCCTCTGAACCTCAGCAAAATGATTTTATCACAGACTCTCGTGACGGTCAAACTTACAAGATTGAACGAATTGGCTCGCAAAAATGGATGGCCCAAAATCTTAACTACGAAACTCCAAATAGTTATTGCTACAACGATTCTACTGAAAATTGTGCCAAGTATGGGCGGCTTTACACGTGGTCAGCCGCAATGGACAGCGTGGGAATTTATGCCTCAACAGGTAAGGAATGCGGAAAAGACAAGGATTGCCATTTCATGATTTATCCGGTGCGAGGAATTTGTCCCGATGGCTTTCATTTGCCGACTCAAACAGAATGGAATACTTTGATTTCTGCGGGTTATCGAATTTTTGTAGATTCTTCTGGTTTTGAAGCGAGTTATGGCGGCTTTCGGCATTTTGATGGTGGTTATATTTTTTCAAATAAAAATGCATATTATTGGACTTCTGCAGAGCATGATGCCGGTAAAGCATATTACACGAAATTGGGGCGTCGGAACTGGGAAACGAGCATTGGCACCTACGAAAAGAATTATGCGTATTCTGTTCGTTGTGTTCAAGATGAATCCATGGAATCTGATAGCTTGATCAAATCTGCTGGCAAATTTGATGGGGAACCTTCTTTGATTGTTATTCCTGCATCGAATACGGTTAAAGGCTTATTTACGGATTCTCGAGATGGAAAAAAATATAAGACGGTGACGATCGGCTCACAGACTTGGATGGCGGAAAATCTCAACTACAAAATGGAAAATAGTCATTGCCTTGATGATAAAGCACGTAAGTGCGAAAAATATGGTCGCCTTTATGAATGGGCTGCGGCGAGAAATGCTTGCCCTGCAGGCTGGCGTTTACCAACGAAAAAGGAATGGAATATTCTTGTTTCGTCAATAGGAGGTCCTTCTTTGGCGGGATTGAAATTTAGGACATCTAGTGGTTGGTGTAATCATGGAATTACTGAAACTATTTATGGGGAATCTACGATTGATTTTCGGTGCGAAAACAGCTGTTGTCATACAAATGGGACTGATTTATACGGATTCTCCGTGCTCCCTGCAAGCTCATGGGATGACTCGCGATGGAATGCAGAAGGGTATACAACGTTCTTTTGGAGTGCTACGGAACATGGAACAGACAACGCGGTAAGCGTAATCTTGTCTGGTGATGACAACGACATAGCGTTCAGTGGTTATGAAAAAAGTAAAGGCTTTTCTGTTCGCTGCATCTTGGATTCTATAGTCTCTCCTTCGGCATTTTCTGTTCAAAAGCCTGTAATTTCTGATTCGGTACAGTCGCCCCAGACTGCTGTTGTTCCCGATGATAGTCGTAGTTCGACGGGGATGGCAGGGAATCTCCTAACAGATACTCGTGACGGACTAACTTACAAGACTGTGACGATTGGTGACCAAACTTGGATGGCCGAAAATCTCAACTATAATTCATCAGAAAGTCACTGCTACAACGATTCTCTTGAAAATTGCGCTAAATATGGTCGCCTTTACACATGGGCTAGTGCTGAGAAAGCGTGCCCGGTTGGTTGGCATCTTCCTTCACTTACCGAATGGGATACTTTAGTTTATTCTGTGGGAGGGGCTTTGACTGCTGGGAAAGTGCTTAAATCAACGGAGGGCTGGTATGGGCACGGGAATGGTGTTGATGGTTATGGCTTTTCTGCTTTACCCGTTGGCATCCGGTTTAGTTATGGGGCTTTCGATATTTTTGGACGTCACACGTATTTTTGGAGTTCTACAGAGCATGGTGATAATGAAGCGTATGGACTTAATTTGTACTACTATGGCGATTATGATGATTATGTCAGAGAAAAAGGAGTGACTGGTTTTGTTTCATATTACTCTAGTGAACGTGTAAAACTAGTTTACGATTATAAAATCAATGCGGCTCCGGTTCGTTGTATCAAGAATGCGAAATCCAAATCGTCTCGCTTGACTCGAACTAGTTCTCAGGAAAAAAGCCCGGCACAGAATAGGAAGAATGTTTTTACAGATTCTCGTGACAATCGAACTTACAGGACAGTGTCTATTGGCAATCAGGTTTGGATGGCTGAAAATTTAAAATTCAAGACTCCTAATAGTTATTGTTACGAAGATAAGCCATTTAATTGCGCTAAATATGGTCGTCTTTACACGTGGACTGAGGCAATGGGAGGTGAGGATAGTTTTCTGATTTATCCGATACAAGGTGTATGCCCTGCTGGCTTTCACTTGCCAACGCAAACAGAATGGCGAGCGTTGGTCGCTTCTGTTGGAGGCATTGTTTTAGCGGGTAGAAAACTTAAAGCTGTTTCTGGTTGGGCGAATTATTGGCCCGATGCAAAACTGGGTACGGATGATTATGACTTTTCGGCACTTCCTGCTGGTAAAAAAGATGAAAATGGAAAATACGTTGGCGAAAGCTATGATGCGTATTTCTGGGGTGCCACAGGGTTTAATGGTAAAGATTCGTATTACCTAAATTTGTATTTCGGACAAGAAAATATTTACCAAGGTTTTGTTAAGAGAAATGAGGCCATGTCTGTCCGTTGTGTTAAAGATGAGGCATCGGAAATTTCTGGTATTGGAGACTCGTCGTCTTTTGCATCTTCAGATAAATCCTTGTTCTTGTCGTCTTTGCCCAAAGAAACCTTTACGGACTCTCGCGATGGAAAAATCTATGGCATTGTGACTATAGGCTATCAGACTTGGATGTCTGAAAATTTGAATTTTCAAGCGGCAAACAGTTATTGTTACAAGGATAATCCTGACAATTGCGCAACATACGGTCGCCTTTATACATGGTCAGCTGCGATGGATAGTATTGGCGATTTTTCTCAACATGGTAAGGGTTGTGGTGATGGTAAATCCTGTAACCCGTCTTACCCGGTGCGAGGTATATGCCCTGAAGGATTTCATCTTCCAACGGCTGAAGAATTTAAAACTTTGTATGCCTTTGCCGGAGGAGAACATTCGGCTGGAAAAAGACTTAAGTCTAGAAGCGATTGGTCCGGTTGGTCCACCTGCCGTTGGGCAGGCAGATTTTCTTGTAAAACGTCTGAAAGTGGCAATGGTACAGATGATTATGGATTTACTATGCTACCTGCAGGACGATGGTTTGGAAGTTTTAAATACCTACACGATGAGGCGTTTTTTTGGACATCGGAGGCGTATAGCTCTGGTAATGGATCTACGGAGTACATCTTGGGTAATGCTTATGCGACTTATTTGAAATACGATAGTTTTATGAATATGGATAATAAAGGCCCCTATGTGAAAGCATTTCAAAAGTCGAATGGATTTTCAGTCCGCTGCGTGAAGGATTGATTTAGACGAAGGGTGATGAGAAAATTTATATTCAGTTTTTTTTGATTATATCACGATGCTCAAAATCGATTTGGGCGAGGATGACTGCGGTAAACATTAAAATGCAGCCGATTCCTTCTTGAATTGTGAAACGTTCTCCCAGAACAGCCCATCCAGAAATAACGGAAAATACAGATTCAAGGCTCATCAATAGCGATGCTAGGGTGGGCCTAATTTTATTTTGGGCGATAATTTGCAATGTGAACGCTACACAGCTCGAAAGAATCGCGGCATACAAAAGCGGAATCCACGGCTTGAAATGCGAATAAACATCGGCAATGTTACCAAAGCCCGCGAAACTCCCTTTCAAGTCGACAAAGAACATCGGGAAAATCGAAAGCGTTGCGACTACGAGAAACTGGATGGCTGAAAGCCTTATATTGTCAACGTGCGTGCCGAACCTGTCGACGACCATGATGTGGCTTGCAAAAGCGAGCGCGCACAAGAGCAAAATCGTATCGGAAATCTCGATCGAAAAATCGCCCTTGATGCAGAGCAGGTAAAGCCCCACGACCGTAATGGCGACGCAAAGCCAAATTTTGGGAGAAATTTTTTTGCCGAAAAACAGGCTCAGAATCGGAACGAATATGATATAGCATGTCGTGAGGAATCCCGCCTTTCCGGCAGAACAGCCAAGGTAAAGCCCTGTCTGCTGCAAGTTCATCGCAAAGAAAAGTGCAATTCCGCAGAGCACTCCTGCTTTCCAAAGTTTGCACTTGTCTTCCTTGTTCTTGGGGCGCCTTGGATTTTTACCAAGTTTATCCAAAATGTTAGCGAGGGCGAAAAGGACACCCGTCGCAATGAAATTCCGCATGCATACGAATGCAAACGGCCCCACGTCGTTCCCTTCGATTTGAGCGACAAAGGTGGATCCCCAAAGGAATGCCGCCAGAACCAATAAAAAGCTATATCCGAAATTTGCCATTCTAGTGTAAAAATAGAAAAGCTTTTTTCATTTTTTTAGTAAGCTTTCTTGTTCTAGTATTGTTGAAAATTCTTGGATTCTTTTTACTACAAGTTTTGGAAAATCAATTTGCTTCAAAACATCGAAATGCGAATCGTTGGATACGATGTATGTTGCGTTGCCGGCGATTGCGCAATCAACGAACTTATTGTCATCGGGATCGTTAGTTATTAGGTTAAAACGATAAAACGGTTCTATAAGTTCGACTGTTGGAGCGTTTAACAGTGTCTGAACAACATTTGATGCAATTACGGAATTCGTACTTTGAGTAAGAATCTCTTCATACTCTTCGAGTATCTCGTTTGACACGCAAAGAGTGTATTTACCCTGCTGCAAACCTTTCCATACATTGAAGTACGCGCCCCTTCTAGATAGGGACGCTAGCAGGCAATTTGTATCGAGAACTATTCTCATTTTGCTTTATAGGGAGTACGGAGGTGTTCTTTTAGGACGTTCTCGTTTTTTTGATTGTTCCAATCGCCAGATTCCCACAAGGCATCCATATCGTCCTCGACGCGTTTGGCGAAAATTTCCATCAATGCTGTACGGATTTCTGCCAAAGCCTTTGAATCTTTGGCAAAGGAGAACATCTTTAATAGATGTAATTGCGTTGGATTCAGTGTGGATTCCATAAGAACTCCATTTGTTGATTTGTTTCTATTCCAATATACATTTTTTATATGGAATCGCAAGCTGAATGCTGATGGTGGAGTATTCTTAAAAAACATGCCTCTATAACCTTATATTGCCACTATTTCCTCTCGTCTCTCGTCTCTCGTCTCTCGTCTATTTTCTAAATTTCCCTCGTAAAATTTTAAAAGGACCCATTTATGGAAATCCCCGAATCTTCGAATTTTATTCAGGACATTATCGTTAACGACCTCCAGACGGGCAAGCGCGATCACGTGCTTACGCGTTTCCCTCCCGAACCGAACGGCTACATTCACATCGGACATGCCAAGTCCATCTGCTTGAACTTCGGCACCGCCAAGAAGTTCGGTGGCTTTACGAATCTCCGCTTTGATGACACGAACCCCACCAAGGAAGATGTGGAATACGTGGATTCCATCCGCGAAGACGTGAAGTGGCTCGGCTTTGAATGGAAAGAAGAATTCTTTGCTAGTGACTACTACGACCAGATTTATGCCTTTGCCGAAAAGATGATTGAAATGGGCAAGGCTTACGTCGAAGACTTGACTCGCGACGAAATGCAGGAATACCGCGGCAACGATGCCGGTAAGCCTTCCCGTCCGAGCCCGTACCGCGACCGCAGCGTCGAAGAGAACATGAAGCTCTTCCACGAAATGCGTGACGGCAAGTACGCCGACGGCGAAAAGTGCCTCCGCGCCAAGGTCGATCTTGCTAGCCCGAACATGAACATGCGCGACCCGGTCATCTACCGCATCAAGCATTGCACGCACCATCGCACCGGCGACAAGTGGTGCATCTACCCGATGTACGACTTTGCGCACCCGCTCAGCGACTGGATTGAAGGCATTACGCACTCCATCTGCACGCTGGAGTTCGAAGCCCACCGTCCGCTTTACGACTGGTTCCTCATTGAACTTGGTTTGCAGAACCGTCCGCAACAGATTGAATTTGCTCGCCTGAACCTCACATACACGATGATGAGCAAGCGCAAACTCCTTGAACTTGTGCAGACAAAGGCTGTGCTTGGCTGGAACGACCCGCGTATGCCGACCGTTTGCGGTTTCCGCCGCCGTGGCTTTACGCCGAGCTCCATCCGCGAGTTCTGCAGCCGTATCGGTGTCTCCAAGGCCGACTCCATGGTCGACGTGAACCTCCTTTACTTCTGCATTCGCGAAGAATTGAACCAGACCGCTAACCGCGTGATGGCTGTGATTGACCCGGTCAAACTCGTGATTGACAACTGGGAAGAAGGCAAGGTCGAAATGATCGAAGTCGAGAACAACCCGAACGATCCGAACGCCGGCAAGCGCGAAGTTCCGTTTGGCAAGGTGCTCTACATCGAAGCCGACGACTTTATGGAAGAACCGCCGAAGAAGTATTTCCGCTTGAAGCCGGAAGGCGAAGTCCGCCTCAAGGGCGCTTACTTTGTTACTTGCAAGAGCGTCGAAAAGGATGCAGACGGCAAGGTCACGGTCATTCATTGCGTCTATGACCCGCTCAGCAAAGGCGGCGAATCTCCAGATGGCCGCAAGGTCAAGGGCACTATCCACTGGGTCTCTGCTGAACACGCTGTGGATGCCGAAGTGCGCCTCATCGATAACTTGTTCACGCTCGAAGATCCGTCTCAGGTCCCAGAAGGCGAAGACTGGCACGATTACCTGAACCCGAACTCCATGGTCATCAAGCAAGCGAAGGTGGAACCCGCTCTCGCCGACGCGAAACTCGAAGACCGCTTCCAGTTCATGCGTCAGGGCTACTTCTGCCTCGATAGCGAAGACTCTAAGCCGGGCCACCTCGTGTTCAACCGCACGGTGGGACTGAAGGATAGTTTTAATCCTACAAAGTAAATTCGAATTATAACCGTCGCGATACTTCGTTTCTCGCTAGGTTCTAATCCGAATTGTGTATAGCAATCGCAATACTGCGTCACGCGAGCTCTTGCTGTATGTCGATACAGCTTTGGCTTGCGTTTCTTGTTTTACAACGTCATGGCGGACGCTTGTCCTCGCTTGACGAGGATGATCCGCCATCTGTCTTGTCATTCTAAAACGAATTAAGCTAGCGGCTTATCATCTTGCCGTTCAGCGTGGCAATCCAATGCTTGTTGCGGGTCGCTCGCGGAATATGGAACGACTGCATGCCTGCGTTGATTTGCTTTTCGAAGAGAACGTTGCCGTTGAAGTCCATGAGCCTGAACATGCCGCCTCTCTCGCTCTGGACGGTAATTCTGTTTTCGTTGAGAGTGTAGAAGTTCAGTCTTGTTATTTCCAGATGGTCTCTGATGGCGGCTATCCCAGGATTTGAACTGCTTGAAGATGTTGAAAACCTTGAACGGCTTGACGAACTCGTATTGCTGCTGGATGAACTCGGATTTGTCGGAGTAGTCGGGTTATCATCGTCATCCTTGTCGTAGTAATTCCAGTCGTCAATGATGAGGGCTTCGGTGACTACGGGGGAGGCGGGCTCGCTGAAACTCATCTGCTGGTCTATCCATGCAAAGCGTTGTTTCACGTACTTGCGCAGGTGCTCGATTTCGGCGTCCCACGTGGGCTCGTTGTAGTAATTCATTTTCATGCCCATGCAGAAACCGCCCATGCCGCCGCCCCACATGCCACCGTTGTTCCCGCCATTATTGTTGCCGGATTCCATCGGGTCGGCATCGCAGGTGCCACTAGACTGGCCCAGGTTCGGCCAGCGCTCAAAGTTCCTGTTGGCAGCGTTCTTGAGTACTGTCTTGAGTGAGTCGATGAATTTGTCGATGTTCTTGGTATGCCACACGCCACTGCGGAGTTCTGCCCAACGAGCCTTGTATTTTTGCTGGAAGGTGTTGTTGCGCCACAAGTTCTGTATCCACTTGGCGACAAACCATTCGTTCATGCCAAAAGCGAAGCCTCCGTCATTTGCGCTCTGCGGAATACGCCAACCGTCTGCCTTTTCGCCACCAACGCGCTGGTAGGCGCCGAATGCCAGGTTGAAGTCCCACGGTGCACCGAGCTGGAGCTTACCGCCCTTGCTGTCCTTGTTCTTGAACATGTAGAAGCTGCAGATGTAGGCGTCGGTGTTGTTGGTGACATCTTCGTGGATGACGTAGTCCACCGCGGCTTCGATATCCAGGATGTCGGAGCACCCGTTGCTCATTACATCGCCGTTGTCGCAGGTGGATTCGATCTTGTTGAAGAAATTCTGGATATACTGCTGCTGTTGCTTGTTGGTGTTCTCTTTTTTCGGGGAACGCATCACGACAGGGGAGCCGTCCTTACTCTTGAAACCTTCCTTGTCTAGCCCCTGTGTAGAGTTGTTGTCCACCTTGTCGATGCTCAGCACGTAACCGCCGGTCACGTCGTCGCCGCTGATATCTTCGTCCTTGAGTTTCGCGATATGCACACGGGCTTTGGCACGCTTGATTTTTTCAAGCAACAGATAAACGCCCTTGTATTGCCCGTTTAGGTAGAGCTCGAAGAACTTGAATCGGGAACTGTAGCGGCCCGTGCGCTGGTAGAGCCAGTAGGCGAGCGCGTTGCGGATGAGCGTCTTGTCAACATATGGTCCGTGGAACACCCAGTCGGCGTTCTTGGGCATGCCTAAAACCTTGAGGCTTGTGTCGTGGCAGGCCGTATCGGCGATGTTCGTGCAGGAGCGCGCCTTGAGTTCGATGCCGTAACCCTTTTTGGGGAAGTCGGCGGAAGTCTGCCCGCGGATCTTGATGCCGATGTTGTATTTTTCGCCCTTGGAACTGTCGGCAACGCTGTTCGTGCCGTTGTCCAGAATACGCATTGTCGCAGGAATCTTGTCGGCACCCTTCTGGAGAGCTTGCCTGTTTTGTGTGTTCACGATAACCAGCGGCAAATCGTAAGATTGCGCAAATATCGGTAATGCCATCGCTAGAACGATGCAAAAAAAGAAAAATTTTGATTTGTTGAACATATTATACTCCTTGACCAAACTCCATATAGTAATCTATATAATGAGGTCGGTGGAGTATGCGTTTATCACAGATTATGCATTATAAGTGTTGACAGTCTGACATCCGCAAATTTCTTAAAAAAATGTGGCAAAAATTCATAAAAAAGGACATTCCACCTGGGGGGAAGTCCTTCTGGTCTGCTCGAATCTAAGCTCGGCTATCTGTTCATCATTTTGCCGTTGAGGGTTGCAATCCAGGCCTTGTTCCTTGCGTTGGTCGGAACCGCTAACGTCGTTACTCCGGTCTTGATGCGAGTCTTATAAAGAACGGCTCCGTTCAGGTCAACAAGTGCAAATGTGCCTCCGATGCTCGTGCTGATTTCGAGATGGTCGCCGTTCACGACAAAGAAATTTGCCGGTGAGAGCCTGCTTAAATGATTGGCGTCAATGCGGGCTTTACTTGTATCGCCCATTTCCGTTCGCCAGTCGGGTTCATGAATTATAGGCTCGAATACTACAGGTTTTTCCGGTTCCTTAAACCCGAGTAGTTCGTCTATCAATTTCATTCTTTCTTTTGTTTTGTTGCGGACGTGTTCGAATTCTCCATCCCAAGTTTCTGCGTTGTATCCGCCCATAATCATTCTCGCTTTTTGAGGCCTGTTTGTGTCGCAGTATTTCATAGGCTCCAGATCTTCGTCATTGGTTCCGCTTGCTTTCCCTAAATTTGGCCATCGCTTGAAATTCCTTTCGGCGGCGCTTGTCAGGTACGTTTTCATGGAGTCCAGATAGGCATCTATGGTTTTGGTGTGCCAAACGCCACTGCGAAGTTCCGCCCAACGTTTTGACACCTCGATTTGGAAAACGCTATCCCTCCACATTTCAATTAGCCATCCTGCTAGTGTGTACGAACCTAAACCCGTTGAAACATTGATGTTGTTGTAGTTATTTTCTATTATCCAGCTACTAGTGCTTCGGAAATCGAAGCCTATGGTGGAATTCGTATCCTTTTTATCATTATTGCCACTATCTGGCTTAAAACTGTTCTTAAAAGCTAGTTCGAAATCCCACGGTGGGCCTAGTGTTGTTTTGCCTACGGTCTTGTTGCCATGCTCGTCCGTTCTATCCTTGGGCTTGTACATGAAAAAATTATAGACATAGGCATCTGCATGGTTTGTGAGTTCTTGATGCAATATATAGTCCACTGTCGATGCTACATCCACGTAGTTTTCGTATCCGTTCCCGTTTTTACCGTCCTTGACTAAAGCTTCGAGATTGTTCAAATAATTTTTTAGGTATTCTTCCTGTTCTTTCGTAATTTTCTCTTTTTTGGGGTAGCGCAAAACGACGTTTACTCCATCAGAAGTTTGAAAGTCTGCTGGATTGTATGATGGAAGCCCTGCACCGTGCCTGTCTATGATATAGTCGAATTCCCAAATGTAGCCTCCGGTGAGTTCCTCGCCTTCGATGTCGGTTTTTTTGAGCTTGCTCACGTTGATGCGGTATTTACCTCGCTTGATTCTTTCGGTAAGTTCATAAACGCCGCGATAGACCCCGTTGATGTACAGATCGAAAAATTTGGTGCGCGGGCTGTAACGGCCTGTTAGCCGGAAGAGCCAGTGGGCAAAGGAGTTCCTTATCATGCTTTTATCGAAATAAGGCCCGTGCAAAACCCAGTCGTCAGAAGGCGGGAGGCCGAGCAGGCTCACGTTTATGTCTTTGCCCGTTGAATCGTGGAATTCGATGGTGTAGTTTGGTTTGGGGAAAGCTGCTGAATTAAATCCACGAACTTTGATGCCTATGTCGTATTGGATGCCTTTAGAACTGTCTGCGACGTTGTTTGTTTTCCCGTCCAAGACTTTTATGGTGGCGGGTATTTTTTCAAAGGTGTAAAAGTCAAGGCATTTTTGTTTGGAGTCTATGAATAAAATGGGCAAATCGTAGGTCTGTGCGTAACCTGAGCCAATGATGCAACCTGCAAGGGCTGTTGCTTTAACGAACATATTCATAATATGCATCCTCTAACATCTTGAATAAATTTATATGGAAGAAGCCAAAAGGATTTGTTAATTTCTGGTTACGCACTGTAAAATGTTGTAGTTGTTTTTGCACATGAGGCTTTTTTGGCCAAAAAATGGGACTGGACGAAACGGTATGCTGGTCTTGAGCATCCAATAGATGTATTTTAGGATAAGGAGGTTCCTATGAAAGAAAAAACCTTGAAATCAAGTTTTTCCGTGCGGTCGTTTCGTCTGTTTTTGGGACTGTTGTTTTTTTTGGGGGGATTTGTCTTTGCGCAAAACCGTTACACGCCTGCGGAATTGGATACGCTTGTTGCAACGATTGCGCTTTATCCCGACCCTCTGTTGGTGCATGTTCTTGAAGCCACGACGCATGGCGATGACCTCCCGAGTGCATCCGCTTTTGCAACTGCAAACCGCCATTTGAAGGGTGATGATTTGGCAGCCGCCATTGAACGTGCCGAATTGGATTACGACGAATCGGTAATTGCGTTAATCCCGTTTCCGGATGTACTTCGTAAGCTGGCGAAATATGCGACTTGGACAAAGCAATTGGGCGAAGCGGTTGAAATGCAAAAAGCCGATGTGATGGATGCTGTTCAGCGTATGCGCAAGGTGGCTTACAAGAATGGCTATTTGAATAGCGATGATAAGGTAGAAGTTAAAGTTGACGATAATGTCTGGATTCAGCCGGTCCGCGAAGAATATGTGTATGTTCCCGAATATGATCCGCGTGTCGTTTATTATGTTGTTTCTGATGGCAATATCCGCTTGCGCTATGTGAATGGGGTTTGGACTGGGGCTGGTCTTGTTTATTGGGGCTGGGATCCGTTCTATTATGATTGGGTGCATCGCCGCCCGCATTTCCGCCATCCGCACCGTTATCACAGGCCGCTTCCGCGGCATCGTGTAAGACCTCCGCATCATGAACGCTTTAACAACCCGCCACCACCGCGCCCACGGCTGGATAATCCGCCGCCACCTCCGCCGCGTTCGCGAATGGACAATCCTCCTCCCGCGAATTACAGGCGTCCGGCAGCGCCGCCGCCTCCACGTGCTAATTCTTGGGGTAATCGCCCGTTGGCGCCAGTTCCTGCATCGCAGGGGTTGAACAAATCGGTGGCATCGGAACCTCGCACAACTTCGGCTCCGTCACCATCGTCGAATTATAGGCGCCCTTTCCCACCTCCGCCTCCTCCGGCTTCAAGCTCGGATGATAATCAAGGTTCTCGCAGGGTGGAACGACATTCTGGGCCGCATAACCCGCCTCCGCCACCACACCGCGGAGAAGGCCGAAGAAGGTAGTTTTGCAACTTCGTTATGCTGAGGCTCTATACCGAAGCGGCCTCAAGCAACGAACCAATGACCGGACTAACGGCTAGTAACTACCTTGCAAATCGGGCATTCTTCGTCTTTGTGCCCGCGAGCCTTGCAGTAGGTGCGACCGAAATAAATAATTTGCAAATGACGCTTTTCCCATTCTTCCTTGGGAAAAGCTTTTTTTAAATCCGCTTCAGTTTTTTCGACACTAGAACCGTCGCTTAAGCCCCAGCGTTCCGCAAGGCGGTGGATGTGCGTATCGACAGGGAAGGCGGGTTGCTTAAAAATATGGCTCATGATGACGCTAGCCGTTTTATGGCCTACGCCAGGCAAGCTTTCAAGTTCTTCGAATGTTTGTGGAACTTCGCCCTTGAATTTTTCGACGAGCGCTTGCGAAAGCTTAAAGATGTTTACGCTTTTGGTGTTAAAGAATCCGCAGGGCTTGATGATTTCGGCAATGCGCTCCACGCCGAGCTTAATCATTTTTTGGGGCGTATCAGCATGCTTGAAAAGGACTTCGGTAACTTGGTTCACGCGGATGTCTGTGCATTGGGCGCTCAGAACTACAGCCACAAGCATTGTGAATGCGTTGGTGTAGTTTAACGGGATTGGCGGATTCGGAAACAATTCGTCCAGCTTATCACCGATGAATTTAATCTTGTCCGCCTTCCGCATAGATCCTTAATACCTAACACCTGTCCTGCGTGAAGTCCTGTTGCATGTTGAAGCTCGGCATGTCATCGTGCGGGTGCCCCACTTGAACCGCCGGGACGCCAGCATAAGTCGTATGTGCCGGAACGTCGCAAAGTACCACGGCACCTGCGCCAATCTTTGCTCCATCGCCGATGTGGATGTTGCCGAGCAATTGGGCATGTGCGCCGAGCATCACGCCGTTTCCGATTTTCGGGTGACGGTCGCCGATTTCGTTACCGGTACCGCCCAAGGTCACGCCGTGCAAAAAGCTCACGTTGTTCCCAACGGTTGCGGTTTCGCCGATGACGATGTTTGTTGCGTGGTCAACCAAAAGTCCGTGGCCGATTTTAGCTGCCGGGTGGATGTCCATGCCGAATTTGCGGCTGATGATGTTCTGGAGCATCTTGGCTGGGAAATGCCTGTTTTCTTCCCACAACACGTGGGCAACGCGGTAGGCTTGCAATCCTTGGAATCCCTTGAAAAGCAACAGCGGTTCCAGATGGCTTGTGCAGGCGGGGTCGCGCAAGACTGTTGCGTGCAAATCTTTTGTTGCTGAAACAAGCAGTTTCGGGTATTTTTCATACATGGAACAGAAAATTTTTTCCAGTTCTGCGCGATCGATGACTTCTCCTGCGAGTTGACAGGCGAGGGTTACGCAAAGCATATCCGCAAAATTCTTGCGGTTGAGGACTTGCTCTTCGAGCATCAACTTCGAAAGCGGCTCGGTTTTGACGAGCTCTGCGGCTTCCTTGCGGAGTAACTGTTCCATTTCTTCTGGTGTCATGATGGCGCCAAATATAAAAAATATATAGTCGCGACGCAGTACCGTGCGCGATTCATTACAGTTCTAGCAATGCTTTAGCGGGAATCCAGAACCAGTCGGGTCTAAATTCCAGTTCATAACATGCTTCGTAAATGGCTTTGGCCAAAATGTAGGGCTTGGATTCTTTTTCAATCGCATCGGTTGAAATCCCAGAAACTTTGGAGTAGCCGGTAATAAAGGCTTGTTGTGCTTCGTTGGGATTGGTTTTTGCAACGGCGCCTGCGTAGGCAAAACTCCGCAACATCCCTGCGATATCGACAGCGGGGGAGCGGATTGTCCGTCTGTAGTCGAGACTGCGCGTGGGTTCGCCTTCAAAGTCAATTATCTCAAAATGCTTGGTGCCGTTTGCGCTTTGTGTAATGAGCACTTGGCCCAAGTGGTAATCCCCATGGATGCGTTGCTTTTTGATTGTTTTGTCGCTGAATGTTTCGCGGAGCAAGTCGCTGTATCGGATGCGCAAATCCGGGAGACGTTTGCTGAGTGCAGGAGCGTATTCGGTGTCTGTTGATTTTTTTAGCAATTGTTCCAGCTTGTCAAAAGGCGGCTCGACGTTACTGTACTTGGGACCGCTTAGTGGTTTTAAGCTTTCGTGCATTTGTGCGGTGGACATGCCGAGTTGGAAAGCGTCTGTGCTATCCATGTTGTTGCAGAATTCAGTCCAAGCGTCCTTGGCGCCTGCAAAATGTTCTTCGAGGATACCCCATGTGTAAACTTCTCCACCTTTAGCTTTGTAATTGCAGACGGCATAAAGTCTCGGAATGCGGCGGCTGTCCGCTTTGTTCATGGCTTCGAGGATTTCTGCTTCGGGGTGTAATCCTGGTTCGAGTCTGCGGTAAAGCTTAAAGAAAAATTTACCGGGAGCGCAAAATGCAGAATTGCTTTGTTCTTTAGAAACGGGCTTGATGCTTGTGAGGGGCGCCTTGGGGAGCTGTGCTGTAATCCGGAACGAGAAAAATCCCGAGTCGCCGGCGAAGACCGATTGTTGGGAACCGTCGAGGAATGCTTCTTCGAGAATTTTTCCGACCGCGTTTTCGTCATCGATAAACGTGTAAATATCGCTTTCGCCATCATCGAACGAAACCTTGATGAGCTTGATCCGCGTGCCGCCGGCTTCTGTGGAGTCGAGCGTGTCTATGCGTAAGATGGTTCTGTTTTTCCCCATGAACCAACGTTGTTTGCTAAAATACTTGATAAAGTTCATAATGCGACAACCCCAAATGTTGTACAACATGAATATATATTTTTTGGGGTATGTTTATTTTGGTTAGAAAAATAGTTTTTAAATAATAACACATATTGAACAAAAAAAAGTATAATTAACATTAGGAGATGGTAGGGTGGATTCTCCTTGGAAAAATAAAGAAAGTGTCTTCGATTATGGTCGATGTTTGGTCGATTTGGATTAGGAGAGGACACTTTCTTTTTTTGTATTCGGAACTTTATTTTCCTGAATTTGTGAGAGGTGCAAAATACCCCTGAGAACGCAGTGTGGCTAGAACCTTGAGCTGTTGCGAGACGGGTTCGCTGGGAAGCCCTTCAATTACAAATGTCGGAATTTGCTTGATAGGCTTGAAAGCTTCTGGAACATCGCTATAATCGCAGAGTTGCCAGGCTGCGAGTAGTTTTTCGATGAATTCCGTCCACGGAAAATTATCGGACGGATGCATGGTAAATCTGGCCGGCTTGAGGTTGTCCCTCGCGTCGAGCAAAAGACTCCCGTCCTTGTAACAGGCAATAACGGCGGCCTTGCGTGAGGCCCCATCGGTCGCCTTTTGGGCGGGAATGTTTAAAATGAGCTGCAAATTTAAGCTGTAGCGAGAAGTTCGCGCTGGAGTATGCTGTATTCGTGTTCGGAAATGGAGGTGATTTTTAGAATCAGCTCGCGTTTCAGGCCCGCTTTGATGAGCTCTTTTGCATAATCGATGTTACTTGACGTTGCCATTTTAAAACCTCATTGATTTTAAATATGTAAGTAAAAAATAATCTTTTTGGGCGCGGGTGGATAAGCGTAAAAGAAAATTTTTCGACAAATATATAAAAAGAAAGCGCTAACTCTTTATTGCTCAATAGGTTAGCGTTGACTGGTTGTCCAAGGATTTTTTTGCTTGAACGCCGCCAGAAATTGTTAAATCAAATCTGGAGGGACGATTCCATCGAGTACGGGAAATGATTTGCGGTAATTTCGTTCGGCTAGCAGGTCCAGTTCGGCGGAAATGATCATTTCTTCGTTGGACGTTCCTTCGGCGAGAACGTCTCCGTTGGGCGAGATGATGAGGGATTTGCCTGCGAGAGGGGCTTGAGTATCGGAACGGGTGCTCACGGCGTTTACGGCCGCAATATAGACTTGGTTTTCGATGGCGCGGGCCTTGAGGAGCGTTTCCCAGTGGCTGCGTCTTTTGGTGGGCCAGGCTGCTTGGATCGTGATGAGGTTTGCTCCTTGCTTGGTCGCTTCACGGAAAATTTCGGGGAACCGCAAGTCGTAGCAGATAAACGAAGCAATTTTCCAGTTTTGTAGAGTGAACAAATTAATTCTGTTGCCAGGCGTGAATGTGTCCCGTTCCGGGAAAAACAAGTTTATCTTGTCGTAGCCACAGCGTTCCTTTTGGGTGTGCGGCGCGTAAATGCTGACGTGGTTGTAGAATCCGTTGGGCGCGCGCGTGATGCCTGCGCCCATGATGGTGCAACTTGTGGCGTCGGCGATTTCGGAGAGCGTTCGTGCTGTTTCGCCTGTTTCATTCGTGTTGAAATCTTCGGCTGCGGAATCAAGGTTTGTGGGGATGTAGCCCGTAGCAAACATTTCGGGCAAAAGAATGATACTCCCTTCGGTGGGGCGGGCATCGAGAATCAAGGACTTTGCTCGGGCGATATTTTCGGATTTGGAGCCCTTGGCGCTATCCATTTGGACTAAATAAACTTTAAGCATGCGTATAATATAACCGATGTTTGTGGAATGGCGAAATTTTTTTGCGCAAATTATCTATTTTGAAGGCATGAAGTTTCGCCTTATTTTCTGTTTTGTCTTGTTTCTTATCGTAGGGGCTTTTGCAGCCTCGCCAACAATGGTTATCGGTGTCGTTCTTGAAGCCGAATCTGATTTGCCTGTCAAGGATGTCGCTGTCACTTACAAGTCTGGTAAACCGATTGGAACGACTGATTCCCGCGGTCGTTTTGAGTTCTCGGTGGATTCCAAGAATGCGACGCTTGTGTTCAAGAAAGATGGCTTTGATAGCGTCTTTGTGGAATTGCAGGACTATGCAGACCTCATGGACATGGTGGTTACGCTTAGCACCAATGTTACAAATCTTGGCGCCAGTACGATTATCGGTGATGGCGAACCCATCAAGTGGGACGTAGAACGCACTATTCAGATTGACAAGCTTGAAGATGCGGCGGGCATGCGTTTTGACTTGACGGAACACTTGAGCCAGATGCCTGGCATCTCGGGACAGAAAGATTTTAGCAGCGCTTTGTATTATCAAGGTTCCCGTGCGAGCGATGTCGCATATCATTTGGGGCGTCTTCGCATTCCGAACATGCGTCATCTGGATGTAGGTTTTCCGAACAATCTTTCGGTTATAAACCCGCATACGTTGAGCGGTATCGAAGTCCATGATCATTACGGTCAGGGGCCTCTTGGACAGGGCCTTGCGACTTCAATCCAGTTTATTCCGGAACAGACAAGTGGTGAATGGGGCTTGAGAGGTTCTGCTACGATTTCTCAGCGCGAAGTTTTGCTCGATGCGCCGTTCTTCTTTTGGGATAGTTTCCGCTTTGCGTTCCGCACTCTTGATGCAGGCGTTCTCAAGATTCTTGGAGAAAAGTTCTACACGACATTCAAGCGTAGCGATGAAAAATCTAGCGACGACAAGGTGAAGTCGTCGGATCCGTTTGACCTTTCTGCTTTTGATATTTATGCACAGTTGAATGGTTCTGATTCGCTAGGAAATGCGACATGGGCTTTGCGTACATTGTACAGCTCTGATGAATATCGAATCCGTCAAGATACGACAAATAGTTATAGTCGTACCAATTCAATAGATATCGTCGAAGGTTCTCAACGTTACTTGGTGGTGGGAGCTGAATACGCTTCGAAGTTTGGCGCAAGTTTCCATGCTGGTCTTGTTCGTGAAAGCTTGAGCGATTCTTTGCGCGATACGACTGGATTCCGTAAAGAAACGAGTAAGAGAATCGAAGATGCGGATAGAACCTTTATTGATGGTTATAACCAAACGCATACAACGCTGAGCGTTGGCGCCGACAAGGATTTCCATGCTGACATTTTTGGTGCTGATTTGCGTGGTGCCGTTCTTTATGAACACCACTTTGTAGAACGCAGATTCCCAATTACTGGTGGCGAAGAAAGCAGCAAATACCAAACGGGTATTTTGTCGGGTGCGGCTACGCTTGATTGGAAAAATGATTATTCGCAATATATGATTTCTGTGGGTGCGGTTGCAGATGCGGCTGACCATAATGCGCGCCCGACGGCATCGTTCGATATGGAACGCAATTTGTCAAAAAAAGACTCTGCTTATTGGAGACTCTTTGGAAATGCCGCATACCGTGCAGACTGGAAACATTATTTTGATGATGGCGACTTGACGGGCCGCTTGGAATCGGGAACTTCCCTCAAGTTGGGTGCTGGTTATCGATCTAAATACCTGGTTGCCCAGTTGGCTGGCTTTGGGCGCTTCTATGCCGATCCGCTTTTGCCGTTACCGAAGGCTTTTGCAAATTACAAGGATGTGACTCCAATCGATTTCGCTTGGGTTTCTGGCGCCACGGGCTCTGTGGAATGGAAGACTTCTCATCATTTCTCGATGGCGATGAACGCAAGTTCTGTTTACGGTGAATACGAACTGAAGGGCGGTAAGTCTTTGCCGTGGGAAGCAAACTCCCGTTTGGATGTGGTCTCGCACTTTAGATTTTATCCGCGAAAAGATTCCATTGTGTCTTTGATTTTGACGCACCATGCTGCGTGGCATAGGCCGCTTTACTACTATGCAATCAAGCCTGCATTGAACAAGGGTGGAACTCGTGAACTTAAGGACTACAACCAGTTTACGGATTTGTACAGAACGGACATTCGTGTGAACTTGGATTTGACCAAGTCGAAGTTTTTCTTTAAGCATGCAAGATTCTATCTGGAAGTAGACAACATTTTCTCGAAACTCGATGTGGGTGCACTTAAGTTCCTTGGCTCTCGAAATTGGCGCGAACGCTCGTGGGTTGCTAGGGATAACGATAAGAATACTGGCAATGGCTATGACTTGGTGCCGTTTATTGCAAAGGGCATGGGGTTAAATATCGATTTTGGCGTCGAAGTGCAATTGGGAATATAATTAGTAGGCGGTAGGAAGTAAATAGTAGGATGCCATGCAAGTTTTTATTGCGAGGAACTAAAGCAGAGCTTGCTGTAAGCGAAGCATGGTGGATGCAAATGATTTTTTTGGTTATTGCTTTTTTTGCGATTGCCTCGTTTGCTCATGTGACTGATTCTTTGTTTGTACCGCCGAAGCCCGAGAAACCTTTGCGTTATTGCACTTCCGCAAAGAAGTGGATTGACTACGCGACGCACGATTCTAATTTGGTCGAAATAACGTATATGCGTGGCATTCGCATGGATTTGCGCTATGCGACATTTAACAATGTGACGGGACACGACATGTATTGCGGCATCCAACGCGCGTTTATCCATAAGGATGGTTTGCCAAAGCTGAAACGAGCGCTTTCGATTATAGCTAAAGAATTGCCGGGATATTCGCTTGTGATTTTTGATGCGGCGCGTCCGATGTATGCGCAAGCGGTCTTGAAAAGCTCAGTTGCGGGGACGCCTTATAGCCATTTTGTTTCGTCTGGCAAAACGGGCGGACTCCACAATTACGGGCTTGCGCTTGATTTGGGAATTGCCGATAGCACTGGCGTAATGGTGGACATGGGCGCTGATTTTGATTCGTTCGAGCGCTGCGCGGGCGAGGTGGGCGAGGCCGCAGCACTTGAAAGCGGGCGGCTTACGCAGCAGCAGGTCGATAACCGCAAGCTCTTGCGCAGCATCATGAAACGTGCTGGGTGGGTGATGTTGCCTAGCGAATGGTGGCATTTCAACGCTTTTACGCGCACGTACACCAAGGAAAATTACCCGCTATTCCCGATTTGAGTTAAGAGTTCTAAGTTACTAGTTACTAGGATAGAATTCGGACAACTGCGTAAGGCGAGAGAAGCGACGATGCTTGCATCGGCATTTCCGAGCCTAGCAGTTGGTACTTGAGCTATACGAAACTTGGGCTTAAGTGTCAAAAGGATACCTAAAAAAGGGTATCCTTTGCATTAAGTGTCATTTGGATACCTGAATCCATTGCAATCCCTTTATCCATCTGCGTTCAGGCGAGAAAAATATTCCAAAATCATGGCTTTACGGGTATTCATTGACATTCCCTTGTGAAGACGCAAAATGGATTTCAAATCGGTAAATACGGACTCGATGCCGTTGTTCGTATTCGGAATTCCTAGTCCGTACATTTCTTCAAAAGTCCAAAGAAAGCGCATGTTTCTTTTTATGCTGTGATAGGCGCTACGGAGGTTCTTGTGCGTGTAACGCATCTTCCCGTCGGCATGCAGAGTACGTTCTTTAAGGAACGCCATTCACTTGCATTCCCATTCACCGAACAGCCCTTCAAAAGAGGCCCTGTCCGTATGGACCATGAAGTATGTCAAATCTAGGAGTTCCCTTGACGCATCCAGTTTCGGTATGCTGGTCAACCAATGTCTGACAGTCTTCACCTGATGAAATTGACAGTACTGGAACGGATACCTGGACAGCCGTTCCCTCAGTCCCCGCAAGCCATCGCTGACGATACACATTATTTCAAAGCCGTTATTTTCCAGCCACTTGACGCCTTCAACGTAATCTTCAATCCGCTCTTTTCTGTTGATGAATTTCGACCAGACGATGCGGCCCTTAACGGCATCCTTTATTGCCACGACTCCAAAATTCCGTCCCCAATAAGTTGTATCAGTCAGGGCGATAATTTTATCTGGAGAAGCCTTTATTTCAGGAACGGGAGCAGACCTTATTTTTCTGCATACGGTACTTCTGGATATGCCGAGTTGATTTGCGATGTCTTGCGAACACAGCTTTCCGGAGGATCTTAACCGGAAAATATCGATGCTGAAATCAACCCTTGAATGCGAAAAATGTCGGCCACAGGCTTTGCAGAACCATCTCTGGCGACCATGCGAAAAGCCTTTCTTTGTAACACTGTTAGAACCACAAAAAAAAGCAAATTTTACCCATTTTTAAAAATTATTGCTGTAGCCCAGTATTTGCAAGGGTTCCAGGCTATTTTGGGTATCCAAATGACACATTAGCCGAAACTTGGCAATTTATTGCCTTAGTTGAGTTATCCTCTGTGGGGAAAAGCGAAAGTACAATTAGGAATTGGTTCTAGTCATTAATTCCTACTTCCGAATTAGAATCTTGTATTTACGGTAATGACTTGATGCTTGCACGTTTCAAGCGGTCGTTGAGCGCCATGCCGACGCCTGTGTTCGGGATGGGGTCTACGAGAATCAGGTCGTATTCGGATTTGTCAAGGTCGTGCATGAATGCGTAAAGCTTAGAGGTCGCTTCGACCATGTCGCCTGTAGCTGACAAGTTTACTGTAGCAGGAATTGGGCCTGCTTGTGAGCCAAACGCAATGCGGACGGTATGTTCTGGGAGCGTGTAGCCTGCTGGGACTTCGCCGTAGTAAAGCGGGACTTGCGGGCGGTAATGCGTATCGCACTGGCCGGGGGCGAGCATCGGCTGGCCCGGCTTGGATGTGGATTCCTTGATTTTTACTTCACCGAGGACTGCCTTGAACATTTCGGGCGTGATGGCGCCAGGACGCATCACGGTCGGTTCGCTGACGAGCGATATGATGGAGCTTTCGACGCCTACGGAGCAGGGGCCGCCATCGACAATGCCTGCGATGCGGTCGGCGAGCTGGGCTGCAACATGTTCAGCGGTTGTGGGGCTTACATGCTTAAAGAGGTTTGCGCTAGGGGCGGCCAGCGGGAGTCCTGATTCCTTGATGATAGCCTGTGCAATCGGATGGCTCGGAAAGCGTACGGCCACGGAGGGGAGGGCGCTTGTGCAAAGGTCGGGGATGCAATCTTTTTTGGGGAGGATGATGGTCATCGGACCCGGCCAATAGGCTTCGGCGAGTCTGTAGGCGCTATCGGGAATGTCCTTGGCGATGTCGGTGAGCTGTGCGATGTCTGCGATGTGGACTATCAGCGGGTCGAACGTGGGGCGTTCTTTAGCTGCAAAAATTTTCGCGAGCGCTTTGGGCTCGAATGCGTTACCGGCGAGCCCGTAAACTGTTTCTGTCGGGATAGCGACGACTTCGCCTTCTTTGAGGAGGTGGGCCGCTTCGCTTACACTTGTCCATGGCGGAAATTTCATGACCCAAAAATAAAAAATGTAGAAGGATTTAGTCTATTTGTCATTCCCGGCTTGACCTCTTTGACTACTTGCAGCTATGCTGCTTAGTAGTCATGATCCGCGTGTGGGGAGGGAATCTCCATTCTCTAGTGTATAAAAAGGAGATGCCCGCTCGGAGGCGGGCATGACAAGGTTGCGAAGAGGCTTTCTCCGTATCGCTATGCTTCGCTGACGGCTGCTTGTGCCGGAGCTTCTTCTTTCTTTTCGTCCTTGCGGCCGAAGGCGAATACCTGATCGCAAGCGGTGTTAAAGCGCTTCCAGATTTTTTCGGAGTGTTCGCGAGGAACTGCACCGACTTCCTTCCAAAGGCGGCGGAAGTGCTTGACCTTGTTCATCGAAGCGACGACTGTCTGATCGTTCAAGTCAGTGAGCAAGTCTTCGGCCTGTTCGCAGAGGAGAATCTTCTTCTGCAAGTTGTTCTGGCGAGCCTGTTCCTGAATGTCAAGCTGGTCGCGGCGGCGAGTGAAGAAGTCATCGCAAACATCGCGGAATGCCTTCTGCAATTCTGCATCGTCGTTACCGCAAGAACCAAGCGTGACCCATTCCTTTTGGATGTCGCGAACGGCATCGGCGAGTTGGTTGGAACCAGCGCTTTCTGCGAATTGGCGAACCTTTTCGATGGAGTCCTGCTTTTTCTTCTTGATTTCGGCAATCTTGGCCTGGAGTTCCGGGTCGGTTTCAGCCATCTTGGCTACAATCTTGTTGACGATTGCGCTGTAGCGTTCGTTGATGGATTCAACAGCATCCTTTGGAACCATGCCGATCGTCTTCCATTCTTCATCGATAGCCTTATAAGCTTCAATAACTTCTGGAGTTACGTTGCTCAAGTCGAGTGCTTCGAGCTTTTCGCAGATGGCTTGCTTCTGTTCGAGGTTCTTCTGCTTGGCGGCATCCATTTCTTCAAAATGGTTGCGCTTCTTTTCGAAGAAGGAATCGCAAGCGGTGCGGAAACGTGTCCAAATTTCGTCGGACTTGCTCTTCGGTACCGGACCCGTAGCCTTCCACGCATCCTGCAACTGTTTGAGCTTGGTGGAAGTGGCATTCCAGTCGGTCGAATCCTTGATGGATTCGGCTTCGATGCAGAGCGCAACCTTCTTTTCGTAGTTGGCTTCGCGGCTATCGTCTTCGCGCTTCACATTTTCCTTATGTTGAGCATAGAAGGCGTTCACTGCGTCCTTGAAACGCTTGTTCAGAGCGGCAAAAGCATCCTTCGGCACCATGCCGATGTTCTTCCAGTTTTCCTGAATTTCTTGAACGGCCTTGAACTTGTCCTTCCAGAAAATTTCAGCGTTTGCAACAAGTTCTTCGACCTTCTGGCAAAGGGCTTCCTTGTCAACGAGATTCTTCTGACGTTCGGCGTTCTGTTCTTCAATGAACGGAGCGCAGTTTTCCTTAATTTTGTCAACCAAAGCTTGGAAACGGTCTCTGTAATCCTGGAACTTGGCTGCAGAAATCGGGCCGATTTCACGCCACTTGCTGCAGAGTTCGCGGAACTTGGTAAGAACAGCCTGGCTCGGAGTTTCCTTGGAAAGCGCGTCCATTTCTTCGATGATGGTATCGCGGTCTTTTTCGTTGTGCCAGTTTTCCCACTGTTGCATTTCTTGGAAGCGGGATGTGGCAATCTTGTATTCCTGCCAAAGATCGTGATACTTGAATTTCTGTTCGCCGACGATTTCCTTCCATTCCTGATAAGTATCGCGGAGGATCTTATGGATTTCGCGGAATTCCTGATTTTCGTCGATGTTCTGGATGCGTTCGATGAGAGCGCGGAGCTTTTTGGAATTTTCTTCGATGACCTTCTGAGCCTTTTCGTTGAATGCCGAGATGAGCTCGTTTAACTTTGTACGCAATGCGTTGTAGGCCTGGAGAATCGGATCGTCGCCTTCGAGAAGGTCGAGCTTTTCCCATTCGCGAACTATGGCGTGCAAATGCTTGCCTGTGTTCTCGTCGATTTCTGTGTCAGAAAGAGCTTGGAGACGTTCGAGAAGGCTCTTGCGGACTGCGATTTCTTCTTCGCTGGCGTTTTCAGATTCGGCGGTTGGAATCACAATCTTCTTTGCTTCTTGCGTCTTGAAGTAGGCATTGTTGAAGCGCTTGATGGATGCTGCATCCATGATGTTTTTGTTTGCAGTCCATTCTTCGACGATGGCGTTCACGCGTTCAGCGTTTTCTTCAGTCGAGTTCGCTTCGAGCATGCTTTCGAGTTCGGCAAGCGTTTCCGTCAAGTGGGCAATCTTGGCCTGCTTTTCGGCTTCGGCATTTTCGGCAGCCTTCTTGGCGGCAGTCGCTTCGTCGTAGAACTTGTTGAAGCTATCGTAAATTTCGTTGAGCGTGCCGGTAGAATCTCCCATGCCAAGAGCATTTGCTTCGGTCATGAGGGCGTCGAACTGCGGCTTGGTGGCAATAGCGTCTTTTTGAGCGGCAAGGAAGTGGGCTTGCTTGATCAATGCTTCGCGCTTGCTCTGCAAAAGTTCCAATGCTTTTTTGCCGTTGTCTTCGGCTTCTTTCTTTGCACGAACTTTATCTGAAATCTTCTTACGGACAGAAACGTGCTTGGAGTTCTTGATAAGGTCGGTCTGCAAGGATTCAGAAACAACGCGGTCTGCGGCGGCCAGTGCAATTTCTTCGCTAGAGTCACGAGAAGCAATCTGGGCAAGGAGAGACTGCTTGTTGCAGAGCTTGACCAACTCTCTCTTGATTGTTAAGTTGTCTGTAGCCTTAAGGACGTCTTCGGCATAACGTGTGTCCTTGACGGCTTCGATATAGCCGCGGGCTTCGTCGTTCAAGTTCGAATCGCTAAAGTCTTTCAGCTTTTTGACAATTTCTTCAAAAGCTCTTGTTTCTGCCAGACGGCGTACGCTAGAGTCACTGTCGTTTTTAGAAATTTCCTGAAGTGTATTAATAAGTGCAAGTTTTTTGATTGCAGCTATTCTCACTTCGACATTATCATCTGAAAGGGCCACTCGTTCGACAATATCTTGACTAGTGAGTTCATCCAAGTCGGCAATCGCTTCGATGCGCTTTGCAGGGTTGGAATTTTGCCATTTCGGTTTAAATGCGTCAAAAAAGCTCATAATATCTCCAAAGGTAGGCGGGGCTTTCTCAGCTCCGTATAGCATAATCTAACTAAAAAAAACTTGCAGTCAGGAAATTTTACACGAATTTGTGCCCATTTAAGGTTGTATCAATAACTATCTTTGCCCCCGTGGCAAAGAGAATTCCCAAGACATCGGCTCCAGAACTGGTCAAGGAGCGCTGTGATGCGGCGCTTGTCTCGCGTTTTTGTGAGGTTTATATCCCTTTGTCGCCATCGGTTTTCACTTACGGTGTGCCCGAAGGCGCTTGTATTGTACGGGGAAGTGTTGTCTGGGTGCAACTCGCCCGGCGCAAGCCAACGCTTGCTTTAGTAAGCCGAGTTCATTCTGAAAAGCCAAATTTTGACGTTCGTTATGCATGCCCGCATGAGTCAGGTTTTGTCTTTACTGAACGTTATATGGAATCTTTGGAATGGATTGCTAAGTATTATGTAAGTACGCCCATGCGTGCTTTAAACGTTTTTTGGCCTGCTGATTTTGACAAGTTTCTTGATGCGTTGTTTGCTCAAAAGAACGCTGAACCACGGGGCGAGGCTTTACCGGAAAGTCTTGAAATGCAGGTCGGTTCGGACTTGCCCCCCTTGACAGACGAACAGCAGACAGCACTAGCCAGTCTTGTTGAAGATTTGGACAAAGAAGGTTTTCGCGGAACGCTTTTGCATGGTGTGACCGGCAGTGGCAAAACGAGAGTTTATCAGGAATTGGTGCGTGAAGCACTCAAACGAAAAAAACGCGTGTTGATTCTCGTGCCCGAAATTGGGCTTACTCCACAGACGGCTTCGAGGTTCGAAGATTTTTTGAAAGTGCCTGTGGTGGTGCTGCATTCTGCGCTTTCTGCTCCGCAAAAGAGGGCCGGCTATTTGGCTGTTCTAGATGGTTCCGCTAAAGTGGTGCTTGGAACGCGCAGTGCAATTCTTTCGCCGTTTGAATTTGACGTTGTTATTTTGGACGAAGAACATGATTCTTCGTTTAAACAACAGGATCCGGCTCCGCGTTATCATACGCGCGACTTGGCATTCCATTTGGCACAAAAGCATGGAGCGCTTGTTGTGCTTGGCAGTGCAACACCTTGCCTTGAAACATTCCGCAATGCCAAAGCGGGAAACCTTAAACTCTTGACGCTCAAGAATCGTGCGACCGCAGCACCGCTCCCCGAAGTGACTATTGTCGATATGGGAAAGGTGCGCCAGCAAAAAGGCGTGCTCATGTCGCCAACTTTGCGTGAAGCGCTTTCGGATTGTATTGCAAGTGGAGATCAGGCGATTATTCTCATGAATCGCCGTGGTTATTCTAAAATAAGAGTTTGTTCTAAATGTGGCGAAACGCTTTATTGCAAACATTGCCATATCCCGCTTGTGTATCATAAACAGTACAATGCATTGATGTGCCATTACTGCGCAGCGCTTTATCCGGTGAATACACCTTGCCCTTCATGCGGTGCCGAAACGTATGAATTTGTGGGTGGCGCGATTGAAAAACTCGAAGAAGAAATTCAAGAATGGGTTGCCGATGCAAAAGTGATTCGTATGGATCGCGATACAACGCAGAACGTGGGTGCTGTCGAAAAAATTTTGACTTCGTTTAGAAATCGCGAGTACAACATTTTGCTTGGAACGCAGATGGTCGCCAAGGGTCATGATTTTCCGGGAGTGAAACTTGTTGGCGTTGTTGGTGCGGATTCTGGGTTAGGGATTCCTGATTTTCGTGCGAGCGAAAGACTTTACCAATTGCTAAGCCAAACGGCAGGCCGCGCAGGCCGCGCCGAAAGTGGTGGGCGAGTGTTTATCCAAACGCTCAATCCGACGGATCCTGTGATGCAGTATGCCATTCGCCATGATTTTGAAGGCTTTGCCGAGACTGAATCTTCGAACCGTCAGATGGCATTTTACCCGCCGTTCTGCAAACTCGTCGAAATCAGTTGCGGTTCGCGTGATGAATCTCTTTTGCGCAATTCTGTGAATCGACTTGAAAATATTTTGCGTAAAGAATCTGCGTTGACGGTGCTTGGACCGGTTGATGCGTTTGTACCAAAAGTGCAAAATGTATTCTGGGTTAAGCTTTATGTGAAAACACAAAACCTTTCGGTTGTGCGTAAAGTTCTTGCTCCGATTTTGAATGCTCCCAAAGCATGGGTTCCCGGCGTTGAAATTAAAGTGGAATTGGAATAAACATTCAACAATAACGTTTGTAATTGAAATGCATTTTTACATTTAAAAAAACAGCTGTTTTCTTAAAAGAGAACAGCCGTTTTTGTATTTATCAAATAATCTTATTTATCGGCAAACAATCCGAAAATTTGCCCTTTCACAAGCCAACTGATTCCAAAGAACGTGAGTGCAATAGCTTCGATAACGAATATTTTTGCAGGAAAATTAAATGGTATAATCAATAGAGGAAGTGTACAGAACATTCCTATTCCGCAGACTTTATAAATAAAGTTTCTGATGTGTTTCTGACGAGTGTTGCTTTCGCCAAGAGTGAATAGGAACATACTGTTGATGGCTAAAAGTAAAAAGAATATGACTGCCGCTGCCGTGTGGATGATGTCTGAAATATTGATGGGTAATTGGAAAAAACCGACGATGTTGCCGGTTACTTTTTCGGCAACAGAGCATTTGCAGGGAAATAAGACAATCATCAAGCCAAAAATGCCGGATATTGTTGTGACGAGTTCGTCTTTTTTATCGTAGCCTTTGTAGCACATCAGTACGACTGATGCGGTTGTTAAAATGCCTGCCATTGCGGGGGTTAAGTAATAAGTGGCAGAAATTGACAACGTGGACCAAAAATCTTTTGGAATAATTGTAGGATTGGCTTTGGCGACAATGACGGCTCCGATCAAGGCAATCCAAGGGAGTATCATTCCAAGGAAACCTGCAAAATTACGGATTCTTTTTAGCCAAGATTCAGCACAATTTTTTGTAATGGCGACTACGTCATCGTTGCTGCATTCGCTTGAATTATTTTCTTCGCTCATAAGGTCCTTTTTATCTTTGTTCTGTTATTTATGGGTGTTAATATAACAAACTCTTGTTTTAAAGTTATATCAAAAAATATTTTTTATGAATCGTTTTACTTTATCTTAGCTCTGTTCACTTTGTTAATTTCAATCCTTGTTGAATGTTTTTACAGGATGAGGCTTATTCTTAATCTTTCTTCGTGACATGTTCCATGCTATGGCATCGATAATTAAAAGTACGACGACAATCGGCTCTCCAATTAGCAAAACCATTTCGCCTAAGATTCCTGCGAATTCTCCTACGGCGGTATTGAAGTCGTAGATGGCAAAACCTAATATCAAAAGGCCGATGAGGATATCTGCGATGGCGAAAAGCAAATAGGGACATGCCTTCTTTGCAAATTTTTTTAGAATCTTTGTTGTGATAAATGAAGATAACGTAATTGTTATGACTGCTAACGTTAAAGTTGAATTCATAATTTCTCCGTTTAGAATAAATCCAACGTGCTGTCTAGATAAATTTCTTCGCGGATTTTGAGTTGGTGCTCGGGCTTTGTCATGTAATAAAGTAGAAATTCCAAAATGAGTGCGCTGCCGAGGCTGCGGCCTTCGATTTTGAAATGTCGGAACCCTGCGGGTGCGTACACGTTCCGAATGTCGTCAATTCCGATGAAACCTGGATTCTTCATGGCGTCGGAGAAGCGGTAGCCCCTTTGGGCTGTGGGCGAGACGCATTCGTGGTCTTCGCAGTTTTCGCCGAGGCTTTTCTGGCTCACGTTCTCATAGCATTTTTTACGGTCGGGGCATCCGAACCAACAGCATTCATTGCACAGAAATTCGACCTTTTGCTTTTGCGCATCTGTGAGAGCATTCAATTTGTCGAATCGCTTGTTCAGGCGGAAGTCCGGCACCACATAGCGGAATTCTTCGCGGTCCAGTTCCGCTTTGAACTGCTCAAAATCAGTGAAGACTTTTGTTGTTGAGGAGACAAAGTAATAATTGGGATATTTTGATTTGATGTAATTCAGCAACAGGTCGGAATGGATGATGATGCCGTTTTGAACCGCACCGCTTTCAAACATTTCGCACAACTTATTGCACTTTCTATCGGTGAGGTGTTCTTCGCGAATCAATGAATTGCTGAAAGTGAGCCTCGCGGAAATCTCATATTCCCGCATGAGTTTCGCAACTTTTCGCGGCTCTGCATCTCCGAAACCGACGCGCCCACCGCCCCAAATGCAGTCGCTCGGCGCTCCGTAAATGGATCCGATTTCGCACCAGTCGTAAAAATATTCCCGGTGCTCGCGCCAAAGCGGCAGAAACGCCTTGTACAAGTCGTAAAATTCAAATAGGCCGGGGAGGTGATAGAAAATGCTCATGTCAATATCAGTCGTACTGCATTAGGGATTGTTTGGCAAGTGGTCAAAATCAATACGCCACCTTGATCCTGTACCTAAGTTATATTTTTTATTATCATCCAAAGTGGTCATTTCTAAATAGACTTTGTCGAAGATTATTCCCTTGTCGGTTCGTTCTTGTAATTGAATTTTTTTAACGGTTTTACCATCAACAAGCCATTCGATAATGCAAGGCTCATAAGAATATGAACAAGATGTTCTAATGAAAAAATTGGCAATAAAATGATTCTTTTCCTGAAGTATGTAATCGCTTGTTTCTTTTGCTGAAGACAAATCGCTTATTTTTTCAAACTCAAAAATAGTTTCGCCTGAATTTGGTGCTTGCAATTTCATTTCCAAATTTTTGGTGGAATCCATATTATCGATGGTTCCAAGAAACTCTACATTGCAAAAAGCGCATGGAGCCTCAAAAATGCAGCTGGTAAGTATCAATAGCGAAAAAAATAGTATGACAATCATGGCTTAAATATACCTTAAATTTAGTTGTTTCTAGAACATGTTTTTATTGAAAAATATATTTGAATTAGAAAATTTTTTTAGAAATATCAAAATGTCATAATATGACATGCTTTAAACGTATATTAGTCATGTAACCTTCAGAAAGGAGGCCTGCAATGGCAAATGAAATGTTTTATGTCCGTGTCAAAACGCACAAAAACGCGACAGTTTACGCATTTTCCCGTAGTGTAACGGGGATTCTCGATTATGTCGGGAAAACAACGCCTACAGGTGATGAACTTTCGCAAATGCAGTGCGTTGACGGGAGTGCGTATTTTACGCCTTCGTGGTACACCTATTTGCCTAGCGAGTTGCGGGCGACAGTCTGTGTTTATATGCCTAGCAATGTCGAGAATCTGGATGCCTCCCAGTATTCGTTCTTGCTGCATGTGGGGGCGTTGTTGCTTGCAGTTGAAGATCGCGATGGCTTGCTTGTTGCGGAGCTTTTGCGCCGTCGTCCGACGGTGTTTGCAAACTTCTTGCCGCTTGTGCTTCACCTCATAAAGCCTGTTGCGGCGGAAGCTTTGTTTGCATATGTTTATGGCGGTTTCCGTGGCGACGGTGGGTTTGAACAAGTTTACAAGGCGAACGCTCCGATTGCAACTGGAGAAACGGATGTGTCCGCGATTCTCTTGACGGCTGCTAAAGATGTTCTCAAGCCAAATCCCGAAAAGGAATCTCCGGAGGAAATGTTCTTCCGCTATTTCCGCGAAAAGGAATCGTTTGACTTTACGATTGGCATTGTCGGTGCAACAAACCACCCGTGGGTGGCGGGCATCGAGAAGTTCGAATCGGTCGTTAAAACGGCGACGGCATTTCGTTTCTTTGATGATGCTGCGGTCGGTGCTAAAGGTTTGGAGTTCTTTGAATCGCTCTCGACCAAGGTGCAGGCGGAACCTTACAACCCGCATGACCATAACGCCATTAGTGTAAGCATCGACGATTTAGGTGCAAAGCTCAAGGGAATGCAAACCAAGAGCAAGGCGGGGTATCTGCGTGCAACTGGAGCCGCAATTTTACGCAAGGCGCGTCCGAACTTGTTTGCGTATGGCTCTAAGTTGTGGCGCTTGGGGGCGAATCCCGATTACTTCGAAAACGCAATTGTATTACGAATAAAGTTTTAACTTCGGGCTCGTGTAAAAGCAGAGTTGTAGTTGCTTTAGCGAAATTTACACCTCATCCAAAAATTCCCGCCTCTCGGAAACGATGGGGCGGGAATTTCTAAGGGTGTAGCGAGCACGATTCTCGCAATCTTGTGAACTTGCGGCTCTGTGTGTAATTTACTTCTGTTTTAGAATAGCGCGGAGTTCGTCGGCTGCTTTTTGCAAGTCGTCATTGATAATCGTGTATTCGTACTTGCCCTTGGTCTTTGCAAATTCGATTTCTTTCTTCGCGTTTGCAAGGCGGAGCTGGATAACTTCTTCGCTATCGGTGCCGCGTCCGCGGAGGCGGCGTTCCAGTTCTTCGTCGCTTGGTGGCATAATGAAAATGCCGGTAGCGTCAGGATAGACCTTGTCGAAGTTCACCTTGCCGAAAACGTCGAGGTCGAACAGCACACGGTTCCCTTCGGCGAGAGTCTTTTCAACGAAACTCTTTGGGGTTCCGTAGTAGTTGCCGTGGACTTCGTTCCATTCAATCAAGCCGTTTTCTTTGATGAGCTTTTCGAATTCTTCTTTCGTCTTGAAGAAGTAGTGGACTCCATCAATTTCACCTTCGCGCGGCTTGCGGGTCGTTGCGGAGATGGAATACTTGATGTCCGGAAAATCCTTGATGACCAGGTCCTTGAGGGTGGTCTTTCCTGCGCCACTGGCGGCACTCATAACGAAAAGCTTGTTTTTCATTTTTTAGTCAAAGGTCAATAGTTGTTAGTCAATAGCCTTTAGCTTTAACTAGGCTCTATATGCGCCAAATATAACTAATAACCAAAGACTAACAACCCTCTCGTCTTTCGTCTGTAGCCCGCTATAGCGGGCGTTCTCTCGTCTATTTCTTGTCTTCGATGTACAGCGGTCTCTGCTTGACTTCGTCGTAGATACGGCCGATGTATTCGCCGAGGATGCCGATGGTCAAAAGCTGCACGCCGGCAAAGAATATAATTGCGGTCATGAGCGAAGCCCAACCGGGAACCGTTGTTGCAGGGGAGAGGAACTTTTCAAGAATCGACCAGACAAGCAAGGCGAAGCCGACTATCGTTGCTATCCAGCCCATGTAGAAACTGAGCTTGAGCGGTGCAGAACTGAACCCAGTAATGCCGTCGAAGGCAAGGCGGAGCATCTTTTTGAGCGGATACTTTGAAGTGCCGGCGGTGCGTTCGGCGCGATCGTACTTGACGCCAATTTTCTTGAAACCGACCCAGCAAACGAGTCCGCGCAAGAAGCGGCTGCGTTCGGGGAGGTTCTTGAGCTGGTCCACCACGCAGCGGTCCATGAGTCTAAAGTCGCCTGTGTCAGGCGGAATGTCGATGCTTGTGAGCTTTCCAATGAGGCGGTAGAAGCAGAATGCCGTAAAGCGCTTGAAGAGGGTTTCGCCTTTGCGCTTGTTGCGCTGGGCGTAAACGACTTGATAGCCTTCGCGCCATTTTTCGAGCATTTCGTGAATCAGGCTTGGCGGGTCTTGCAAGTCGCCGTCAATGATTACCACGGCATCGCCAATGCAATGGTCGAGACCCGCGCTGAATGCAGCTTGGTGCCCGAAGTTGCGGCTGAAGTTGATAATCTTGTTGTTCGGGTTCCCGGGGAGGAGGCCTTCCACGATTTCACGGGTGCGGTCCTTGGAACCGTCGTTGACAAAAATGAGTTCGTGCTCGATATCCTTAAGCTCTTCCTCCAAGACGCGGTAAGTTTCGGCAACGATCTCTTCTTCATTAAATACAGGTATAATTACGGATAAAAGCATAGTGCAATTATAGCAATTTGAAAAATAGTTACTAGTTAATAGTTTCTAGATACTAGGGATTTTTATATAAATTCTTTTAGTAAGTTGGTCATTAGTCGTTAGCAGAATAATCACGGCTTTGCCGCCATCCATAAAACTAATGACCAATGACTAAGGTATAAGTACCGGGTTCACGATATCCACATGGCTACAGTTGATGCCCTTTTGGGGCATGGATTTTATAGTCAGCTCTTGGACTCCGGCAATGTCGGCTTCAACTTTGTGCAATTCTCCATTCTTAAAGAACGGGGTTTTTGCAAGAGATTTCCCGTCGCCGAGAACCTCAACGGCAACGCCATCACTGCAAAGCGACTCATCGTCAAGACCTACGGAGAACTTGATTTTCGAATATTTTTTGTTGATATTAAAAACTGTCGTAGAAGAGGCGTGAGTTCCGATTCCGTTCTCATAAAGTAGCCCATCTACGGTTAATTTGTTGCCTTCGATACTTTCGTTTTTGTGCAAATTGCCCCATTCCTGCTTGTGGCTTTCGATGGAATAGTCTGCTAGGGAAATCGTGCCGTTCCCTGCTTCGAAATAAAATTTCGAAATATCGGCGAGCTTCTTTTTTGTAGACAAGTCTTGCACGATAAAACGAACATGGTTAAAGCCGGGCTGGAGTTTTTCGACATTGATTTCTTTTTGGAATGAACCGACTTGGTAAGGTGCTGAGGTAATGAGTTTATCGTTCAAGGTCAGTACGAATAACCATTTAGACGCAGATTGCCCTTTTTCCTTGAGGTCGTAGCTTATACGTAAAGATTTAGCTTTAGATTCGGCTGAATCGGCGGGGACTGTTTCCAAGTTCTTGGTTGAAATAATTTTTTCCGGGCTGTAATTCTTGCGACCGTTGAATTTTGCAATCTGTACCCAGTAGTTGTTCGTAATCAAGATGTTCTTGACTCCGGTCATGTCCATCTCGCGTTCGAATACATCGCAGGTCGTTGCGATACGGTGTTCCACAGCTTTCTTGTGGTATGTGTGGCTGTCCCAGCAGTCTAGTCCGCGGATGTAATAGACTTCGCCTTTATACTTGTCGATGAGTTTCTTCATCTTTGCGTTGCTCAGTTTGCGAGCTTCGTCATAGTGGAGGGACGAAATGCCGTAACCTACGAAATGCCACGGACGTCCGTAAATAAAGAAGCGGTCGGCCTTGGGCTGTTCCTTGAGCCATTTGAGAATTTCGTATTCTTCGATGGTCAGGTGATTGCGGTTGTACATGATGTTCTTGTTGAAGTCTTGCTTGTAATGGAATGTCCAACCAGTAAAGATAATTGCGGCGATGAGTGTGCCAATAATAGCGCCCTTGCCATTCTGTTCCTTGCTGTTTATCGGAGTTGCAAAATACTGGATCATGTGGGTGATGGGGAGTGCTGCCACAAAAGCCATGGACGGCAACATCACGAGACTGTAACGTTGGTTGATTTCAATGCTGAAATCGCCGGAAACGTTCTCGAGAATGACGTACGTCTGAACGTGGTACAGGAGCAAGAAGCTGAGAATTTTGAGGTAGGTGAAGTTGCTCTTTCGAGCATCGTTGATGGCGCGGAAGACGAGGTAGATGGCTCCGATTACAAAGAGGTAGTTGAAGTAGCTGAGGAACGGATTGCGGAGTTCTCCGTTGTCTCCAATCTTCATGGTCATCACTTCCCAGTTCTTGGCGAGGTCTTCGAAGAAGTGTCCATGTGCTGAAAACTCACCGCCCTGGAAACCAAAGCCTTGGAAATAGCTGATGGTGAGGAGGACTGGGACAGAAAATAACGAGAACGTCGCAAAGAAAATGGGTGCCTTGGCGTCTTGCTTGTCGAGAAGTTTTGGAAGAGCAAAAATGATAAATGCGAAAATGCAGAAGATGGTTTCTTGGCGGGTCTGGGCGAAGAACGCAAGGATGAGGGCGAGGAACGTCCAGTGTATTACAGTGTTTCTGTCGTATGCCCACTTGAAGACGAGGAGCGAAAGTGCGGAGAGGAATATGTAAAGCGGTTCAACGGACATGGCTCGGAACTGGAATAGAACCGTCGGTTGGAGTGCCGTGAGGAGTGATGCTAGGAATGCAAGGAGCGGTTGTTTTGTCCACGCAACGATTGCGAGGAACATGAGCAGGAACGCTAGTGGTAACATCACAAATTCCGCCGTGAAAATCCAGCGAAGGTCCGTTCCGAACAGTGGCATGCCGAGGTAGTAGAGGAACGAAAGCCCCTTGGTCTTGAAGCTGTTGGAGGTGTGGTTGCATTTGAGAGCGCCGTTGTCGAATTCGCCTTGGTTGCATGTGCCGGATTTGTGATTGTAGTACATGTTTTGGGCTACGGCCATGAACACGCTTTCATCGCTTTGCACACGGTGGCGGGCTTCAATTTGGGTGCCTGCAAAAATGGAAATGGCGACCGCAAACACGAGAGTCATGATGCTTACGGACTTTGCGGGAAGTATTCCCTTGATCCATTCGCGAAAATCCTTGTTTAAAATGATGAATAGGACAATGCCGAGAATGAGTTGTCCCCAAAAAAGCCAGAAGGGGAGGTTCAAATCGAGTTCATGAATAATATTTTTATGGCTCCCTTTAGGGTCTCCATAAAGATAAATAAGGATGGGGATGATAAGCGCGATAATTGTTCCGATGAAACCGGTGGGGTGTGCTAAGTTCTTGAACAGTTTCAAGATAGCGTCTTTGTAGTTCATTTGAATCCTTCTCGAAAATACGCAAAATCGCTCCAAGGGATGAGCCTTTGGGGGCGATTTTGCTGAATAGTAATTTGTGATGAAAATATAACTTTTTATTGCTTTGGGCTTTTCATTTGACAATATACCTTGAGAGTTTCGCAAGAAAAAACTAAATTTGCCGCGTAAAAACAAAACTCTAAAGGGGTTAGACCGTGCAAGATTCATTAGTTACAAAAGCAGCTGACAACGTCCGTATCCTTTCTGCCGCGATGGTGCAGAAGGCCAAGTCCGGACATCCGGGTGGAGCCATGGGCGCCGCCGATGCCATTACGCTTTTGTTTGCTGAATTCTTGCGCTACGATCCGGACAACGCTAACTGGATGGCTCGCGACCGTTTCTTCATGGACCCGGGTCACATGAGCCCGCTCCTCTATTCCGAACTCGTCCTTACGAACCGTCTTACCCTCGAAGACGTGAAGAATTTCCGCCAGCTTGGCAGCCGCACTCCGGGCCACCCTGAAGTCGATGTCTCCCTTGGTATTGAAAACTCTTCGGGCCCGCTCGGCATCGGTCACGGCATTGCTCTCGGTGGTGCTATCGCTGAACGCTTCATGGTCGAACGCTTTGGTTCCATTGTCGAACACAAGACGGTCTGCCTCGTTTCTGACGGCGGTCTCGAAGAAGAAATCGCTTACGGCGTGGGCCGCATTGCAGGTCACCTCAAGCTTTCGAACCTCATCTTCTTCTACGATGCAAACCAGGTCCAGCTCAGCTGCAAGACCGAAGACGTGATGGATCACGACTTTGTGAAGCAGTACGAATCCTGGGGCTTCCGCGTGATTGAATGCGACGGTTCCAACATTGCAGAACTCCGCAAGGCTTTCAAGGCTGCTTGGGCCGAAACTGAAAAGCCGGTGCTCGTCTACGGCCACACCACGATGGCCAAGGGCGCTATCGCCGAAGACGGCAAGAGCTACGAAGGCGCTGTCTCTACCCACGGTCAGCCGCTCAATGCAGCTGGTGCTTCTACCTCTGCTACGGTCAAGAATCTCGGTGGCAATCCGGACGATCCGTTCCAGGTCTTCGATGATGTGAAGGTCGGCTTCGAAGAACGCGCCAACGAACTCCGCAAGCAGGTCGCCGAATGGAAGAAGGCTAAGGCTGCTTGGGACAAGGCTAACGCCGAAAAGTCTGCCACGCTTAACGAATGGCTCTCGGGCAAGGGCTTGAAGATCGACCTCTCCAAGCTGAACATCAAGGAAGGCGTTGCCACTCGCGTCACTAGCGGTACGGTTCTCGGTTACCTCGCTGAAAATTATCACAACATCATTTGCAGCTCCGCGGACCTTTCGAACTCCGACAACACGCAGGCGTTCCTCGACAAGACGGGCATCTTCCGCGCTAACGACTTCAAGGGCGCTTTTGTCCAGGTCGGTGTTGCAGAACTCACGATGGGCGCCATTGCAAACGGTATCGCTCTCCATGGCGGCCTCTATCCGATTTGCGCAACGTTCTTCGTGTTTAGTGACTTTATGAAGCCTGCAATCCGTATGGCTGCTCTCATGGGCCTCCCGGTCAAGTACGTGTTTACGCACGACAGTTTCCGCGTGGGCGAAGACGGCCCGACGCACCAGCCCATCGAACATGAAACGCAGATTCGTTTGCTCGAAAGCCTCACCAAGGCAAACGGCAAGGCTGAAATGCTCGTGCTCCGCCCGGCTGACGCCTACGAAACTCTCGCAGCTTGGGAAATGGCTTTTGAAAACAACGACAGCCCGACGGCTCTTATCCTCACACGTCAGGTGGTGAACACGCTTCCGGGTGAAAACCGCTATGAAGCTGCCAAGGCTTGCCGCAAGGGCGCCTACATCGTGAGCGACAATACCGCCGCCGGCAAGAACCCGGACCTTACTTTGGTTGCAAATGGAAGCGATGTTCTCCTTGAACATCAGGCCGCCGAACTCCTCCGCGCCGAAGGCAAGGCCGTTCGCGTAGTCTCCATGATTAGCCCGGCTCTCTTCCTCAAGCAGGACAAGGCATACCGCGACAGCATCATTGCTCCGTGGACTCCGGTGTTTGCAAAGTCCAGCGGCCTTCCGCTCTTGTTTGCTCAGGTCGTGGGTGGCTTCGGCAAGGTCTCCGGTCTCGAACGCTTCGGTGCTTCTGCTCCGGCAGGCGTCCTCGAAAAGGAATTCGGTTATGTTCCTGAAGCTGTTGCCGCAGCTGCTAAGGAATACCTCGCTGAGTTTGCTCAGAACGTTGCCGACTTCAAGGCTGCAAACGCATAATTAGCGAACGCCATCGAAACATTTAAAAAAACGGTGCCGATATCGGTGCCGTTTTTTGTTCAGCTAAAAATACTGCAGACCAATCACTATTAACTATTGATTAAATATGTAATTTTATTGTGATTTAGGTTACATTTTAAATAAAAAAGTTATATTCAAGGCATGATTTGTCCATTTTGCAAGAATGATAACGACAAGGTTGTCGATAGCCGCGTGAGTGGCTCGTCGATTCGCCGTCGTCGTGAATGTTGCGCTTGCGGTCGACGTTTTACGACTCGTGAATACGTTGAAGTCCAGCAGTTGACCGTTATTAAACGCAGTGGTGAACGTGAACCGTTTCAGCGAGAGAAACTTTTGCGCGGAATCATGAACTCTTGCAAAAAGCGCCCAGTGTCTATTGACGATATTGAACAGCTTGTGACTCGTGTCGAAAACGCTTTGCAGACATCCGAAAATTCCGAAGTCAGTTACGATCAGATTGGCAACCTTGTGATGCAGGAACTCAAAAAGCTTGATGCTGTTGCTTACGTTCGCTTTGCATCCATTTACCGCGAATTCAAGGAAGTGGGCGAGTTCGTCGATCAAATCAAGACGTTGGATAAATAGACGAAAGAACGGGCCTTTGGTGGCCCTATAGACGAGAGACGAAAGAGTTGTCATCCTGGAGGGCGTGAAACGACCGACGGGATCCAGTGAATTTTCTATTTTTGTCGTATTATTTCAAATGGCTTTTGATTTAAAAAACAATTTAGCGATTGCATTTGACAAGCGAGCCTCCTTATTCGATGTGACGGATGCGTATCGCGTCGTGAACGGGGTCGCCGACGATTTCCCAGGGTTGACGCTTGACCGTTATGGCGAACGTTTTCAGATACAATTTTTTGGACCTGAACTTTTAAGGCGCAAGAACGAAATAGTCAATGCCATAGGCGAACTTTTCAATCCTGTTTGCGTTGTGGTGAAGGAACGCCTTTCTAGTGCGGGTCGTTCGCTGGAAAATGCACCCATGGATGTGGCGGTGGGCTCTCGCGAAGATGCTGTTGGCATTGTTCGCGAAGGCAAGGCTCAGTTTCATGTGGATTTGATGGATACGATTAATCCGGGGCTGTTCTTGGATATGCGTCATGTGCGCTTGGAAGTCGAAGAACGTTTCCGCGCGATGACCGGCACATATTCGGCGCATCCCGAAACTGCAAATGTATCTCCGTTGCATCCCGAAACTGCGCAATCCTCGACTCCCGCAGCATTCGAAGGTCCGCGATTCCTCAACCTTTTTAGCTATACTTGCAGTTTCTCCGTCCATGCCCGTTTAGGCGGTGCAGCGGTTGCTACAAATGCCGATATCAGCGGCAAGATTCTCGACAAGGGGCGTGAAAATTATGCGCTGAATGGCCTCGATTTGTACCCGGGAGAATTCTTCCGCGGTAATGCCATTGAATATGTGCGCTGGGCAAAAAAGAAGGGGCTCCATTTTGACGGCATTGTGCTGGACCCGCCTAGCTTTGCTCGCTTCAAGGGGTTTAACTTTAACGTGCGCGAACACTTGATGCCGCTTGTTGCTGAATGTGCGGAACTCCTGAATCCGGATGGATTTTTCATGGTGAGTTCCAATTACAGTGAATTCAATTTGAATTCGTTTGCGCGAGATGTCCTTGCCGCAGTTTCTTCAGTCCATCCCAACGCAAAAACGTCTTGGAAAAAATCCCAAGACGTAGACTTTGTCGGTAGCGGTTCTACAAAAGATTCTTGCCTAGTCGCAACGCTCGTTGAGGTAAGAGCTTAGAACTTAGAACAATCTCTTATCTAAGAGCAAATAACTAAGTTCTAAGAGCGTAGCGGTCTAAGTTCTGCCAACTGCGGCGTAGCCGCTCACTCCTCTCCGCCGTCCATTTCAATCTTTAACTCTTTGAGCTTTCTCCAAAGAGTTGCGCGGCTGATGCCGAGCTTCTTGCACACTTCGGTCTTGTTCCCTTTGCAAATGCTCAGCGCATGCAGAATGTGTCTGCGTTCCATTTCGTCGAGCGAAAGAATTTCTTCGTCTGCCTCTGGATTGTGCGTCAAGTACTTGGTCGGGTTATGCGTCAAAAGCCCTGCGCTATCGGATTTGCCTGTAACCGGGGCAAAGTGAATTGGCTTTATTGGCGACTCTATTTCTTCGTCGTCTTCGCGAACAATATCTTCTTGCGCAAATTCTTCATTCACAGCTTTTCCATCATTGTCTTTGATGTGCGGGATGGCGACCGTCTTTTCGCGTGCTTCTACTTGCACATATTCCGGCAAATCTTCAAGCTTGATGATTCCGCCTTCCGAAAGCACAATCGCGTGTTCCATGATGTTTTCAAGTTCACGGATATTGCCGGGGTAGGGGTATTTCGTCAAAGCGTAAAGTGCCGCCGGTTCAAGGTCGTGAATTTCTTTGCCTTGCGCTTCCTTGTTCTTTAGAATAAAGTAACGTATTAAATTCGGAATGACAGGCTTTCGATCTCTGAGCGGCGGGAGTTGCAAATGGAATGTGTTCAGGCGGTAGTAGAGGTCTTCGCGGAAACGCCCTTCGTGCATGGCCTGCTGCAAATCGCGGTTTGTTGCTGCGATAATGCGAATGTCCAAATAGCGAGCCTCTGTTTCGCCCACGCGCCTAATCTCGTGACTTTGTAAGAAACGCAAAAGTTTAACTTGTGTGGCTGGCGACAGTTCGCCGACTTCATCGAGGAAAAGTGTACCGCCGTTTGCAGATTCGAACAAGCCTTTCTTGTCTGCGGTAGAACCGGTGTAAGAACCTTTCTTGCTACCGAAAAGTTCGCTTTCGACGAGGTTCTCGGGGATAGCTCCGCAGTTGACTGGCACAAACGGTTCGTTAGCGCGCTTGCTGTAGCGGTGTACGACGTTCGCCAAAAATTCCTTGCCCGAACCGGATTCGCCAGTTATGAGCAAGGTACTGTTGGTTGGTGCGACCTTGTAGACGGTTTTTAAAATCTTGCGCATCTCGGGAGTGTCGCCGAGAAGGCTGTCCAACACTTGCGATTCCATCAGCTGCGTGTTGGACTTGTTTTGCTGTTGCGCCTGGATTTTGTTGGCTGTGTTTTCAAGAAGCGATAACGTGACCGGCTTCTTCAAAAAGCTTGTTGCACCGCGTGTAATGGCACTTGCGGCCCCCTGCCAGTTGCGGTCGTCGCACAGCACGAAAATTTCGATACCAGGCTGGCGTTCCTTGAGGTAGCTGATCAAATCCATATTGTCGAGCATTAAAAAAGGGACCTCGATAAACGCAAGGTCTATCGACGTCTTTTTTATAAGCGGCATCAGAGTCTTTTCGTCGGAGCAGACCAAGAGGTTCGTTCCGGCGATGGACCAGTTCCGCTGTAGCTCCTCGACAAATTTCCGATCAAAATCAGCGATCAGGATATTCATCATTTACGCTATTACGAATGTGCTTTGATTATCTCGTCAACTTTGTTGCGGAGCAACTGGAGATCCAGTGGCTTGCTGAAAATTGCGGCTACATCGAAGTGCTGAGCCGTTGCAAGGTAGTCTTCGGCAGAAGTACGTCCACCACCGCTGATGGCGATTGTACGGTCGCTCATGCCCATGCGGCGAAGGTCAAGGACAACTTCAAAGCCATCACCTTCCGGCATGATAATATCGGTGATAATCACATCGTACGTATTCTTTTGATAAAGCGACTTTGCCTTCTTACCGTTGCAAGCAGTATCGACAGTGTAACCTTTTAATTCCAGGGCAGACTTCAACATGAGGTTGAGCTGAGCATCATCGTCAATGATGAGTATTGTAGACATTAAGCCTCCATTTTCTCGTTTCTTATAGACCAATATAGATTAAAAATAGTTCCTTCGCCCAAGGTTGTTTGTACTGTATAGCCTGCATTGCCTTCTTTTAGCAGTCTTAAGGCCGAAGACAAGCCCAAGCCGAGGCCTTCACCCGGCGCCTTGGTCGTAAAGAACGGTGAAAAGATGCGTTCGAGGGTCGCGGTATCCATGCCGGTGCCTGTATCCTCGACGGTAATTTTCGCATAAGTACCCGCGTCAATCTGCGGTGCATACGGCGTAATAAGCGGTTCCGAGAGTACTTCGCGCTTTAATGCAATTGTAAGCGTTCCACCATTTTCTTTCATGGCAAAGATGGCGTTGTTTGCAAGGTTGCTGATAATGCGATCGAGAGCCGATACGTTTCCAACAATGCGGATATCCTTGTCGATATTGTCGGCCTTTACCTTTACGTTTGGCGGGAGCGTAATCCAGAGCTTCTTCACCACGTCTTCGATAATCATGTATGGCGCAAATTCCGTGAGCTTGTCCTTTTCCGAAGTTTTTCCGCGAATGGTGTTCAAGAGCTCTTCGAGGGATTCCTTGCCTCGTGTTGCCGCCTTTCTCGCTTCCTGGATGAACAAGTATGCTTGGTTGTCTTTATCAAGCACTTCAAGTGCGAGGTCGCAGAATCCGATCTGCGAGCCCAGGATGTTGTTGTAGTCGTGTGCAAAGCCTCCGCAAATTGTTCCCAATTCTTCGAGTCTCGAATGGATGTGCTTTTGTTCTTGCAACATGTCGCGTTCTTTTTCGAGGCGCTTTTCATTGGTGATGTCAATTTTGATGCCGATGATTTTATACGGCTTGCGCGGAGCGATAATTGGGATAAACATGTTTTCGAAAATCATGATATCCTTGGCCTCTCCTTTGCGGACTGCCATGTTGTATTCATCTTGCTTCAAAATTTCGACAGAGTCTTCTTCTTCTTCCAAGTTGCTTGTTGATTTTTTAATTCGTTCGTAAGAAATAAAACTTTGCGGTTCGCCTTCGTTTCGGGCCAAGAGTTCTTCGGGCAGAATCTTGTTGTCCGGTTCCGAAGTCTGTAACAAGTTCCCGCGACTCTTGATGTCGGTCTGGTTTTGCGTCATGAATACGCCCTGCTCGTTTTTGGACCAAAAACGGAATGGGAGCGTACTGATAAGCGTATCCAAGAAGTATTTACTTTCGTCGACTTTCTTTTTCCAGATGTTCAAACGTTCCTGGTAGCGAATCTGGTCGAGTTGGTATTCCTTGAACTGCTCGTCGCGGTTCTTGATAATTTGCTGATAATGCAGCGTGTTCGAAACATCGCTGAAAAAGGCTACGTTGTAGTTGGTGGTCAACGATTGGCGAATTTCAAAAATTGAAACGTTAAAAATATGGTCTTCATTATCAATCTTGACTCTTATTTTGTTATAAGTTGATTCGCGTGAAGAGTCTGTGATTTGCGGAAAGATTGAAGAAATTTTTTTGTTGTGGAGCGCTTCTTGCGTAGTGTGCAAAATGCTTAGCGCTGCCGGATTTGCAAGTTGAATTTCACCTTTGTAATTGTAGTACAAAAGTCCGTCTACCATCTTTTCTCTTAATTTGTCTAAAAACCAAGAGGCGCTTTTATTTTTAAATGAAACTGATGTGAAGTATTGGCCCGAAAGTATGGCTATGAATACTGAGATGAATTGCGACCATTTGAGGAATTGATCGTATTTATTGAAATTTGTAGAAATGGGGATGACAAAATCGAAGAGAGCCGCTAGCGTTACAAAGAATACGAACGAGACCAACATGTAAATGCTGACCTGATGGGGTAGCGTCGTATCGCTGGATTGCACGATATTGCGAAGAAGAATATAAGCTGTGATAATGAGATTAGGAAGGACAAATATGCAGAATAACAACGAGTAAAAGCTGAATATGGGTCTTTCGGCAAAAGGCCTGTAGCTAAATAAATTTAGCTTAGGAATGAAAGAGGGCTCGTTGATAAAAAGATAAGTTGAAATCACAACAGTCACAGCTCCGATAATATTCATGAGCTTCCAACAGTTCTTTCTTTTTATTTTCAAGCTGATTTCTGCGGTGTGCTGAACGGCATTGCCCAACTGAGTCCAGCCCAAAGCTGCTGCTCCGAAAATGAGTTGCCTAGCCGTGTAGGCTTTTGTTCCTGCGATAAAGTTATCGCCACTAAAGAAAACATCGCCAATCAAGTTGCTCGCGTGCCAGAATATACTGATAATCACCAGCTGGTGAATAGAACGCGGGAGCTGCTTGATTGACGTTTTTTGTCCAAGCATGATGGGAAAATAGCATACGACGATTAACGCTATAACGGAAAGCGCGATTACGTAAGGTGAGTTTGTAAATAGACTCTCTTGCATATTTTCCCAATTGTTTGGACGGTTTTACTTTGTTCTCTTTATGCCGAATGTCTTTCTCTGCTCGAACGATGACTTTGACGAGAAGTTACTGATGATTTTTGCATTGCTTTTGACATCAGGATTGTTCATGTTTGGCGAGAATGTTGCTTCGATTTCGGCTTTGTAAATATACGCGCCTGTACCCACAGCTCTGTCATCCTTGGAGCGAATTCCCGACGGTCCCTTGTTAGCCCATTCGATGGCGAATTCTACCAAGTTATTGGGCGAAAGGTATTGTTTCGGGTCTACATTGAAGGAGTTGTGGAATCGGTTGACAAAGTTGCCTAGATTCGAATATATAGGAATATTGAACTTGACAAAGAGATTGCTCCAAGCACATTCTTCACCGTACGATGCTCCGCGAGGTACTGTGAGTTTCACGTCAAAGATGGCGCCTCCAATATCAGCAGAATCAATTCCTGCAAGTGTAATCTTGTCGTTTTGGATAAGATCGAACTTGTTCGTTGTCGGATTCTTGATATAGAAACGCATTGTCTCTCCGACGTTCACCTTCGTGCGGTTATTGGAATTGACGTCATTAACAATGTCGCGCAACTTGACATCGTATTTGATAGTCGGATTATTTTTACCGTTCACGAGAACCCAGGGCACATCCAATTCAGGATAGTTGCCATTTGCATCCTTGAAGGTACTTGTTATCATGGAACCCATTCGTACAAAGTCACCTTCCATTACATTACCCGTGAGATCACCCATGTAGATGAGCGTAATGCCAGCGTTTTTCTGCATAAAATTCCAGCTGGTGAATCCGTTGTTGAAAACATTGGTTTGCTTATCTGCGCGTTTGTGTCTGTAGAACTGCTGCATTTCATCAGCAAGAACTAGCGGTTCACTTGCGGTGATGCTCAAAATGTCGGCGTTTGCCGTTTGGTTGATTGATGCAGAAACGTAGACCGGCCCAACCTTATCTTCGGCGAGGACGCTGTTTGTTTCTGTGGCGGCGCCTGTTCCAAGGTATTGTGTTACAAGGCCTGCGTTCGTGAGGAATTTTCCACCTGGGAGAGAGCCTTCGTAATTGCCGCAGGTGTTACCGAACTGGAACGGCTTTTCAAGATCGATGGAGAGATTTTCTCCATTCAATACAAATTTGCTCTTTTCGACCGTGAGCGTTTCGGGCTTGGCCATACCGAAGATGATTTCCAGCTTTTCTGGCGTATGCTTATTGTCGAGTGCCTTTTGGAATGTTACATCGATGTGGCTTGCAAAACCGTTTTGAGCCTTGTCGGTAATGACGGCGTATGTCATCGGAATTGGCAAAATCTTCAGGAGAATTTCAACTTTTTCTGGAGTGCAAAGGCCCGCTACTCCGTTGCCGTTCAAGTCCGTAATGGAGCCTATCGGGTCGAGTTGCCCCCACATGCCGGCGGTTATGAGAGATCCGTTGCCTGCATCAAAGGCGATTTCGAAGTCCCAAATGTTCTTGGTTTCGTTGTAGAGCTTGGCCGAGAGAACCGTGGGGATGGTTGCCTTTGTTGTTGCATCAGTGTTGTAAAGAATGAGCGGGAATTTTGTACCCGGAGCCGAAATCGGTTCGCTGAATTGCAGGTAAAGGTGGTCTGTCGTCGATGTATCCTGACGTTCGAGAACTGTTGCAGAAAGCAGTGCCGGCGAAATGCCATCAGAATAGATATCTTCAACGGTCTTCTTGTTGCCTTGGATATTGCTTTCGAGCGTAATCTTTCCGGAGGCATCCGTCACGACTTCTTGCGGAACTGTGATTTCTACAATGAGTGATTTTCCGTTCAGCGACTTGACTTTATTTGAAACAATTGTTTCGTTTCCGTAGATGAACGAAATCGAGGAGAACGATTGATTTTCGATATATTCCGATGAAAGCGTGATATCCATAGCGTCAGGAATGTGGTCGCAGTTCAGGTCCACAATCTTTGCTACATCGATAATCGGCCAAGGCGGAAGATCTTCGATGGTGAGCTCGGCTATAGCCGGTGTATAGGCGTAATCAGCCGTGTTTGCATGCGTTGCTGAAATTGTCGTTTGCAAAGCTACGTCGGAACTGACGTAAATGGTTGTTACGCCATCGAAAAGCGTGACTGTCGTTACTGGAATCGTTGCTGTCGGATCGGTGTAGAAGCGAACGTTCGGATCGTCTGTTAACAGTTCTACGTTCAAATTCTTTTCATCGGTGATAACGTTAAGATTACTGTCGAGGAGAGAAATTTGGACTTCGACGAACTTATTCTTGTAGCCGGTAATTTTAGCCTTGTCGAATGCGAGATAACGTTTTTCGAGCGGCTTTGTAATACTGTCGATTTCGACGTTCGTGCGTACAACAGCGCAGGCGCAATCATACTTGTTTTCGGTCTTCTGGTTGGCATTTCTGTTGTGCCAGGTGACCCATTCTATATAGTTGTTGCCGTAGGCGAGTAGAGTGTCGGTAACGCCGAAGGAAATGGCGTCCGTACGCTTGGGATTTAGATATTCAAATGAATAGGGATCGCTGTTCTTTTCAACGGCATCGAGGAATCCGTTAGGAGTAATCGTGCTTGTGGCCGAATAGGTTGTTACCGGATCCACTTTTTCGACGGAGTGAATTGGGCTTATGAACGGGCTTGAGAACGTTGTTTCGATTGAACGGTCAACTTGAGGGCCTTTATCCGGTGTGTAATCTGGAGCGTAGCCGTAAATGTATGTGCCGTGGTAGTATGCAGTGACGTATGCCGTCTTTCTGAAAGCCGCTTCGCCTACACCATCAATGATTTCTACGTACATGTTGGAGTTGGATTCTTCTTTATATAGCGGTCCACGCTTCAAATTGATACCTTCGGAGTATTCTGGGTCGTCAGCTGCGATATGGGGCCTAAATGACCAACTGCTGTCGATGCTTCCGTATGTGGGATTTATAATTAATTCAAAGAAGTAGCTACCGGATACAGCAAGTTTTCCCTCGATGTGGACTGGCGTATAATAGCCCGTTTCTACGGAGTCCTTCATTGATGTTACATTATAGGCTACAGGAGTGCCGAATTCTATGATAGGCATGCCAACGGAATATCCGGAACCATCCCAAATGGACTTGTTGTTGCTTGATCCTTGGACTGCTACGGGGAAATAGAATCTTAAATCAAGATCGTTGTATTCCACCGAGTCTTTGTTTCGGACGATGACGAGGAACGTATTGCATTTTTTCCAGTCGGAAGAGTTTCTACATCCATCCTTGTTGAGAGGCTTGACGTTGATATCCATGTTGACTGTTGTTGCGTATTGTTCGGTCGTGAAAGAATATTCTTCGGAAGTCGTTGCACCGGATGAAACGGTAAAGTAGTATGTCGTGCCGGCTTCAAGTCCGGTAAGGACTGCTTCGTGGAAAAGCGCTACACCGCCATTTGCGACTACTTTTTCAGTATAGGATCCTTTTGCTTTGCCGAAATGGACCATTCCATCTAGACGGTCCGTACTCCACCAGTAAATTTTGGCACTGCGATTATCCACCTGACAAATGGTAACACCCTTGATTTGTGTTGCTGTCGAGGTCATGGTGAATTTGTACCAATAGCTGTGGTTGTCATCCGTGGTGATGTTTCCATGAGGGTCGACGCCTTCAAGGAAGAAGTAATACGTTTGCCCAGGAATTAGGCCGGTGAGTGTTACGGAGCCTTCTTTGACCGCTTCGGTGAGCTGTATGGATTTTGCGGTATTGGCATTTGTTGTTACATCATAGGAAACGGTTACGAGTGCGAGTTCGTCGGTCTTCCAGCTGATAATTGCTGTAGAATCCGATGTGGGGATACCAACGATGTCGCTGAAAACAGGACCGTCGTTATCGGGCGGGAGTTGTTCTGCAAGGCTTTGTGCCGGGAACAGGAACTGAGCCGAGAAGTCGATACAGGTTTCTGTCGATGTGTATTTTTCCCAGTCTTCAATTAATGGTAAATTCGGAGCGCGTCCACCCATCAATGCGCCGATGGGGCACTTGTAATCGTAAGGAATGCCGCCACCTGCATTGTAACCATCGGGGTTTGCGGAACGGTTATGCGGGTGTTGCGGGTTCTTGTCGCCTGCACCGAGCAAAAGTGAAATATCCCAGGGGTTGGCGCCCAGTACGTAATACATGTTGTCCAAAGCGACTTTCAAGTAGCGTTCGTCTTTTGTAAGTTCATACAAAAGGAATACAGCCACTGCAGAACCCATGTTGTAGCGCATCACGCCCCAGTCAAAGCTGGTCCACACCAAGTTGTAGGGAGGTTGCACTTTGAGCTTGGATGTGCCTTCGCGAGGTTCTGCATTGCCGGAACCCGGATAAAGAACTGCAACGGAATCACCCGTGGAGTTGGTTTCGACTTGCTTGCGGAATGCCGCCATCACGCGCATCGATAGGGAATCTCTTTCCAATTGCGAAAGTCCGAATTTTGTTTCGTATTCGGGGTCGTTCAAGATAAGCCTTTGCATGGCGAACAGAACATAGGCGAATAGATTCTGGTAGTCCGTTGCCCAAGAGTTGTTGAAGCCCTGGTCCATAGCAAGGATCCCTTTAGGGAAAAATGCCAAGTCATATTTTGCATGCCCATTTTGGTTCATGTCCGGATTTTTATACAAGTCATACGAATATGTGGTATCTCCGGTAGCATACCAAAGCGATACGGCTGCCGCTGCAGCGTCGTCTTCGCAAAGCCCCATACCGCTGTAGTATCCTTTTCCGTTAAAGGTTATATTACCATCGCTATACTCGTATAAAGTTGCTTTGCCCCTTTTAGCGCATTTGTCTGGACCTTCATATGATTCTGTGTATTTTAAGTATGTCGGCTTCACAATTTTTGCATAAATTGTTTTTGCTGCATCTAATAGTCTTTTAGAGTAAGAAGGATTGATCCATTTAAACCCGGCGGCAACGTTTGCCAAGGTGGCTGTGTAAATGCCTGCAACGTTAGTTCCGATACCTTTGAGAACAAGTCGGTCTGGACCTCCTTTGTCATAATTTTGCATATCTTGGTGTTCGGGCACGTCCCAGAATCTGTGATCCCAATCGCTCATGCCCACCGTATGGAACATGTCGCCTTTTTCGATAAGTCCTTCGGCAACAGAGGCATCGTAAAGTTTCATGATATAATCGGCACCGATTTTAGCTTCATAGAGAATGTCCGGAATGCCATCTCGAATTGTGTCTGCATATGAATGACCGAAACGGTCTTCAGCCTTGTCAGGGTAGGTGAGGTAAACCATTGAAAGCACGTAAGCTGCATAACCGACGGTTTCGGCGACTTTAAAATGGTCACCACAGTCATGCCAACCACCGGTAAGGTCATGATTTATTTTTGAACCATCCTTCAAGTGGCAGGCACCGTGGAAGTGGGAATCCGTATTGCCGCAGCGCTGGATTCCAAAGAACATCAACGATTTCTCAAGAATGGAGTTGTAAATATAGGGGCTGATATGGAATGTTGCCGAGGTATCTTTACCCACAACGATGAAGTATTCACCCACTGTTGATAGCGTTGTGAAATCAGCGCGGTAGAGAGTTTCTGTTCCCGTCGAAGTTGTGTCCCCAAGTCTCATTAAGTCTTGGAGGGAGTTGAAGGATACTCTAACTGTTATACCTGGCTTGGTAACAGTTCCTATGAGGGTGAGGTTTCCTCCTCCGGGAACTTCTTTTCCACTGTTGGCGTCAATGACTTTGAACGTCTTTTCTGTAGGGTCTGCAACATAGGCATACTTGTAATGTTCGGGCTTGAATCCGCTTTGGTTCAAGCGGATGGGGCGCCTGTTAAAGACGTTTACCGAATCGTTGTGTATACGCGTGCAAGTTTTGCAGGTCCTGTCGAGATTCGGTAGACTATGAGTATTTGCTGCCAGAGAATGCTCTATGCAGAATAAGGATAATAAGAAAATAGCACTGATTAGTTTTTTCATACGTTTATCTTTTGTTCTAAAAATAAAGAGCCGCCAGGACGGCTAAATCCTGGGGCTCCGTGGTTCTTATTTCTTTCTTTTGAAGCCGAGAGTCTTTGTCTTGCTGTCTGTAGTTTTTCCTGCCTTTTCTCCGATTGCAGAGCATGATGCCTTGTAGTCATTGCTCTTTGTATCGAATGTCGTTGCGCAGAAGGGCTCTGCTGTAAAGTCGAACTTGGCG